>CACGFX010000018.1 GCA_902572395.1 uncultured Synechococcaceae cyanobacterium
GTCTATAGGAATTTTAGGAAAGAAATTGGGCATGTCCCAACTTTTCGACGAGAATGGTAATTCCGTGCCAGTTACTCTTATTGAGGCTGGACCTTGCCGTATCACTCAATTGAAAACAACCGCTTTGGATGGTTATGCTGCTGTTCAAATAGGTTATGGCTTGTCCAAAGATAAGCATATAAGTAAGCCTGAAAAGGGACACTTATTGAAATCCGGAGAAGACCTTTTAAAGCATTTGAAAGAATATAGGGTTGAAGAAACTTCATCTTATGAAATCGGAAAACAAATAACTGTAAAAAACTTTGAGGTTGGTCAAAAAGTTGATATCAGTGGCAAATCTATGGGTAGAGGTTTTGCAGGTTACCAGAAAAGGCACGGTTTTAGCAGAGGTCCTATGAGTCATGGTTCAAAAAATCATAGAGCACCAGGATCTACAGGAGCAGGAACAACTCCGGGTAGAATTTATCCAGGGAAAAGAATGGCAGGAAGATATGGAGGAAAACAGATAACTACCAAAGGTTTGTTAGTTCTAAAAATTGATGATCAGAAGAATTTGCTTGTAGTCAAGGGTTCTGTTCCAGGTAAGCCCGGCTCAATTGTCAACATAAAGCCAAATAATGTTGTAGGTAATAAAGGAGGTGAAAAATCATGACAACACTTGAAACTTTAAAGTGGGATGGTAAAAAATCAGGCAAAGTTACCCTTGATTTAGCAGTTGCTAAAGAAACTTCTTCGGCAGACTTAATCCATAGAGCAGTCCTTCGACAGCTAGCAAATAAAAGACAAGGGACAGCATCAACTTTGACAAGATCTGAAGTGCGCGGGGGCGGTAGAAAGCCATACAAACAAAAAGGTACAGGAAGAGCTCGCCAAGGATCAATAAGGACACCCTTAAGACCTGGTGGCGGAATTATTTTTGGACCTAAGCCACGTTCTTACAATCTTGATATGAATCGTAAGGAACGTAGATTAGCTCTTAGAACAGCTCTTATGTCCAGAGTATCTGATATGAAGGCTGTTGAAGATTTTGGATCTACTTTAAAGCAGCCTAAAACAAGTGATATCATCAATGGCCTCGCTAGATTAGGTATACAAAAAACTGAAAAAGTTTTGGTTATTCTTGATAGTCCTTCCGATACCATAAAAAAATCCATTAATAATATTGAGAAAGTAAAATTAATCGCCGCCGATCAATTAAATGTATTCGATATTCTCAATGCCAATAAATTGGTAATAGGTCAATCAGCGATAGATAAAATTCAGGAGGTTTATGCATCATGAGTAAATTATTCGATTCTCGTTTAGCCGATGTAATACGAAAGCCAGTTATTACTGAGAAAGCTACAAATGCACTAGATCTTAACCAGTATACTTTCGAAGTAGATCATAGAGCGGCCAAACCACAAATAAAGGCAGCTATTGAAGCCTTATTCAGTGTTAAAGTCATAGGGGTTAACACTATGAATCCTCCTAGGAGAACAAGAAGAGTCGGGAAATTTTCCGGTAAACGTTCTCAGGTCAAGAAGGCAATTGTACGTCTTGCTGAAGGAGACAAAATTCAACTATTTCCAGAATCTTAAGGAGTTTTAATCATGGCAATACGTAAATTTAAACCTTATACACCTGGCACTAGGCAGAGAGTAGTTACTGACTTTAGTGAAATAACTAGTGCAAAACCTGAAAGATCACTAATAGTTTCAAAACATAGAGTTAAAGGCAGGAACAATCGTGGAGTTATCACTTGTCGGCATCGTGGAGGTGGCCACAAAAGGCAATATAGATTGGTCGACTTTAGAAGAGATAAAAGAAATATCAATGCTAAAGTTGCAGCTATACACTACGATCCTCATAGAAATGCAAGGTTGGCACTTTTATTTTACGAAGATGGAGAGAAAAGATATATTATCGCTCCAGCAGGAGTAAAAGTCGGACAAAATGTCATTTCTGGAGAAAGTGTTCCAATTGAAGATGGAAATGCAATGCCGCTTTCTGTTATGCCATTAGGATCTAGTGTTCATTGTGTTGAGTTATACGCAGGTAGGGGTGCTCAAATGGTTAGATCCGCAGGAGCTAGTGCTCAAGTTATGGCAAAAGAGGGAGATTATGTTGCTTTAAAACTCCCATCTACTGAGGTAAGACTTGTAAGAAAAGAATGCTACGCAACTCTTGGTGAAGTGGGTAATTCTGAAATAAGAAATACTAGCTTAGGTAAAGCAGGAAGAAGAAGATGGCTTGGAAGAAGGCCTCAAGTAAGAGGTAGTGTAATGAACCCATGTGATCATCCACATGGAGGAGGAGAGGGAAAAGCACCAATTGGTAGAGCAGGCCCAGTTACTCCATGGGGTAAGCCAGCTCTTGGATTAAAGACACGTAAAAAGAACAAACCAAGTAATAAATTAGTTGTTCGAAGACGCCGTCGCGTTTCTAAGAGGAGTAGAGGAGGAAGAGACTCTTGATTACTTCATTTATTATTTCAATTTCTATTACATAATCATGGGACGTTCACTAAAAAAAGGACCTTTTATAGCAGATAGCCTGCTCAAGAAGGTAGAAAAACAAAATACCGATAATGACAAGTCTGTTATCAAAACTTGGTCAAGATCCTCTACGATTTTACCTTTAATGATCGGTCACACAATCGCTGTACATAATGGCAAGACTCACATTCCAGTATTTATTACTGAACAAATGATTGGTCATAAACTCGGTGAATTTGCTCCTACACGCACTTACCGAGGTCATATAAGAGATAAGAAAGGAGCAAAATCATGACAAAAACACCTGAAACAACAAAAACAGCAATTGCTCATGGGAATTATGTTCGCGGATCAGCCTCTAAAGTGAGAAGAGTTTTGGATCAGATAAGGGGTAGGTCTTATAGAGATGCATTGATTATGTTGGAATTTATGCCTTACAGATCTACAGACCCCATTACTAAAGTTCTAAGATCTGCGGTTGCCAACGCAGAACATAACTTTGGAATGGATCCATCTACCTTAGTTATTTCCTCTGCATGGGCTAATAGTGGTCCAGTAATGAAAAGGTATAGACCCAGAGCTCAAGGTCGAGCTTTTTCAATAAAAAAACAGACTTGCCACATCAGTATTTCTGTTGAATCTGCTCCTATTCAAACTAATGCGGAGGTACAAAACTAATGGGACATAAAATACATCCTTCTGGACTAAGATTAGGAATTACACAAGAGCATCGCTCTAAGTGGTTTGCTACTTCTAAAACATATCCAATTCTTCTCCAAGAAGATTTTAAAATTCGTACCTTCATACAAAAAAAATATGGAGCAGCAGGAATTAGCGATGTTTTAATAGCTAGAAAAGCTGACCAACTGGAACTTGAATTAAAAACAGCAAGACCAGGAGTTATAGTAGGAAGACAAGGAAGTGGGATTGAAGAATTAAGATCTGGCATTCAAAAAACTATAGGGGATAGAACAAGGCAAGTAAGAATAAACGTTGTTGAAGTTGAACGCGTAGATGCTGATGCTTTTTTACTTGCTGAATATATTGCTCAACAACTTGAAAAAAGAGTCGCCTTTAGAAGAACGATAAGGATGGCCTTACAAAGGGCTCAAAGGGCTGGAGTCTTAGGTCTTAAAATTCAAGTAGGGGGAAGGTTGAATGGTGCTGAAATAGCTAGAACTGAATGGACTAGAGAAGGTAGAGTTCCATTACATACATTGAGAGCTGAAATTGACTATGCAACACGAGAAGCTAATACAACTTACGGTGTTCTAGGTATTAAAGTTTGGGTTTTCAAAGGTGAAGTTCTCCCTAAAGAAGAACAAACTATTCCTGTGGGTGCGAGCCCTAAGAGGAAAGCTAGTAGAAGACCTCAGCAATTTGAGGATCGTTCAAATGAGAATTCATAGGAGGTATAAAAATGCTTAGTCCAAAACGTACTAAATTCCGTAAACAACATAGAGGCAGAATGAGGGGTGTAGCCTCAAAAGGTAATACTATTGCATTCGGTCAATTTGCTCTCCAAGCTCAAGACTGTGGCTGGGTAACTGCACGTCAGATTGAAGCAAGCAGAAGAGCTATGACCAGATATATCAAACGTGGTGGTCAAATCTGGATAAGAATTTTTCCTGATAAACCCGTGACAATGAGACCTGCAGAAACCAGAATGGGTTCTGGTAAGGGTAATCCAGAGTTTTGGGTAGCAGTTGTAAAACCTGGAAGAATACTTTTTGAAATGGGTGGTGATGATATCACTGAGGAAATTGCAAAGGAAGCTATGCGTCTGGCTCAATACAAACTTCCTGTAAAAACTAAATTTATCTCCATTGATAAAAATCTAGAAAATTCCTCTCAAGAAAATACAAAAAATAGTAAAAAATCTCAAGAGGAGGTTAAACAATGAAAAACTCAGAGTCACTAATGGAATTTAAAAAATTAAATTCTGATCAAATTACTGAAAAGATTGACCTATTAAGAAAAGATCTTTTTGATTTGAGATTCAAGCAAGCTACGAGACAGCTCAATGAAACTCATAAATTTAAAATTATCAAGAAACAAATTGCGCAATTACTCACTCTCAGTAAGAGTCAATCTGCTTCTAAAACAACTTCTGATTAATTATTAGTTATGGCACTTAAAGAAAGAATTGGTACTGTTGTCAGCGACAAAATGGATAAAACAGTTGTTGTTGCTGTTATTAACAGATATCCACATCCCACTTATAAAAAAATTGTAAGTAGAACTACACGATATAAGGCGCATGATCCAGAAAATACATGTGTTTTAGGTGATCGAGTTAAAATTAGAGAAACTAGACCGCTTAGTGCTCAAAAAAGATGGGCCATTGAAGAGATTCTCAATAAAACAAGTCAGGCTAAGGAGGTTAAAAAATGATTCAACAAGAAACTTATTTAACAGTTGCCGATAATAGCGGAGCAAAAAGACTCCAATGTATTAGGGTTTTAGGTTCTAATAGAAGGTATGCACATGTCGGGGATGTAATCGTAGCAACTGTAAAAGATGCTCTTCCTAACATGGGAGTTAAGAAATCTGAAGTTGTTAAAGCTGTTATCGTCAGGACTAAAGCAACATTAAGAAGAAATACTGGTAATTCAATCAGATTTGATGACAATGCGGCAGTATTGATTAATGAAGATAAGAATCCAAAAGGTACTAGAGTCTTTGGTCCTGTAGCTAGAGAACTACGGGATAAAAATTATACAAAGATTGTTTCTCTTGCTCCGGAGGTGATTTAAATGTTGGATTCATTAAAGCAAAAGAAAAATTTCCAGAGAATAAAAATGAGAATCAAAACTGGAGATTTGGTAAAAGTAATTAATGGCAAGGACAAAGGGAAAACTGGTGAAGTTTTAAAAACTATCCCTCTTGAAAATAGAGTAGTTGTAAAGGGAATTAACCTTAGGACCAAACATGTAAAACCAACTCAGGAAGGGGAAACTGGAAGAATTCTTACAGAAGAAGCATCTTTACATGCATCAAATGTAATGTTTTTTTCAAAGGATAAAAATCTTACAAGTAAGATTGAATACTTTATTGATAAAGAGGGGGTTAAGAAGAGAAGATTAAAGAAAACTGGTGAAGTAATTGATTAATTTTTCATCAGAAACCAGATTTCAACTTTTTCTAATTTATCAATTCTGACAAAGACCAGAATTAACAAAAAATTATGACTCTAAAAAATCGCTACAAAGAATCAATAAGACCAAAACTTTTAAAGGACCTTGGTCTTAAAAATATTCATCAAGTACCTAAAGTTGTCAAAGTCAACGTTAACAGAGGTCTTGGTGAAGCAGCTTCGAATTCGAAAGCTCTTGAAGCCTCTTTAAATGAAATGGCAACAATTACAGGGCAAAAGGCCTTAGTAACAAGGGCCAAAAAAGCTATCGCGGGTTTTAAAATTCGTGAAGGTATGCCAATTGGTTGTACTGTAACTTTGAGAGGAGACAGGATGTATTCTTTTTTGGAGAGATTTATAAATCTTGCTTTACCAAGAATAAGAGACTTTAGAGGAGTTAATCCAAAAAGTTTTGATGGGAGAGGTAATTACACCGTTGGCGTGAAAGAGCAATTGATTTTTCCTGAAATCTCTTTTGATAAAATAGATTCAATAAGAGGTATGGATATAACTATTGTCACTAGTGCAAAATCAGATCAAGAAGGTAAAGCTCTTTTGCAGGAGTTAGGAATGCCTTTTAGTAAGAATTAAATTAAAACTATGTCAAATCACGATCCTATTTCCGATATGCTTACTCGAATTAGAAATGCGAGTCAAAAAAAGCATACAACCACAACAATCCCAGGTTCAAAAATGTCCTTAAGTATCGCCAAAGTACTTCAAAAAGAGGGGTTCATTTCTGATATTAATGAGGAAGGTGAAGGCTATAAATCACAAATAATACTCGGCCTCAAATATAGCGGAAAAAACAAATTTCCTACTATTCGATCTATGCAAAGAGTTAGTAAACCTGGTTTGAGAATATATAAAAATACTAGAGGTTTACCAAAAGTTCTTGGAGGTCTTGGAGTTGCCATAATATCAACTTCTAAAGGCGTTATGAGTGATCGCGATGCTAGAAAGCAAGGCATTGGCGGCGAAGTCCTCTGCTATGTTTATTAAGGAGAATTAATTATGTCAAGAATCGGAAAAACACCAGTAATTATTCCAGAGAAAGTTACAGTTGATTTTGATGGATTAACAGTTACAGTTAAGGGCCCAAAGGGTGAGTTAAAACGTCTCATGCCTGATGGAGTTAGTTTTGATAAGAAAGATAATACTGTTGTCGTAAGTCCTACCACAACCAAAATACATTCAAGGCAGAGACATGGTTTATGTAGAGCTTTAATTGCAAATATGGTTGAAGGGGTTACTCAAGGTTTTTCAAAGAAACTAGAAATTGTAGGCGTTGGATCAAGAGCACAAGTAAAAGGTAAAAATCTAGTTGTAAGTGCAGGATATAGTCATCCTGTAGAAATGATCCCCCCTGATGGTATAACATACAAAGTTGAGAGTAATACAAACGTTACTGTATCTGGAATTGATAAGGAAATTGTTGGCAATGAAGCAGCAAAAATCAGATCAATTAGACCTCCAGAGCCATATAAAGGTAAAGGAATTAAATATCATGATGAGAGAATTCTCAGAAAAGCTGGTAAATCTGGCAAAAAATAATTCCAATTAAAAAAATGACCAAACTTTCCAGGAAATTACAAACCCAAAAAAGACATAGAAGATTAAGAAGATTCTTAATTGGAGATGCAACTCGTCCAAGATTGTCTGTTTTTCGCTCTAATAACCATATTTATGCTCAGGTTATAGATGATAGCGCTCAAACAACTATTTGCTCTGCTTCAACTGTTGATAAAGAACTAAGAGAAAAATCTGAGAAATTACCTTCTGATTGTAATTCTTCTTCTATTGTTGGAAAATTATTAGCAAAGAGAGCGATAAAAAAAGGTATTAAGCAAGTAATTTTCGACCGTGGAGGTAATTTATATCACGGTAGAGTAAAGGCACTTGCAGATGCTGCTCGTGAAGCCGGCCTAGAATTCTAACTTTTAATTTTTTACTATGACTGACACTCCAACAAAACAAGAAATTCAATCCAAGAACGATAATGTTCCTGCAGCTACTCCCGTAGAACAAAAAAAGAATAATCGTAATGATCGAAAAAGAAATAGAAGAGGTGATTCAAAAAATCTAGAGAGAGATTCTGATTGGCAAGAAAGAGTTGTTCAAATTCGACGCGTTTCTAAGACTGTTAAGGGTGGAAAAAAAATGAGTTTTAGAGCAATAGTTGTAGTAGGTAACGAAAAAGGTCAAGTTGGAGTTGGAGTTGGTAAAGCAGGGGATGTTATTGGTGCGGTGAGAAAGGGAGTTTCAGATGGTAAAAAGAATCTTGTAAGGGTTCCCTTAACTCCAAATAATTCAATACCGACTCTATCTTTAGGTCGAGATGGTGCGGCTAATGTTCTAATTAGACCAGCTGCGCCAGGTACAGGAGTAATTGCTGGTGGTTCAATAAGAACAGTTTTAGAATTAGCCGGCATAAAAAATGTTTTAGCAAAAAGATTGGGTAGTAAAACACCTTTGAATAACGCTAGAGCTGCTATGGTAGCTCTTTCACAATTAAGAACACACAAATCTGCCTCTAGGGAGAGAGGTATCTCACTTGAACAGCTCTATTCTTAAAATTATGACTTCAACATTAAATTCACTTAAATCAAACTCTGGCTCGAGAAAGAAAAAACTAAGAAAGGGTAGAGGAATTGCAGCCGGTCAGGGTGCATCATGTGGTTTTGGAATGAGAGGACAAAAGTCACGTTCTGGAAGACCTACACGTCCAGGTTTTGAGGGTGGCCAAATGCCCTTATATAGAAGAGTTCCTAAATTAAAGCACTTTGAAATAATTAATCAAAAGAACTTTTCCATAATAAATTTAGAAAAATTAAATGATTTCAAAGATAACGATACAGTTAACCTTGACTCACTAGTTAAGAAAGGATTGATCTTCAAGCCCAAATTTCCTTTAAAAATCCTTGGTAATGGAAAAATTAATGTAAAGCTAAAAGTCCAAGCTCATGCATTTACAAAAGTTGCAAAACAAAAAATTGAGGACGCAGGTGGATCCTGCGAGCTTATAAATAATAAATAAATTTACTAAAAATTTAGGTAAACCATAAAATGTTTGTCAAAAAAAGTAGAAATCCTAGCGCTTCTGAAATACTTTCCCAATTATTTTTAAATAAAGAATTAAGGAGTAGAGTTTTAACTACTTTAGGTCTGCTCCTTTTAGTAAGACTTGGGATATATATCCCTATGCCTGGTATTGATAGGGTCGCTTTTAAAAGTTTTATAGATCAAGGGGGGCAATTAATAGGTTTTTTAGATATTTTTACTGGAGGAGGAATTTCAACCTTAGGAATATTCGCATTAGGCATACTTCCCTTTATTAACGCATCAATTATTATTCAGCTTCTCACAGCTTCATTGCCTGTTCTTGAAGATTTACAAAAAAATGAAGGAGAAGCGGGGAGAAGAAAAATTGCTCAAATAACTAGATATGTTTCATTAGGATGGGGTTTTTTGCAAAGTATAATTTTTTCCTTAATTCTTAGACAATATGCTATTGAGGGGATAAGTGAAACTACATTTGTATTGCAAACCTCCATTGCCTTGGTTACTGGCTCAATGTTAGTAATGTGGTTTAGTGAAATTATTACGGAAAAAGGGATAGGTCAAGGAGCTTCACTGGTAATTTTTTTGAATATTGTTTCGACTTTACCTAAGGCTCTAAGTTCAACCATTGAAAAAGCTCAAACCGGCGATAGAGGAGATGTTTTAGGTATAGCAGTTTTACTTGGAGTATTTTTACTGACAATTGTTGGGATCATTTTTGTCCAAGAGGGAGCAAGACGCATTCCTATTGTTAGTGCAAAAAGGCAGATAGGAAGTTCAACACTACTTCCTACAAGGCAAAGTTATTTACCTTTGAAGTTAAATGCAGGAGGAGTAATGCCTATAATATTCGCATCTGCTTTAATCTTTTTACCTATAACTATTGCAAATGTTACGGGTAATCCAGTTTTAATAAAGTTAGCCAGTAGTTTAAATCCCGGATCTTCTAATCCATGGCCATATGCTCTTACATTCTTCTCCTTGATTTTGGGGTTCTCCTATTTTTATGCATCTCTTACTATCAATCCAGTTGATGTAGCTTCAAATTTAAAGAAAGGAGGAGTAGCGATTCCAGGAGTTAGACCAGGAACAAATACAGCCAACTACCTATCAGGTATACAAAATAGGTTGACTTTATTGGGAGGATTATTTCTGGGTTCAGTAGCTATAATCCCAGCTGCAGTAGAAAGAGCTACAAATGTTCAGACCTTTCAAGGTTTAGGAGCAACTTCATTACTTATTCTTGTGGGTGTTGCTATTGATACTGCTAAGCAAATTCAAACCTATGTTATTTCACAAAGGTATGAGGGACTAATTAACAATTAATGAAGAAACATATACTATTTTTAGGAGCTCCTGGAGCAGGGAAAGGGACTCAAGCGGAATTGCTTAGTCAAAGTAATTCTTATTTACACCTTTCTACTGGTGAATTATTAAGAAAAGAAATCGAAATGAATACTGCCCTTGGTATTCAGGTAAAGGATATTATGAATCGAGGGGAACTTGTTAGTGATGAACTAGTATTAAAGATAGTAAGACAAAATTTAGTCAAGGATAACAAAGGTTGGATTCTAGATGGTTACCCTAGAAATTTATCTCAAGCAAATTCATTGAATGAAGTCTTAAATGAAATAAATCAACCTTTGGAATTAGTTTTTTATTTAGATATCCCCGAAGAAGTACTTATTAAGCGTTTGCTTTTGAGAGGTAGAAAAGATGATACGGAAGAGACAATTAAAACAAGAGTTGACATTTATAAAAAAACTACAGAACCATTGATTCGATATTTTAAAGATCTCTCATTGTTAGAATATATTGATGCTGATAGAGATTTAAAAACCATTTCCTCTGATATTAAACTAAAAATGGCTTGATGATGATGTAGAATATAGTATTAACGTTTTATTTGTTAAACCCCTATGAAGGTCAGATCTTCAGTCAAAAAAATTAGTCCTGACGATCAGATCGTGAGGAGAAGAGGTAAAATCTATGTTATTAACAAGAAAAGACCTCGTAATAAACAGCGTCAGGGTTAAATTTTAACCCTTAAATTCAAACTTTTACTTATTCAAAAAACGTGGCCAGGATTGCAGGAATTGACATACCTCGCGAAAAGCGAGTTGAAATTGCACTTACATACGTCTATGGAATTGGTTTAACGAGATCGAAGCTAATTCTTGCTAATACGGGTGTAAACCCAGATACTCGTGTCAAAGACCTTTCAGATTCCGATGTGCAAAAACTAAGAGGTGCCACAGAAGATTTTACTTTAGAAGGGGATTTGAGAAGAAAAGAGGGAATGGCTTTAAAACGTCTACAAGATATAGGGTGTGTAAGAGGAAGAAGACATAGAATGAGTCTTCCAGTAAGGGGTCAAAGAACTAGAACCAATGCAAGAACAAGACGGGGTTCTAGGAAAACAGTTGCTGGAAGAAAAAAATAAATAACTAAATCTATTTACAAATTGAAGTATTAAATTAAAACATCATGGCAGCTACAGTAAAAAAAACAGGTTCAAAGAAATCTAAACGTAATGTACCTAATGGTGTGGTACACATCCAAAGCACATTTAATAATACTATCGTCTCAATTACGGATACCTCTGGTCATGTAATTTCTTGGT
This sequence comes from uncultured Synechococcaceae cyanobacterium, assembly GCA_902572395.1. Classification (GTDB taxonomy): domain Bacteria; phylum Cyanobacteriota; class Cyanobacteriia; order PCC-6307; family Cyanobiaceae; genus Prochlorococcus_A. Next base: position 11,297 of record CACGFX010000018.1, read on the forward strand.
CTTCTGCTGGTGCAAGTGGATTTAAAGGGGCTAGGAAAGGTACCCCTTTTGCTGCTCAAACGGCTGCCGAAGCTGCAGCTAGAAGAGCACTTGATCAAGGTATGAGACAAATAGAAGTACTAGTTAGAGGGCCTGGCGCAGGTAGGGAAACGGCCATAAGAGCTTTACAAGTGGCCGGATTAGAAATAACTCTAATAAGAGATGTAACTCCATTACCTCATAATGGATGTAGAAGACCTAAACGGAGACGCGTTTAGGTCTTAACCATTCTCAACCCCCCCCAAAAAAAAAATTCTTAACCTTATTATTTTCCGTGTTGCAATACCAGATTGACAGAATCGACCATCAAGTAGCAGATGATCGCTCCCAAACAGGAACTTTTTTAATTGGCCCTCTTGAAAGGGGACAAGCTACAACTTTGGGTAATTCCCTAAGAAGAGTCCTTATGGGAGGACTTGAAGGGAGTGCAGTTACTGCTGTAAGAATAGCGGGAATTAATCATGAATACGCCACTATTCCTGGAGTTAGAGAAGACGTTTTAGATATTCTTCTTAATTGCAAGCAACTATCAATAAATAGTTCTAATCCAGAGCTCGAAATCGGCAGGTTAGTAGCGAGTGGTCCAATGGAAGTGAAGGCGAATGATATCCAATTCTCCTCTCAAGTTGAAATTGTTGATGGCGAAAAACCGATTGCGACTATTCAGGAGGGTCATAACTTAGAGTTGGAAATCCATGTTGAAAGAGGTGTTGGATATAGACCCGTAGACCGTAAGAGTGAAGAAACAACTGCAATTGATTTACTTCAAATAGATGCTGTATTTATGCCAGTGAAGAGAGTTAATTTTACGATTGATGAAACTGCTGTAGCAGAAGGCGGAACAGGAAGAGAAAGATTAAAAATGGAAGTCGTAACAGATGGTTCAACAAGTCCTGATGATGCTATTGCTGAAGCTGCAAATCAGTTAATAGAACTTTTTCAACCCCTTGCTACTGTCACCATGGTTGAGGAAATTCCTGAAGAACCTGAACCATCTCCTGAAGCTCAAATTCCTCTAGAGGAACTAAACTTGTCCGTTAGAGCATATAATTGTTTGAAAAGGGCGCAAGTTAACTCAGTTTCAGATTTAATGGGCTTCAGTTATGAAGATCTTCTTGAAATTAAGAACTTTGGCTCTAAATCTGCAGATGAGGTTATTGAGGCTCTTGAGCGCATTGGCATTTCTATTCCACAAAGCAGAACATCTGTTTAACAATTTTAAAGATTATGAGACACCAACTTAGAATTCCATTATTAAGTAAACCTGCTGACCAGAGGAAAGCACTTCTAAGAGGTTTAACTACTCAATTAATTAGGGAAGGTAGAGTAACTACAACAAAAGCTCGTGCTAAAGCTTTAAGAAATGAAGCTGAAAGAATGATTTCACTCGCTAAAGATGGAAGTTTGGCCTCTAGGAGAAGGGCTATTGGATATATTTATGATAAAAAATTAGTTCATTCATTATTTGAAAAAGCAAAGGAAAGATATGGAGACCGAGATGGTGGTTATACACGCATAGTAAGAACTGTATCTAGAAAAGGTGATAACGCTCAGATGGCCATAATCGAGCTTGTTTAAATTAGTTAATTAAAGGGGCTTTTACTAAAAAATAACTTTTGAAAAGGGTAGCTTTACTAGTCCAATATGATGGAACTCATTACTCAGGTTGGCAAAAACAAAAAAATGCAACTACTGTTCAAGAAATTTTAGACAGAGCTCTCTTAAAGATCACGAATCATACAGTAAAGACTTTTGCAGCAGGTAGGACTGATGCTGGGGTTCATGCATCAGGTCAGGTAGTACACTTTGATGTTGATTGTGTTGTTCCAGGAAATAGTTATTCTGATGTCTTAAATAGTCTCTTACCCTCATCAATTAGGATCTTGGAATCAGTTGAGGTAAAAGATAGTTGGCATGCATGCTATTCAGCAACGTATAGACATTATCGATATGTCATTAATAACAGTAAATTCCCAAACTTGTTCATCAATAATTGGTCATGGCATAGATATCAAAAAGTATTAGATGAAGTTTTAATGTTAAATGCGTCCAGGAAAATGATGGGAGAACATGATTTTTTTGCTTTTCAGAAAAGTGGTAGTAATAGAACAAATTCAATCACAAAAATAAAAAATATAGATATTAAAAGAGTAGAAGATTTGATTTTTGTTGATATTAAGGCTACTGGTTTTCTATATGGAATGGTCCGCTTAATTATTGGTCAACTAGTTTTAGTTGGAGAAAAAAAAATATCGCCAGAAATTTTTACAGATAGATGGTTAAACAAAAAGAAAAATGATGTTAAAGAATCTGCTCCAGCTAAGGGGTTATGTTTTGTAAATGCTGTTTATGAAGAAAATGTTTTTAAAAAGATTAATAACAATGATTTTTTCCCTTTATTTTTAATTAAGGGTTTTTCTTAAGTAAGGTTTAATTAAGCGAATTTTTTGTGTAAATCATTCAAAACTGTTGTTTAATATTCCTTCTATAAGGTAGAATTTAGGACTAATTAAATTTATTTGCAGAAATTTGGTAAATGAATAAAACAATTACTCCATCTTTAGAAACAATTGAAAGAAATTGGTTTTTAGTTGACGCAAAAGATAAGACGCTTGGGAGACTTGCTACAGAAATTGCAACTGTATTGAGAGGTAAGAATAAACCGACATTTACACCTCATCTAGATACTGGAGATTTTGTTATTGTAGTAAATGCCGAGAGAGTAGAAGTAACAGGTAAAAAAGCATCACAAAAACTTTACAGGAGACATTCTGGAAGACCAGGAGGAATGAAAATTGAAAAATTTGAGTCTTTACAAGAAAGAATTCCTGAAAGAATCATTGAGCAAGCTGTTAAAGGGATGCTGCCTCATAACTCTTTAGGAAGACAGCAATTTAAAAAACTAAAAGTTTATAAAGGAGCTTATCATCCTCATGCTGCTCAGAATCCTGTATTATTAAATAGTTAATTTATCAAAATGAATAGTCAAATAAAAAACAAAGCTGTGTATTGGGGAACTGGAAGAAGAAAAACTTCAGTAGCTAGAGTTCGCTTGATTCCAGGAAATGGACTAATAAAAATTAATGGTCGTCCTGGAGATGATTACTTAAACTTTAATCCTCTGCACTTAAATTCAATAAAAGCACCTTTGCAAACATTAGGCCTTGAAAATTCTTATGATATTTTGGTAAATGTTTTTGGTGGTGGATTGACGGGTCAAGCAGATGCTATAAAGCAAGGAGCAGCAAGAGCACTTTGTGAATTATCTCCTGACAATAGGAAACCGCTAAAAACGGAAGGCCACCTCAGTAGAGATCCTAGAGCTAAGGAAAGAAGAAAATATGGTCTTAAAAAAGCAAGAAAAGCTCCTCAATTCTCTAAACGTTAAAGGAATTTAAATTATGCCAAAATCTGAAATACACCCAAAATGGTATCCAGATGCAAAAGTTATTTGTAATGGAGAAGTTGTAATGACTACTGGCTCCACGCAGCCTGAATTACATGTTGATGTTTGGAGTGGAAATCATCCCTTCTTCACTGGAACTCAAAAGATTCTTGATACAGAAGGCAGGGTTGATAGGTTTATGAAAAAATATGGAATGGGTTCAGCTAATTCAGCCACATCAAAAGATCAAAAAGAAGAAAAAGATTCTAAAAAATAGAATTTCAAAATTAAGCACAATTTCAATTGGAATACTCAACATTAATTGCAAGGTTGAAAACTGCTTCAGAAAGTTTTGAAAATTTGGAAGTGCAACTTGCAGATCCTGATATAGCTAATGATCCAAAGAAATTAGAATCAATAGCTAGAGAAAGGTCAAAATTAGAACCTTTGGTGATTGATTTTAATAAGTTGCTTGATACTGATAAAGAAATTGAAGATTCAAAAAATCTACTAAAAGAGAATAGAAATGATAAAGAAATGGAATCTTTGATAAATGAGGAGTTAATAACTCTAGAGGAATCTAAAAATGAACTGATTCAAAAAACCACAATCGCCTTATTGCCAAAAGACCCAAGAGATGAAAGAAGTGTAATGTTAGAAATCAGAGCCGGTGCTGGAGGTAACGAGGCTTGTATCTGGGCGGGTGATTTGGCAAGAATGTATGAAAGATATGGACAAAAAATTGGATGGTCTGTAAAACCTGTTAGTGCTTCCGAGTCAGATATGGGTGGATTTAAGGAGTTAGTTATCTCCGTTAAAGGAGATTCTGTATATAGTCAACTTAAATTTGAGGCTGGTGTACATAGAGTCCAAAGAGTTCCAGCTACTGAATCTCAAGGTAGAGTTCACACCTCTACTGCTACAGTTGCCGTTATGCCTGAGGCTGATCCTGTTGAAGTTAAAATTGATCCAACAGATCTAGAGGTTGGAACAGCAAGATCAGGAGGTGCAGGGGGACAAAATGTTAATAAGGTAGAGACAGCCATTGATCTTCTCCACAAGCCTACAGGAATAAGAGTTTTTTGTACTCAAGAGAGATCACAATTACAAAATCGCGAAAGAGCAATGGAAATTTTAAGAGCAAAATTGTATGAAATTCAATTAAAAGAAGCCAATGCAAAAGAGAGGTCACAAAGGCTTTCTCAGGTTGGAACAGGCGATAGAAGTGAAAAAATTAGAACTTATAATTTTAAAGATAACAGGACAACTGATCATAGATTAGGTTCCAATTTTTCTCTTGAGCCAATTCTTGCTGGTCAACTAGAGGAAGTGATTAATGCATGCATAGCGCAAGAACAAAAAAGAATGATGGAAGATTTTAATAAAGAAGTAAATTAAGATTTTTTTATTAGATTGCAACCCCTATTACGTATTTACTCCATTCTTTATGCTTGCCAGAGTCAATTTGTCTTGTAGCTTCAAAATTTAGATTACTTAATGGACGATAAGGCCTACGTTTTAAGGGCATATTCGCCTCTTCGGGGGTTCGATTACCTTTTTGTACATTACATCTGAGACATGCTGTAGTAACATTTTCCCAGTTATCTGTTCCACCTCTGCTCCTCGGTAAAACATGATCTATAGATAGGTCACTACCCCTATAGTTACAGTATTGGCAAGAATTATTATCTCTCAGAAGAATATTTTTTCTTGTTAAAGAAACCTCTCTAAAAGGAACTTTGACGTAGTAACGAAGTCTTATAACTGTCGGCAACTTTTTCCCACTATGAATTGAATATGTTTTATCTTCCTCTAAGCTTTCTGCTTTACCTTTAATCATCAAAATTACTGCTCTTCTCCAGGAAGTAATGTTTAAAGGTTCATAAGATGCATTTAAAACTAGAGTCTGGCCCATGCCAAAATACAATTTACATGTCATGCTAACTGTATATTTCAATAAGCGCATATATTTGTGCAAAGTTAATGCAAAATAGTCAAACAAATCAGGTATTTAAATTTGACAAATTTCCAAATTTTGAAAAAGATATAGATTTAAAACAAAGAGCATGGATTGAAGTTAAAGGTAAAGCAATAGAAACAAACGTTAGACAGCTAAGATCAAAATTAAGTAAAAATTGTCAATTCATGGCAGTCGTTAAAGCTGATGGATATGGACATGATGCGAAATTAGTATCACATTATGCTATCAAAGGTGGAGCATCTCAATTAGGTGTTGCCACATTAAATGAAGGAATTAAACTTCGTTCTTCTGGAGTTAAAAAACCAATACTTATCCTCGGAAATCTTTATACGAAAAGGGATCTTATTATATGTTTTAAAAATGAACTTATGCCAACTATCAGTAGTATAAGAGAATGTTTAATTTGCAATAACATAGGTAAGAACTTTGGATTGAAATTTCTTTTACATCTTAAAGTTGATACGGGAATGTCAAGATTAGGATTCGAATACAATAAATTTGTACAGCAATTTGAAAAAATAAAATCTTTTGAGAACATTTTAATAAAAGGAATATATAGTCATTTATCCTCTGCAGATGAACTCAACTCATTAGATCCAAAAAGTATTACACAATTACAAAGGAAGAAGTTTCAGGAATTATTAAAGCAAATTAATGTTGATAGAAATAAAAATATCAAGATTCATTTGGCTAATTCAGCGGCAATGCTTCTTGATAAAAATTTCCATTTTCATATGGTACGTGTTGGATTATCTATGTATGGATATAAACCTTTCTCAAAATCAAATAAAAATTTATTGCTTAAACCAGCTTTATCTTTGAAAGTTAAAGTAGCTTTTATAAGAACTATTGATAAAGGTGTAAGTGTAAGTTACGGAGGCAAATTTGTAAGTCATAGAAAAACTAAATTAGCTGTATTAAGTATTGGTTATGCAGATGGTGTACCAAGAAATCTTTCAGGCAAGATAAACGTTATCCATAATAATAAATTTTATCCTCAAGTTGGATCTATAACTATGGATCAAATGATGATAGACATAACAGATTCGAATGACATTCAAGTTGGCACTACAATGGTATTACTAGGATCTGATGGAGATAAAACAATTTCTCCTTTTGATTGGGCAAGAGAATCTAATACTATTCCTTGGGAAATTCTTTGTTCTTTTAAAAATAGATTACCGAAAGTTCAAGTTGATTAGACATTTCGATTAAATAAAAAATTTTGAATATTTGCATAAAAATTGATAATGTATAAGAACTGGAGAGGTGGCTGAGTGGTTGAAAGCGGCTCCCTGCTAAGGAGTTACAGGAGGTAACTTTTGTCGAGGGTTCGAATCCCTCCCTCTCCGTGATTTATTCAGAAAATTTTTAATTAATGTTTGTTTTAAAACAAGTCAAGATCAATATCTTCTAGGTCATTAATAGAATTTAAAATCAAGTCAGCGCCTGCATTTCTAAGATTTGTTTCGTAAGAATTACGTTCTTTCAATCGAGAATTTACATGTAAATGAGGGGGAGCTATTCCGATACTTATGAATTTCTGAGATGGTATTTCCTTTCTAGCGTTTATAACTGTATTTATATCTGCAATAGTATCTCCTACATATGCAATGGGAATATTTGATTCACCAATTTTATCTCCAATAAGCTTTTTTGATAAGTTAATAAAACCTTTAGGATCAGGCTTATCAGGGGCATCCCCCATAGATATTAATGGTGGTGATTTTAGTCCAAGTCTTTTTTCTAAAACAAATTTTGCAGAAGCAGACTCTGCACCACTAACAAAACCCCAGATTATTCCATTATCTTGAATTAAATCAAAAAACTTTTTATCAACTAATAACTCCTCATTTGTTATGTAACCCGACCAGTATTTACTATCTTTATTTGGATCTCCACCAAAGTAAAACTTTTCAAAACATTTTACTATCTCCTCTCTTGAAGGAATTTTAAGTTTTAAGTTTTCTTTTTTTATACATCTTTTTATAAGTTCTAAACTTAAATCCCAGTCATTATTCCAGATCCCTTCATTTTTGGCATTATCAATATCTATATAACTTGGCTCCCATCCGGTAAATTTGTAGACAGTTTTTTTTAATGAAAGTCTGTAACTATTCTCTACGCTGCGGATTACCCCATCAATGTCAAACAAAATTAAACCAATATTTTTCAATTAATTTTCTTACATCATTATTATAAAAGATTAGTATTCTTATAAAGAAAAAGCAAAGAAAAACATTCTATTTATAAAAATTATGGATTAGCGAAACTTAATTTTGTAAATATCCTCTGGGAGTGAGAAATATTTCGTCAACTAAGGTTGTTTGAGAATTGCCAATAATAATGATTGATAACATATCAATCTCTTTAAAAGGAATGGTATTTAAAGTAAAAAATTTTTTGGTTTGATTTTCTCTACCTACTTGTCTAGCTAATAAAACTGGAGTATCACCATGCCTAGATTGTAAACATATATCTATTACACTTTTAAGCTGCCAATTTCTCTCAATGGATTGAGGATTAAATAAAGCTATTACAAAGTCGCCCATAAGAGCTCCTTTAATTCTTTTTTCTATTAAAGGCCATGGAGTTAATTTATCGCTTAAGCTTACTGAACAAAAGTCATTCATTAGTGGTGCTCCACTAATTGCAGCAGCTAATTGAACACTACTTATGCCTGGATGTACTTCAAAGTAAGGTCTATATTCTTTTTTGATTTTTTGTAGTAATTCTAAAAGTAAACCTGCCATTCCATAAAATCCAGATTCACCTGAAGAAATTAAAGC
>CACGFX010000019.1 GCA_902572395.1 uncultured Synechococcaceae cyanobacterium
AGTCGAAGAAGTTGATTCTGATAATAAATAAGATTTTAAATTAAAGAATTTTAGATGTTCTTGAATCCAAAAAATAAGATATTTTTAGAAAAAGTTGTTTTTTTTATTCAATATAAAGGGACTTAATTTTAATATTTTAATTTGAATGATAAGAAGGTTGTTATGAATCTAAAGCTACTTCGATAGCTGCTATTAAGTTTTCATCAAAAGGTTTAACACCTGGTTTGAATCTTGCAATTACTTTACTATCTTTACCTATTAGAAACTTCTCAAAATTCCATTCAACATCTCCTTCAGGTTCAACTTTGTTAAGGGTTGTGTATGGTTCTGTGGTGTTGCCTTTGGCATGAACTTTTTCATAAATTTCAAACTTAACGCCATATTTAGTTGTGCAAAAATCTTTTATTTCTGAAAGAGAGTCGGGTTCTTGTTTTCCGAAGTCATTACAAGGGAATGCAAGTATTCTTAGGCCTTTGCTTGAATATAAATCATGTAGCTTTTGGAGATCCTCATACTGAGCAGTATTTCCACAATAACTAGCTACATTAACAATTAAAATTACTTCTCCTGAATATTCACCTAGTTTTGTGGATGATCCGTCTGCGGAAAGAACAATAGTATTTTGTACGTCAACTTGCATGTCTAAAAAAAATCACCCTTTGAAGATAGCATTGTGTAGACTTTATTGTGTTTAATTTATATGATGATTTTGTTTTTTATTCCATAAGTTTTAATTTTTCATTTATTAAACCCCTTATAATTATTAGTATTAATTAGTTTAAATTTGGACCCTTTAGACCCGCTTACTGAAATTATTAATTCCGGTCAAGGTTTTTCACCTGCAATTGCTTTAGAAAGAATTATTTGGGCAATGATTGGAGTCTTTTTTTTAGGAGCAATTTCGAGATCAATAACCAATAGCATGCGAAGTCAAAATTGGTTTATTAGAAATTTTTTATTTAGTTATTCTAAAGATAAAAAAATTACAGATGATAAATCTTCACAACCTTCTCGTGATGATAAATAAGTTTTTTAAATATGAAAGAATCAATTTTTTCTAAAAAGAGAATTTTATTGCTTGGTAGTGGCGAGCTTGGAAAAGAATTAGTAATAGAATCCAAAAGATTAGGATTAGAAGTTATTGCAATTGATCGATATGAAAAAGCACCTGCAATGCAAGTTGCTGATTATTCAAGAGTAATTGATATGAGAAATAAAAATATTTTAAAAAATGTTATAAAAGAATTTAAGCCTGACTATGTTGTCCCAGAAATAGAGGCTCTTTCAATTGAGGCCCTAAAAGAACTAGAAGATGAAGGATTTAATATTGTTCCAAACGCCAGAACTGTAGAAATAACAATGAATAGAGATAAAATTAGAGACTTAGCTTCTAAAGATTTAAAAATAAAAACTGCAAAGTTTGATTATATTTTTGAATTTGATGATTTAGAAAGAAAAGCAGATGAAATTGGATTCCCACTTTTACTTAAGCCTTTAATGAGTTCTTCAGGAAAGGGACAAAGTTTGGTTGAAACAAAAAATGATTTACAAAATGCTTGGAATCAGGCACAAGCAAATTCAAGAGGAAAGGTTAAAGGTGTAATTATTGAAGAATTTATTAATTTTGATTTTGAGTTTACTCTTTTAACTGTAAGAAAAGAAAGTGGTGAAAATATTTTTTGTTTACCAATAGGACATCTTCAATCTAATGGAGACTATCAATGTAGTTGGCAACCTATAGAGATAAACGAGTCCTTAATTATTGAAGCTAAGAGAATGACAAGTAGAATATTAAATAACCTTAATGGAGCTGGATTATACGGAGTAGAGTTTTTTATAAAAGGAACTGAGGTTATATTTTCAGAATTATCTCCAAGACCACATGACACTGGCATGGTGACATTAGTTAGTCAAAATATTAATGAATTTGAATTACATTTAAGGGCTTTTTTAAATTTACCAATACCGTATATAGATTTAATAGAACCCTCCGCAACCAGAGTTATACTTTCTAACAAAGAATGTACAGATCCTATTTATGAGGGTCTTAATGAAGCATTAGAATTTGAAAAGACTAAAGTGCTCATATTTGGTAAACCAGTTTCCAGAAAAGGCAGAAGAATGGGTGTTGTTCTTTCATCAAATTCTGATATTAATTTAGCCAGAAAAAATGCAGATGAAGCTGCTCGCAAAATAAAAGTCAGTGCTAAGTAAATATTAAATAAAAATAACGAAAAAAATACTTATTTCCTTTGTTTTTGTTCTTTGTTTGTCTGGGTATTATTTGAGTATGTTCTTTCTTTCTCAATGATAGAAAATTATAAAGGTTGGGATATAACTTTAAATTGGGATAATAAAAATTATCTCGAGAGGGATACTACAGCTAAAAGTAATTTTTTTAATCAAAAAGAAAAATGGATTGGTGTTCACTTAAATGGTGAAAAAATCTATGGTTCTTCTCTAAAAGAAATTCGGCATATTATCGATTATCCTAGTTTGCATGCAAAGTAGGTTGAAGATTTTTTTTAATTATCCTGATTATTTTCATTATCTTCAATTAATTCATTAGCAAGTTTTCTTAAATCTCCTTTAATTGATACCCATGTAAAAGCGATTATAAAAATTGAAGCTGATATTGCAACAGTTATTTTTTCTATAGGGGACATTCCAAGTGCAATAGCAAACATTTCAAACCAAATACTAATTTTTTATTATATTTAATTTTTTTAAATAGTTTGAATTAAATTTGTTATTGCAATGATATTTAATTATTCAAAATATAATGTATTAGATTTAAATTACTTATTTTATTATTGTTTCTGATTTCATCTTTATTCAGTAAATTAAATTATGGAAAAAAAAAAGTGCCCCCAATGTAAAAATTTAATTTTAAAATCTTCTCCAACATGTTTATATTGTGGCAGACCTAACAAATTTATAACTAAGGAATACGTCAATAAAAAGTGGAATAAAGATAATAGTAAAAATGTATTTGATTATATTTTTACTAATAAGTTTCTTGTAGGTATTTTATTATCAATATTTACAATTTTTATTATTATATTTAGTTAAATATCATTAATAGATCACTCTATAATTGCATCTAATACTTCTTTAGTGTTTGTTGAAAGTTTATTTTTTTTAATCTGCTTTATTGCTTCTACCATATTACTTTTGTAAGGTTCCGAATAATAATTGTATCTACTAAATACTTTCACAAAACGGGAAATTACGATTGGATTTAATTTATCAAAATCAATTATCTTTTTTGCAATATATTTATAACCAGAACCATCCATTGCATGAAAAGTACTATTTCTTGTTACGAAAGTATTTAATATAGCTCTTAAAGTGTTTGGTGATTTTGAATCAAAAAACTTATTTGCAAATAATTTTTCAATGCTGTTTGACTTTTCATCAATTTCTAATGATGCATTAAATGAGAACCAACTATCCAAAACGACACTATTATTTTTCCATTTATTGAAGAATATATTTGAAATAATTTTTCTTTCAGGACAATTAATTCTACTGAAAGAATTCAATGCAGCTTTTGCTAGCGTCATCGAATTACTATCGACATAATTAATTATTTTGCTTTTAATTTCCTCATCATCACTGTGTAAGAGTAGTTTCCAAATAGTTTCGACTAATTTTCTTTCGTTTTTACCTTCTGGCCATACTTTAGCTAGATTTTTTTCTATTTCTTGGAGCTTAAAATATAATTCCTTTTTTAATTTTTTACCAAATAAATAATTTAATTCGTCAATAGTTTTGTATGTTTTTAAAGGGTCTATATTTTCCATCTCTGTTTCAATTTCAGCAAATGTCGGAATGCTTAGTAATTCTGATAAAAGAGATAAATTAATATCTTTATTTTTTATAAATGATATTAAATTGCTTATTAATTTATTTTCAATTATATGATCAGGTTTTTTATCTAATCTGCATAAAATGATTTTTTTATAAAGTTCTTTTACAGTATTAGATAGTGTAAAAAAATCTTTTTCATATTTTAAGATTAAAAATTTTTCATCCAAGGTAGTGTCTGATTCCCAGTCAACCGGTGAAGAGAATTCGCGAAAATAAATTACTAAAGGGATTTGGAGGTGAGATTTTACATTCCTAAAAATAAATTCTTGTTTTTTTGTTTTTAAAATAACTGTTTTTTCTATTATTTTATTTTCTCCCAAAAATACAGCCAGATTTATAGGAATTATTAGAGGTAAATCATTATATGGGTTCTTCTTTCTTGGATTACTTTGAGAGGCTTGAATGGTAAGTTTTTCTTCTTTTTGATCCCAGATTCTCTTGAATTTAACTTTTGGTGTGCCATTTTGCTTGTACCAGACATTAAATTCTTTAGGATCGATTTCCTTATTGTGCTCTAAAATTTTATCGACAAATTGGTCTATTGTTGCAGCCTTCCCATCATATGTTGAGATGTAATTACTAAATCCTTTATAGAAATTTTCATCTTTTACAAGATTATTAAGCATTCTAATTATTTCTGCTCCCTTTTCGTATATCGTGGTCGTATAGAAATTGTCTATTTCTTGATACTTTTCTGGCATTACAGGATGCGATGTTGGACCAGAATCCTCTCTAAATTGATTTCTTCTTAGAAATTTTGCATCCTCAAGTCTCTTGATTGAATGGTTATGAAGGTCTGCGGTGAATTGTTGATCTCTGAATACTGTTAAACCTTCTTTTAGAGATAATTGAAACCAATCCCTACAAGTAACTCTATTACCCGTCCAATTATGGAAGTATTCATGGGCGATTACACCCTCTATTCTTTCTAATTCCTCATCAGTTGTTGTTTCAGAATTAGCGAGGATTAGTTTTGAATTGAAAATATTGAGACTTTTATTTTCCATTGCTCCCATATTAAAGTGCCTGACTGCAACTATATTGAACAATGATAAATCGTATTCAAGGTTATATTTATCCTCGTCCCATTTCATAGATTTCTGTATGGAACTTATTGCATGTTGAACATATTTTTCATCACCATACTCAACATAAATATTTATTTTTACTTTTTTATTAGATTTTGTTATGAAATTGTCTTTTACACAATTAAGTTTCCCTGCTACCAATGCAAAAAGATATGAGGGTTTAGGATATGGGTCTTCCCAAATGATCTGATGTCGATTATTTGTCAGATTATTTTCTTTTACGACGTTACCGTTTGAAAGCAAAACAGGATAATCATTCTTGTCGGCCTCAATTCTCACGGTGTATTTGCTTAAAATATCAGGCCTATCAGAGTGAAAACTTATCCTTCTAAAACCCTCTGCCTCACATTGCGTAGTTATAATTCCATTGCTCTCGTACATTCCTAAAAGGGACGTATTTTCCTTCGGTTTAATTATTCCCTCTATTTTTAAAAAAAAATTATCTTTATTAATATTTTTAATTTTTAAGTTATTTTTTTGCTGTTGGTAGTATTTCTTTTCTAGTAGTGAGTCATCTATAAATATTTTTTTTATTAATATATCCGTACCATCAAGAATTAGTTTTCTTGTATTCTTATTTTTTTTTACCAATTTTAGGTTCGTCGTAACATTAACAGCATCTTTCTTAATTACGAAGTCCAAAAAAATTTCTGGAATTTCATAATCAAAAACTTTGTAATCTTCAAGTTTTACATATCTTGAGATACTCTTTTGTTTTTTTGGATTGTTCATCTTTACAAAGAAGTTCAGAAGTTAAAATCTAAAATACTTATTTTGAAATTATAAGTTAGAAAGCTTATCTTCTAATTGACAAAAATGTTCTATAACTTCTCCAGAAGGAAGTAATTCGTATAAAGAAGGATTATTAATATCAGGCGATCCGTCCTTATTTAGTTTGTACCTCCAGTCCCATTTTTTATCTGTAAAGGAAACATAATCTTTTCTTAGAGAATATGGAAGCATAAGCTTTTTTTTATTCCAATTAATGTTTATAAATGCTCCTGGCTTTAACTCAGAAATCTTTTCTAATATTGAAAAGTCACCATTAATATTATTTCTCATCACAAAATTAAGCTTTGAATTTTCACATACATAGCTGCTGTTTAAAGCCAATAAAAGTATTGAGGTAATAATAAATGAATGAATTGTTGGACTCCTTTTATGATGGATCTACTTTCAAGCTAAGTGAATAAATAAAAGATCTTTTTTCGTTCCACTTAAATCATAATAGATTGCATACTCTTTAGATCTACAAGATTACAATTTAATTCCTCTTCATAATCCTTGACTGAAATTAAATTATTTAAAAAACCTGAATATTTTGCATCTCCGCCCACGGTACTTGAGAGTATAAATTTTGGATTGAATTTCTTAATCAATTTAGGTATTACATCGGCACCTTTTACAAAAGAACCAACTAAGGGTAATTCTAAATTTTTTGTAGGAGTAATGACTGCATCAAGATTTTGGTTGTTTAATTTTTCATCAAGGTATCCATGGGGTTCTATATAAAAACCATTATCTTGATCGTCTTTAACAATATAACCGTTTTCTATTTGTGGTACTGGTGCCCCTGCTGTGGCTTCAAAACTTAAATTAAATTGATTAGTCTTTTCATTTGGCTTGAGCATTTTTACTGAATTAAAACCAATTTTTTCTAATGTTTCAACAGCACTTTTAGGGCAAATTATAGGAATATCCTTTCTGAACATTTCTAATGTTGGAACGTGACAATGATCAGGCAAACCTTGGGTTAATAAAATAATATCTATTTCTTTATCTATTAAAATTTCTTCTTCTAATGATCCTTTAAAAAACCAATCACCTGGAGGAAATATTAAATCTCCTTTGAGCCAAGGATCAATAATTAAATTGGTTTTTTTAAATTTTATTAGCCAACCATTTGATCCAAGGTATGTCGCTTCAAAAGTCATTTAACTAGATAATTTTAGTAAACTATAAAGTAATTTTGGCTTTTTCGAGAAATTACTAATTTATATTAGTTTGCTTCATTTAAAATTTGAAATGACTTTCTTTTGAGATTAAATATTAAAACTTGGTTATCTTTACAACTAATTCTAAAATCTTCTTTTTCTAGAATTTGTATTGGGATTAAAGCTAACCCTCCTGTTCCTGAAAATATGATCGGCATTGTGTTATTTTTCTTTCCATTCATTTTTTGTAAGTCAATAGCTTGAGAAACTATTTTTCTAGCTTTGTCAAAACCGTAATCTTCTATTAATTCAGACCATAAAAAGTTAACTGATTCATATTTCGAAAACTCAATTTGTACTGTTTTCATTAAAAGGTATTATACTATGTAGTGATTAATAGACAAAAATATAAACTTAATTATTATTTTTAAACCTATCCATGACTAGTTGTAACATATCGACTACATCTCCATCGGTTAAATTTAAATCCTTCTTTAAATCATTGCATGTTAAATTCATTTCAAGTGCTGCTTCAGCCATATGATTAACTTTTTGGTTATCACCACCCAATGAAATAAAGGGATTGAAGTTTTCTATCATTTAATACTTGTTGTTACCACCTAGTTCTAGCTAAGAAATAATTAATAATCATTTATTGACACAGAAGCTTATAAATATGTTATTTAAAATTTAGAAATATTTTATTTTTAAACTAGAGATATTGATATACCCCTTGATATCAATAAGAATCTTCTGGCTCTTAATAGTGAAGGAAATATCACATTTGTTCGTTTATTTGATTTAAACAATTTAGAAAGTAACAAAAGTAAACTACTCGAAGGTTTATTTATCTGTTTGCAAATAGTATTAATTGCATCTGCACCATGAAAGATATCTTCATTTTTCAGGAGAATAGCTCCTTTATCTAGGTCATAACCTTTATCTAATAGAGATTTAATTAGAGTTAAATTTTTACGACCATCAAGAATTTTAATATTAGTTATATTGCTTTTGATTTCTAGGAGCTCAGCAAAATGATTGCAGAATGGGCATTCCCCATCATAAATAAAGGTATAGTTATTGGATGTCATTAGAGAAAAACAGTTTTAATAGTATTAAAAAAGTGTGCCAACAAAAGTGTATATCATCGATAATAAAACAAAAAATAAAAATTTTGTGGATTTCTAATAAAGGGAAAGCTTAAAGATTCTCATAATTACGAAGAAATGTCTCAATATAGGTATATTTTTCATAAAAATCTGTATGCTTACTCGGAGATATAATGTTTTAAATCATGAATTTATTAGCTTCTTTTGCTTTGGGCGGTTTCAATCCTTGGGCAGCAGGCTTTGGAATTGGTTCTTTAGTCCTTTTTGGTCTTGTTGGTCTTGTAGCTGGACCAAACCTAAAGAATTTTGACCCTGATGCATAAGTCATCAATCTTAATATAGATTTTTAAAAGACTCATTTGAGTCTTTTTTTATGCGGTTTTTTAAATTTATTTTTAGAATCAGATCAAATTATATTTAGCCTAAGAAATGTTATTTAATCCTTTTTATCCATTTACTTTTTTGAAAATCTCTTCTCTAAAAGCGACAATTGTTTTTTTATCAATACTTTTAATTAAATCAAATTTGCTTAGATTAAAAGGGGGACTAATAGGTGGCCTTTTTGCCTTGATACTCATATCAGGAGTTTTTGCCTCTAGTACCTTAGCTCTAGGATCTTTAGTTTATGCCTATCGATTAAAGAAGAAATCTAATCTTGATGATAATCAAATACAGGATTTGGAAACTGTTAATGTTTGAGTTAATTTGTAAATTAAAATCACTTGGATAACCTAAAAGGGAGTTCCAGGGACAAAATGCAAAACTAAAAATCCAAAACCGGCAGCAAAAACTATTGATACCGCGATTATAAGAAGGCCAGATGCCATCCCTCCTTCGTTAAATGCCATATAGTTAGTTATTTTTTAATTTATAATAGAACATAATTGTTCCCAAGTAATAGTTCTAATTACTCATATATCATCCAAATTTATTATTAATGGTGAATAAAAGCAAAAATATTGAGGTTAATGAGATGACAAAACCAAATATTATTAATGGTTTAGATTTAACGTTTTCCTCTTCTTCAAGGCTATCTTTTGAGGTTACTAAGTTGCTATTTCTTTTAGAGAGAAAATTTTGAAAAGGTTTAATCACGATAAATTTGAGATCTAAGCTAATTACCCTAAAGTTTTAAATAAGTCTTTATGGTAATCAACAACATTTTGACAACTTATTACAGGTGTGAATTCCATATGAATGCCAAATTTAGCTCTCCATGGAGCAAAATGATCAAAAATTTCTTTATCACTATGTGCCTTACATAGACAAACTACCCTGCCTTCTCCTGGAGCATGCACTCTAAATAACATCTCAAATTTCTCTGTTTTATCTGATTTTGCAATTTCACCGTTTTCCCAGGCCTCCACAAATAATTGATAAGCTTTTACTTGATTCTCAATATCTGGGAATTGGCAGTCAGCAAGAAATAATTGCATTTTCGTATCCTTAAGATTTTTCTTATTATCGCTCAAATTGTTATTTATTAATAGTACTGTTTGAATTTGAAGATTAGAAAAATTATTTTCCTAAATAAAGTGAGAGGAGAGGGTCTCAAGAAATTTTCCAATATCTTTTTTATATAAACTATCTGTGATTTTTAACGAGAACAATTCATAATCATTTATATCTTTTTTTTTGTCAAAATTAATATTTCCCTTTAATGAAATATTTTTCATGATTATGTTTATCACTATTTAAAATTTAAACAAATATATTTAAAAGGCAAATTTCTTTACATTATGTTTTTTTATGAAAGAAATTTCTAAAGCAATTAGGAAATAATTAATTTATTTTATTTAAGAATTAATTAATTTCTCTTGAATATATAAAATACCATTAGTTAATGAAAAAATTACAGTTAATAAAGATGCAATAACGGGTAATAAGTTGAACCATAATTGCGAAGTTGTCATTTTTGAATCAATAGGCAGAAAATTTGTTCTTTTTTTAATTCTTATTTGCAACCAAAAAACAGATATTGGATAAATAATTCTTGAAAAAGTAATTAACGCAGATGGTAAGATACCTTTTTTAGAATAAAGTATAAATCCTGAAAAAAAGTATAACGTCCAAATTAGAACTCTTTGAATTAAAATTAACTTCTTGCTTTTGCTAGACACAATTAATTAATTAACTTTTATCGTTTTAGTCATTTTATATCTTTCAAAAAAAATGTTATTTATAATTACTTTTTCTTTACGTATAACTTCCCATTCATTTTTAAGAAATAATTCATAACTTATTAAGCTTGCTTCAGTGTAAAGAGAATTTAAACCTTCTTTTTTAGCTTCATCTTCTAATTTATGAAGTAACTTAGAGCCGTAACCTTTTCTTTGGAATACACCTTTACAGTAAAATAACGCAATTCTATCGGGAGGATATCTTGTGGCAAAAGCAATAATTATTCCTTGTTTACTTAAAAGCCATCCTTTCCCTTTATTTATAGACTTATCAAAATTTGGATTATTCCAGGCTTGGCTTGACCAGGCCCTTTTTTGCTCTTTACTATAAATTTTTTCATCTAAAGATTGAATCGAATCAAAATAAACCTTCTTTAATTCAAGTTGATCTTTGATAGTAATTTGTTTTAAATTCATAAAAAATCTTCTATTTAGTATGGCCAGTAAAAATATAGTCGCAATTGGTGGAGGAGGGTTTGGTCGCTCTTTAGGCTCTCTTGAAATTGAAAAATATATAATTTCATTAATTAATAAAAAAAGACCAAAAATTTGCTTTATTCCAACAGCATCTGGTGATAGTAGTTTATACAAACTGAATTTTTATAGAGCATTTTCCAAACTTGATTGTATAACAAGTCATATTGATTTTTTCTCAAGAACAGAAAACTTAGAAGATAAAGTTTTTGCCCAAGACATCATTTACGTTGGCGGAGGAAATACAAAAAGTATGTTAGCTGTCTGGAAAGAATGGAATTTATATGAAATTTTGCAAAATGCTTATGAAAAAGGAATTGTAATGAGTGGTGTAAGCGCTGGGGCTATTTGTTGGTTTGAAAAAGGTATAACTGATTCTTATGCTGAAGAATTAACCATAATTGATTGCTTAGGAATAGTTGAAGGTATTGCCTGCCCGCATTTTGATGAAGAAAAAGAGAGGGAACCTTATGTCAATGATGTTATAAATAGAGAAATTATTAAATCTTGTATTTGTATTGAGGGTAATTGTGCCGTGCACGTCAAAAATAATATTGAATATTCTTCAATAGATTTTGGTAATGGTAAAAAGTGTTTTAGAGTCTATAAGGAAAATAATACTTTAAAGAAAGTAAACCTATAAAAAGAAAATATCTATAAATTTATTTTAGATTTCTTCATTTTTTGAGATTGAAGTAAATTCAATACCTTTGTATTTTACAAAAGATGCAGTCCATACTTCTTTTGAGAGATTGCCCAGGTATTTTAAAAATTGTTGCGTGTCTCCGTCTCTTATCCATTCAGATTTAATGAATGGAAGCTCTTTCTGCATTCTTTTGGGATGCATATGAACCAGCAGCAATCCTTTTTCTTCAGAAGTCCTTTTTAAAGCACCTTCATCACTTCTTTGAAAAACCCTCATAAGAAGATTTAAAATAACTTCTTCGCCAAGTTTCTTTAAATTTTCTGATTCCTCTAAATTATCTTTAATTTCTTTACCTCCAAGAGGCATTGCTCTAACAAGGTTTTGTTCTATTAGAGCTATTGCAATTAGATAATTCTGGCTTGCCATATTCTGAAATAAATCTTTTTGGATATTCTAACCTCTCGAGTTCATGAAAATCTTTTTTGGATAAATCAATTGCTAAAAAAAGGAAATAATTAATTATTTATCTACATACTTGTTACATATTTATATTAGAAAGTAAGATAAATATTTTTGATATGAAATTATTTTTTTCTATTTTGCGGTATTTTTATAGGTCTTTATTTATCATGGCCAGTTTTAGTAATACCAGAAAATTGGAAATTTTTTAAAGATATTATTGGAAAATCTACTGAGGATAAAATTTCTTTAAGAGCTGCAATGGAGATTTCTCCTAGTTATGTTTTAAAGAGTGAGAAAAAAAAGAAGGCTTCAAAAATAAGAATCGTAGCAGATGACTGTTTTCGTTAATATATTTGAGTGTAAAATTTGAATACAAAAATGTACAATAATACAAGATTTGAATTGTCATTTAAAGATATTTCTCAGTTAGAAAATAAACTTAATTTCTGCAAATTAAATAATATAAAAAATATCAATATTCCATGTAAAGGACATATTAAAAAGGAATTATTCAAATACACCATCAATTATATATCTAAAAATTTCCATGAATTTAATGTTACCTATCACTATAGTCTTTATCATCAATACTCAAAAAATAAAGATAAATCATATCAGGATTTTTTAGATTTTATTAAAAATTCTTACACTAATAGAAATTATGAAATTCTGCTTGTGTCAGGATCAAATAAGAAAAAAAACTTTGATTCAATTGATGCATTAGGTTATTTAAAAAAAGAAAAAAATTTAGAAGTAAAATTAGGTATAGCTTATAATCCATACTTGAAAAAATATTATAATGTTTCTTCAGAAAGAGAAAGGTTCGAAAGAAAAATTGCGACTGGATTAATAAATTCAATTTGGTTTCAATATGGCACAGATATTAAAGTTCTTCAGAATGAGTTGACTTTTCTCAAGAAAATAGCAAAAGATGAAAAATTAAATCTATTTGGAAGTTTATTTATTCCTTCTAAACAATTTATAACCCGGTTTAAATACCGTCCTTGGAAAGAGGTCTACATATCAGAAAAGTGTTTATATGCCTTAGATAATTTTTTTGATTTCACAAGCGATTTAGTTAGTTTTTATAAAAATAATAATATTACTCCTGTCATTGAATCTGATTTTTTTTCATCAGAGAAACTTAATTCTGTTTATAGTTTTTTAGAAAATGAAAGATAATTTCTGTCAATATTAAACCAATGAAAAGTGATGTTAAATATGATTTATTAATAATAGGTGGAGGTATATCTGCTTGTGTTTTCGCTTCGCAGTATCTGAAAAATAATATTACAAAAAAAGTCGGATTAATTGAAATTGGTCGTGGACTAGGAGGGCGATCAAGTACAAGAATAAGCAAAAGATATAAGGGATGGAAACTAAACCATGGTTCTCCAAGTTTTAATATATCTAACAGTAAAAATAATCTTCTATTAAAAAGATATATTGATGAATTATTGGAAAATAAATATATAAAAATTGACGACTCAGACATATTTTTTCTAAATGAAGATTCTAATTTAGAAAGCATAAAAAAATCTGAATTTTCTTGCGGGGTTAATTATCTATCTTTAGATTCCATGAGTGATTTATCAAAAAAGATAATTGAGTCAAATAATTTAAAAGATAAAATTGATTTTTTCTTTGAAACTTTAATAGTGGATATGAAGTTTAATGATAAGGAATGGTTACTAAAATCAAAAAATGGCGACAGATTCAAGTCTAAATATTTAATTTGTTCAACTAATTTGTTGTTACATAAGAGGTCTTTAAAAATATTAAACGTAAAACAAATTCCATTAAGAAAAGCTATTCCTATTAATAATGATAAAAAAATAGATTTTCTTTTAAATTTCTTAAATGAACAAACATTTATTCCTAGGTTAACTTTTTTAATCTATACGAATAAAGATTATAGTTATAAAGATTTTTATTCTAAAAAACAAAGGTATTTTTATTTAAAAAATAATTTAGAAAATAAATACAGATTTGAAAGAATTATTTTTCAGCTGCAAGATAATAATAAATTAGGAATTGTAGTACATTCAAAAAACATAGAGTTAATTAATTCTTATATAAGTGCAAAAGATGAAGATGTTTTTAAACAAAAAATAATTACAAATTTCAATAAACTTTTTGAAGATAATTCTTTAGTAAATACATTAACTTTTGATGAAAAAATATCTATTATGAAATGGAGAGCTTCACAGCCTTCTGGCCTTGCCGTACCATTATCTTTACAATTTAGTAGAAAATATAGAATTGGGTTTTGCGGAGACTGGTTTGAAGGAGAAGGATTTGGCAGAATTGAAGGCTCAATTTTAAGTGCTTTAATATTAGAGAAAAAAATTAAAGACTTAATTAAATAATTTTTTCAGAATTTGATCTATATCAGTGTTTTTTTCAATAATGAATTTATTTGTATTATTTATTATGCAATTAGGTTTGAATTTTTCGTAATAAATGCTCCATGATTTTAAGAAATCATTCTCAGCTTGTTTTTTATCCTTCCCCCTTTCTTTTATATCTCTTTGGACAACTCTTTTCATGCATTCATTTTTTTTAGTTTTTATTTCTAAAAAAATATAATCCTTATTATTTAAAGTTTTAGAGAATTCTTTAGCAAATATACCCTCAACTATTAAAAAACTAATATTAGTTGTTTCGTTTAAGATATTTTGAATTTTTTTCTTTTCGAAATTATAATGACGATCAAAGAATGAAATTCCATTCATATAAATAAAATCAAAATCTTTTTTGAATAGTTTGTTATTAAAACTAATACTTCTATCATAAAAACCTTCTACAAATTTTGGTAGTAATTTACTTATTAACCCCGTCTTATAGTAATTGTCGGTACTTAACACAATACCATTTTTATTTTTTTTTATTATTTGTTTTGATAAAGTTGTTTTCCCACTACCAGAAGGTCCACTTATAAAAATAAGCTTCATTTTTATGATCTTTTCTTTAATAAGATTTTAACTTTACTATTAATTAATACCTTTAAATTTTGAAAATACATTTGTTCTTTTTTGGGTTTTAAAATAATTTTGAATACCTTGCAATGGCTCGTAAGCTTGCATAAATATTAAATGTGTGTCTTTATATAATTGTAAATAAATTATTTCTATTTAATTAGCTATTTTCTTGTTATTAATTCCTCTGGAAATTGATAATATATTAAATTGATGAGCTAATTTTATTACTTAGATATTTTGCAATGATTTCTAAATTTCTCAGCAAACTAAAATCAATTTTATTTAAAAGTGCAGTATCTCCTGATACTCCTTTAAAGGAAGAAAAAAAAGCAGCAAAGTCTGTAAAAACAAAAACAAAAACAAAAAAGAAAACCAAAGAGATTAATTCTAAGAAAAATATTGAAACTTTGACTACACTTCCAGGTGTTGGAGCAAAAAGCGCAAAAGCTTTGTACGAGGCTGGATTTAAAACAACAAAAGCAGTTATTGCTGCTGATGAAAAAGATCTTCTTGCTGTATCAGGAGTGGGGATAACTCTTGTTAAGAAGCTTAAAAAGCTTAAGTAGTGAAAATTTTATTTTTAAACCTTTCTAAGATAATTTTTTAATATTAATCATATCCAAAACCTTATAAGTTTTAGCATATTACCTTCTTCTTGCTTTTCTTCTTTGTTGCAACTTTCTTTTATATTTTTCAATAGGTGTTTCATGATGTCTAAGTCTTTTTAAATCTGCAAAGATTCCCGACTTAGATACTTGTCTCTTAAATCTTCTAAGGGCAGACTCAATCCCCTCGTTCTCTCCAACTGTAACTTGTGTCAAAATTTTCTAAATAAATGTCATTCTAGCACCTCAACAGATTTTTTTAAATATAAAACTTCTTCTTGAGGGTTTATTATTATTTTTTTTCTAATTTTTTGCCCACTCCATAAATCTTTTTTTATTACTTTTTATATCTTGTAATGATTCAAAATAGTATTTTTCCCAATTATCCTTAGGCAGGCCAAGAAATAACATTAGATTTAATGGGTATTGATCGCTATCAGAACAATTTCTAAAATCATCTCTAAATAAAAAGATTTCCTTTTTTAAAGCAATTGCGATACCCAATTCAATCATTACCCCTTCATCTGGAGGATTTCCATTAACAATCGCAAAAATACAATCACATTCTTTTAAATCATGGAAATTACTACTTGCAACTTCATATGCCCATTGACTTCCTTTCTGTATTAGAGATTTTGCCCTCTCAAAAGGTTCAAATACTTCTACATTTAAATCATTGAAGATTTCAATAAATTCATTTAAAAGTGTTTTAGTTTGTTTTGAAAATCCATAAGGATTTGCCAAATATAGTTTCTTACTCAACTTAAACCTCTTTTTTTGATGTAATCTTCACGATCACTTTTTGAATTTAAAGTATTTTCCCAAGGGAAAACTATCCATTGGTTTTTCTTAGATATAAATACTGTATTCCACCATGTGGGTTTGATTTTACTAAATAATACAAAAAACATTGCTCCTTCAATATGCTTGAAGGACCTTAACGTAAGACCAGTTTCATAAACATCATCTACTATTAGTGAATTTTTTTGTGGTTCTGAAATTAATTCAATTTTCAATTTATGGCTTAGTGCTACAGCAAGACATAATCCACCACGAGGAACTCCATATATTCCAGAAAAATCATTAAACCTACATCTATTAGCTATTTGTTCTACGCTCTTATCAAATTCGCCCCAAGTAAAATAACTTATCATCTTAATTTTCGTTTTTTTCTGTTGTAATAGCGTAATTTGAAGCAATCACGCTTAAAAGTGCTACTACTTGTTCATTTGGACAATTAGTATTTTTCTTTAAATTTTCACATTCGTTTATTATCTTGGCGTATGTATCTTCTACAATTCCGTTCATTTGATCAATATTAAAAGAATATGGTTTATTCATTTTTTAATTAATAGTTATTTTATTTTTACTTAAATATCCAACGAAGTAAATATTTTGAGTATTAAAAAGATAAAATTATTCCCACATGGGATCATTTAATTTGTCAATTCTAAGTGAAGAAGGAACATAAGAATGTAAATTTTCAATTTTTATAGCCCACTTTTTAGAGTTACCCTTTAAACTCTCGCTTTCAATTAGGTTTGTTAGAGGAATCCTTTTTCTAACTTTAAGAAGACCTAGACAAGCTTCCCAAGCTTCTTGATTTTTATAAATATCTAACCAAAAATCAAAAATATTTTCCAAGATTTCTAAAGGGATATCAAATGAAATTCCAATTGAAGGACTTCCAATTAAATAATTTTTGTTTCTTAGTTCATTTAATAAATTATTCAAGTTTAAATTAATAGCTAAAAGAATATCCTTTGCTGATTCATTACCTATTAATTCTTTTCTATGGCAATCTAAAAGATTTTTATCCTCAAGGATATTTTCATCGCAATTTTTTACTCCCACTATCCAAAAACCTTCTCCATTATTTACTCCACTAGCAAGAAATAGATATTGAGGTGAATTCTCCAAGATTTCTAATCATTTTTTCCATTTTTAACATTATTTTGCATGATATGAAAATAATTTTGTAGTGCTATTAACAATATAAACTCCTCGTAAAAAAAATATAATTGTTAAGATAAAACTTTAAATAATGTTTGATTTTAAAGAGCTAAAACTTATGTTTTTGGATCCTACTGATTTGATCATCAATAATATAAATAAATACCTTTGTAGTAATAAAACAAT
>CACGFX010000020.1 GCA_902572395.1 uncultured Synechococcaceae cyanobacterium
AGAGTTTTTTTGAAGATGCCCACTAATTAATGAGAATTTAGTTGTTAAATTTAAAAATAATTTACAGCCTTTAAGAAATTTAAAAATTGAAAGTAGATATATCAAATTATTTTGATATATCTACTTTAATAGCTTAACTGCTACTACAAGATTTCTTAATAGTCCGTTCAAAATATTTAGCGAATAAAAGAGATGCAAAAATTAGCTTTTCATTTACTCCCAACCCTTTTCTGCATTTTGAATAATCCATTGTGAAAGAACCTTATCCTCTCCATCCTTTAATTTATTTTTATAACCTTTCATAAAACCAATTCCATCATTAGCAATTATTGTTATTGAATTAACATCTGCTATTCCCCTTTTTTCAAGATCGGAAAGTTTTAATGATTTGGATCCTTTAAGAACGATTGATCCACCTTCTTACATGGCCGCCTGTACAAACATTTCTAAAAATTGTTTCTCCATCTCTAATATCCGAAGCCATAAGATATCAATTTTGCAAAGAGGTTTGAAGAATTATTATTAAAGTTATTACTGGAATTACAAATAGAAATTTAAATATTTTCATTTGATTTATTCCAAACACAATCAATTTAGCAATTAATTCTGAATCTCGATCTAACTACTTTAATAGTTCTACTGCTACGACAAGATTTCCTAATAATCCGTTCAAAATATTTAGCTGTTCTTTACTACCAAAGGCTATTAATACCTGACCTGGTTGAAGTATGAAATTACCTCCAGGATTAGTGAACAACTTTTCATTTTCTTTAATGGCTAATATTTTTGCACCACTCTTTTTGCCTATTCCAAGTTCAGAAAGTGATCTTTTCTCCGCAGTTTCAAAAAGACTAATATCATTACTTAATTCAAATTCTTCAATCTCACATTCACTTCCTGCTAATAGATCTAGAAAGTCAATAGCGATTGGTCTTAAAGCCATTGATGCCATTGCTCTTCCTGCTGCGATATAAGGACTTACAACTATACTTGCTCCAGCTAATCTCAACTTACTTGCCGCTTCTTCAGTTCCTGCCCTAGCAATTACTCTTATAGAACTTCTTATACCTTTAGCACTTAAAACAACATATAAATTTGCAGCATCATTAGGTAAGGTAACAACCAAACTCTTACATTTTTCTAATCCTGCAAGTTTTAAAGTCTCGTCAAGGGTGGCGTCAGCACAAAGTACTTCTAAACCATTTTCTTCAGCAATCTTTTTTCTATCTTCATCACTCTCAACAACAATAATTGGAATATTTTGTGTTTTTATTTGGTTAGATATTTCCTGACCAACCCTCCCATATCCGCACAAAATTACATGATTTTCCATTTTTCTAAGAATTCTTTTAAAACGTAATTCGTTTACTCTTTGAAAATAGCCGGATTCGAATAATCTAACAGCTTTTTGAAAGGTAAATTGAATAAAGATCAATCCGCCTACGATTACTAAAACAGTTACAATCCTGCCTTCAGGACTTAAAGGTTGAACTTCTCCAAAACCAATAGTGGTTATTGTGATCAGAACCATCCATAAGCAATCACTCCATTCCCAGCCCTCTGTTATTCGATAGCCAATTGCACCTAAAAAAAACAGAAAGAATAAAGAATAAATAAGACCAAACCAAGGCCTTAAATAGTCTTTAATAAAATAGAACTCAAATAATCTAAGCTTCATATCCCTTATTATCGTTAACTATTCAAAAATTTCAAAAAAATTTTCTATTATGTTCCTAAAACTATTTATTTGATTAAGTGAAATACATATTAAGCAGGATAATAATATTTATTTTCGTAGCTGGATGCATTAAACAAATGATTACTGTCTCAGGTCTTATTTAATGCTTGATTAAAAATTAATTTATGGTTTTACTTGTACTGATTCAATAAGAAAATCAGAAGCTGCTTTTAACCAATCAGCGACTGTAAGACGGAGGTCAGGTTGAGAATATATAAGCGCGACAATAATTCCAACTAAAATTATCTTCACCATGGCAATTCAAATATTCTTATGAATTAAAGCACAACTATTTGGTAAAAAGAACCTTAAATTTATAAAAAATAGATTAATTAAAATTTCTCTAATTGATTAAACAAGTATTCCACTCTTCTTAGATTCACACCTAAATCTGATTGCCCTAATCTTGCTGCAGATCTTATCTGAATAATTCCTTTAGATCTATCTACATAACTTCTCACATCAAGCTTTAAAATTTCGAGGTCATCTGGAAATCTAAAAATTAAGCTTCTACAAACACCCCTCCAATAATTTCTACCACTTTCAATAACTTCTGTACGAGGTAAACCTTCTGCCAGAGAAACAAGTTGAATAAACTTTTGATCAACATTTATTAGTTTCTTTTCTACTAAGACACTATTTAATGGATTAGTTATTGGAGCTAGACCTTGGATGGAAGAAACCATATTTTTTAAGAACCATGTAGATGTTCTAACCGATTTCATATACAAAGTGAGAGAAAAAAGTAAAGAATTTTCCCATAAATTTGATCTCTTTATAAAGATTCCTTATTTTGTGATCAAAATTCTAAAATTTGAGATTTTTTATTGTTTTTTTAGATAGTGATGGTTGCCTACCTTTTTCACTAGTTAGTTTCCTAACCCATAAAAAAACTCCTACAAACAAAAAAATTTCAACAATAATTCCAACCTTTATTAGACTCATTTTCTATCCTTTTTTTTCTTTTTGGTGCCCTCAATGTATGGCACAAGAATATTTAATAACCACTTTTTAAATGAATTTAAAGGTTTCATAATCTATTTACTTACCTTTTTTCCACAAACTCCTTCCTTTAATGAGATCCTCTATATTTGGCCAAGCTGCTATTAATTCTTTAAGTGCTTTTCTATTAGGAGTATAGAAAACACATGACAATGCACTTATTACATAAAGAATGAACCATAACTTACTTTCTGAATAAGCTAAAAACAAAGAGAAAAGAAAACTTCCAATAAAGAAAAAGAAAAATGACCTATTTAATATTTCTAATGGAGTTCTTTTAAGTCTGTAAAATTTAATCTTTTTACTATCTTCTTCAGTATCTTTCTGAAATTTTCTTTCGTAGGAATTAATTATTTCTTCTTCTAGAACTTTTTCATACTCTAAATTATCAATTGGATCACTACTATACTTTTTATTTATCATTGGTATCTATACCCTACAAATATGCTAACTAATTTAAGGTATTTTTAAAAGTATCAAATTTTATCTATCAATAGGAGCTATACGAATAGATCATGATTTTGAAAATACTTCAAGATTGTCTTATTTATAAAGGATAAATTAGTCAAAATATTCTTTTTAATTTTCCCAAATCTTTCGGTCATTTAAAACAATCACTTCTATAAACTTCATAGCATTAATCAAATTGCGAGGCAATATCTAAATCTAGAGTTAAAATAGTTTAGAGATTTTAACAATATCTATATGCAAAGGTATTTGATTTCCTACGAATTTACAGATGGGGAGGATCAAGAAGAGGGGGCAGAAATGCTAATTAATTGGTACGAATCAGGTGGTCCCCAAAACAGACCTGAAAACTATGAGGTTCATTCTTGGATTTTTATGGTTCAAAATGGGATTGGACATTCTGTAGTGAGTGCAGATTCTCTTGAGACAATTTGGAAGCAATGGCACCCCTGGAGAAGGTTAATGGATATAAGTATTCAGCCGTGTATGGATCTTGATGAAACAGTCGGTTTATTCAAAAAACAAAAAATGAATACACGGATAGTCTAAAAGTATTTCTAACTTCTAAAAATAAATTTCTTTTTAGTAGCACCTAATACTACATACATATTTCACTGCGTTAAAAAGGGAAAGATTAATTTTCCATGATGAATGATTCTTATCACGTTTACTTCAAAGGAGAAATTCTTTTCAAGAATTTAAGTAAAGATGAATTTGAATTTGTTTGGGGGAAACTTTATACATCCTATATAAATGCCCTAAATAAAGAGCTAACCTACGAATTAATTAGCGAAAACATTACTATGGAGCCGGCCTTTAACCTTGAGCCATCCTATTAGATCAAGAACGAAATCCTAGTTTATGAATAAAACAAGAAAAGCTGCCTCTCTTTTATTTTGAGGTACTCATTCTCTTCTTTAGTTATATCCAAATCAATTTTATTTGCCTCAATTTTGACATTCGAACTATAAGTTTCAAAGCTTTTCCCTTTTTTAAATAGGGCAACAATACCAATATCTGTTATGAACCAAATAAAATGATCAGTTTCTCCAATTGGCTCCTCTTTTAAGAAGTCAATAATCAATTCACAGGTTGAGTCCATTTAATTATTCTGAGAGGGATTTTAATTGCCCCCGTTGCAATACCTTACAGCCTCAGAATTGGTACCACCATCTTCAATAATTTCTGCAACACATTTATTGAAAAGTTTAGATTCTTTTTTTACTGAACAGAATCCAAAAGCGATTGCAGCTAAAGCAATTGCAGATACGAAACTAGAACCAAGTTGTATAAAACCATAGGCAAACATAATGTTTTTCTTTCCAGAACATTTTTTTGAATCCTTTTTTTCTTCTGTCATTTAAATTTTTTAACTTAGTAAACTCTATTTGATTAGTTTTTGGTTTAAGAAATATTTGCATAGAGAAAACCGAATTAAACAATTTATACTCAGTTATTACAAAAATTAAAAATTTCAAGTTTTGATTGATTTTTCTTCACTTTAATTTTCAATTTGATACATCATGAAGAAAAAACTTTTTAAATTTTTTATCAACATGCGTTTCTGGTATAGAAAATTTTTCTTTTTTAAAAAGTAACGATCCCACTGTTATAACAAGAGATTATGTTACTTTTTAAAATATATTTTATTTTATTTGATGAAGTATTAATACTTAGAAATTTTTCCAGAAAAGCTTGTTTTGATAATGCTCCCGAAGAGTTATCCACTTTTTAAGCGTTTTTCAACAGGGTTTTCCACAATATGTTGATTAAATTTGAATTTCTATGTGCAAAATAAAATATTATCTTCTTTTAAGAAAAAACTATCCACAAATTTTTTTTGGGATCACTATGATCTCAACTGTCTTTTAAATAATTTTAAGAAACATCTTATGAATCTAAATGAGACAAAAAAGGATTTAAATCCCAAAATCAGAAAAGAGTTGGAAAAATCTAAGCTCAAAGTACTTACTAATGAAAATGATTTTTTAGTAAAAAACCTCAAAAAGGCTGGATAATTTATTAGAGCTAAAAATTATTTTTGAACAACAAAATTTTCAAAAATTCCTTTCTAAGTCGAAATAATGATTTCTTGGATTATCACTCAAAATATTTCTAACTTGTCAAATATAAAATTTCTATTAAATATAAAAGCGAATACCCCAGATACTAAGCATGTATAGCAAATTCTAGTTATATTAATCTAATCTCAACAAGAGATCAATTTAAATATAAAAACTGAAAATTCATAATTTTTTTAATCATATAAACAATTATTTTCCATGTAAAAGTACCCTTGTTTCTTTCAAAAGATGAATACCCAAGAACTAAAAATCAGTTATAAAAAGCTTTTAAATGAAGCTGCTCAAGCTAACGGTCGTAAAGAAACTGTTTCTTACTTAAACCGTGCTGCTAAAATCAAGTCAAAAATTTACTCAACTTCTAAAGTAAATTGTTTTAGATGTAATGGAGCAGGTTTTCTAAGAATTTCATTAGATGAAACTAAAACCTGTTTATCTTGTTACGGGAAGGGATTCTTAATAAAAGAAAATCAGCAGGTTTAAAAAAAATTTTTATTCTTCATGAAAGATCTCATTCAAGCTCACAAAAAATTAATTAAGTCAGTAAAAGAACAATTGGGATTTTCTGATTATGGGATGTACTGGTTGGCTTTCCTGGAAGGGGGTTTAACTATATGGTTGCTTGATAGAATATTTTTCCACTGGTTACAGTTTTAACTTTTATTTTTGTCAAAAAAATTCTGTAGGTATTAAATAAATTAATTTATCGAAACCATTTAAAAAGTTGTAGCATAGTAAAAAACAAAGATGCAATTACTGGGATTAATTCTTCTTCTAGCTAGTAGCTGGTACCTATGGAAATTAACATCAAACTTTCTTGATGAACCGACAAAAAAAGGACTGAATAAAAGTTTTAATAATCTCAAAAATAAATTATCTGAGGGGAAACAAAACTTCTCTAAAGCAAAAGTAAGTGAAGCTTGGGAAAAATACAAAGAAGAAGGTGGAGCTTTATCTAATAAAGAAAAAAGCTAGTGGACTTTTTTATTATCACAAGTCTCACTAAAGATATTTCTAGAATTGATCTAATTGGTATTTTGATTGGTCATTTAATTTTTGGTGTTGCATTAACACAGCTTTTAGATTGGACGTGGTTAAAGAACCTTATGAGTGAAGAAGATAAAACAAGGATGCTTAAAAGTTATACATGGAAAGACTTATTAGTAGATGGAGCAATTGTTACTGTAGTTCTAGGAATAATCTTTTTAATAATTAGCATTTTTCTATAAATGAACGTAACTTACATCCTTTTAGTTTTTTTAATGATATCAATTGTAATTTTCACTCAAATAATCAGTTCCTCCGATAAATCAAAATAAATGAACGAAATAACTAGCAACTCCTCAACTGGGTGGTACTTAATCGCTTTGGTAAGCACTTTATCTTTTTTAGCTTTAATTTACTTCGGCCAAAAAAAGATAGATTAAATTTTGAAAGATTATTTAAATTCATAAAAAAAGCTCTGCAACTTCATGAGATGCAGAGCTTTTAATTATTAAGTAACTGATTTATATAAATCTGTTGATTATAAAACCTTTTTTCTTAATCAAAGAAAAAGAGACCGATGAATGTGATGAAGATACTGAATTCACGGCCCCTTTGATAACCGCATTTTTCGGTAGATACGACAATGAATCACCTCCTTTACTAATGTTTTTTTAAAGATAACTAAAATAATTAAACTAAGAAAGAAATTCGTTAAAAATTTAAAAGTTTTTTAACAAATTACCCATATAAATCTCTTAAAAATAAAAATATAGATTTTACCAAGGCAAAACTTCTCCGTTAGCATGCCAAAACGTACCCGAGTTATTTTTATTTAAAGAATCTATACGTTTTAAAAGGCCATTTGCTGATTCTTCAGGACTAATTCCATTTCTTGTAAAGCCAGTCATTCTTGTACTCACTAATCCAGGATGCAAAATAGCTACATAAATGTCTTCTCTTGATAAATCTATAGAAAGTGATTTTGCTGCCATGGACAAAGCGACTTTAGACATCCTGTAACCATAAGAACTTCCAGATGTATTATCTTCAATAGATCCCATTCTACTTGTGATGAAAGCAACTTTAGAAGATTTTTTTAAAAAATGTTTAAGTGATTGAGTCATACATATTGGGCTCAATGCATTGATTTCAAATTGCCGCAAAATACTTTTCTTTTCTAAGTTTTCGAAAGAATTAAATTCATAAATTCCTGCATTATGAATTAAGCAATCTAAATTAACTCCAGATAATTTTTTACACAAATTCGTTATCGACTCATAAGAAGAAATTTCTACATTCTCTTCAATTCTCACACCTAAATCTCTAAGTTCTTTTGAGGCTTTCCTACACGTTGCAATTACATTATCTCCCCTCTTATGAATTTGCCTACATAGTTCTAATCCAATACCCCTATTTGATCCTGTAATTAGATAAGTCGACATCTCTAAACTAAAAATAAAAATTAATCTAAATCCAAATATAAAAGAAAACGAACTAGAAAAAGAAAAAATTTATAAAATTCCTTATTAGATTTTTTAAGGTTATGATGGGTTATGAAATTTAAAAGATTTTATAAAAGAAGCAAAGATATTTTTATTATCAAAATTTAATTTATGGAAATTTTCAATCAAGAATTTATACAAGAGATTATTAGGTTAACTTGGAGAAATCCTGCATTCATGGCTATAGCTATTGCATTAGTCTGGCTTATCCCACAATTATTTATCAGAAAAATAATGGCAAAAAAATATGAACAAAGAAAAATAGAAATTCAGAAAAATAAAATTCAGAAGCTTTACCCAAGCAATACTCCTAAATAAGATTTTTATTTATAATGTGATCTAATTAATCAAAAGAATACTTTTCGCATCAACGTAAAATATGACTTATAAAATAATTAGAATTGATGGGAAAGATGACGAATTAACCTCTCAAAGTTTTGATAACTATTCAGAGGCTTACGATTTGTTAGAGAAACTTTATGGAGATTTATGTTGTTCAGATGCTGATTATGGAAACATAACCTATTACGATATTGTGGAAAATAATTTAAAAAATATTAATGGAGAATAAAAAATGGGCTCCCTCCCAAGAAGAAAATTTAGGGGTAATAACAAGTGTATATGAATTCATTAAAGAAGAACTTTCAGAACTTCAAAAAGAAACTGGATGTCCCGATTCATTTATTTATGATTTTATTGGCAAAATTCAGAATGAATGGCATCCTGAATCTTGCCACTCCATAGTTAGAAATAAAAAAAGGAAAAATTAGAAATTATTAAATTTTCAACTCAAATTTATAAAACCTCTTTAATATAATTTGAATCTAAAAATACTAAAGCATGATTATTAGAATACTAGGTATCGTACTCATCCTTGGTACGATTGCTTATTATGGTTTAGTTTTGACTGGTCAAAACAACCTTTAGTTTTTTCAACTTTTAAATTTCTCATGAAATGGCCTCCTACTCTTTGTTGGACAGCACCAAAAACTATTAATGGTTATAGGCATTTTCAAGTTAAAGCTTATGGTGGTAAAAATGAAGATAGATGGGTTGATATTTTTCCTACCAAAAATAAAAAAGATATTAAAAGGATTCTATGGGCAAAACTAAAATCAGAATGGACTACTGGATGGATAAGGCTTCCAAAAGATAAAGATTAATTTGTCTATGTAAACAAATATAATTAACCAGAAAACTGTAAAAAATAATACCCAATACAAAAAAAATTACTTCTAAAATTTTTTATAAAACTGTTTAATATGAAGCCAGAACCGAAGAAAAAACTTCCTAATAAAAAGGTTATAAGTTCAGCAAAATTTGAGGCTAAAGAACAATTCACAAAATCTGCATTAGAAAATTTAAAAACAGAAAATGAAAGGCTTGTTAATTCACTAAAAAAATCTGGGGAAATTAAAGAATCAAAAAGAAAATAGACTTACAGTATTAAAAATTTTTTATTATTATATTATTTTATAGATTGAGAAATGATTGAAAAAATATCTCTAGCAAATTCTCATTTACCTCAACTTATTGGGTTCGTACTTATGTCAATTGGTTATACATTAGGCAATAAATTTTACCTTCCTGAAATTAAACAAAAGTAATAATTTCTAGTTTATAAACATATTTTTATAAATTATATTGAATGTATATTCCTAGTAAAAATTTAATACATTATCTGAATTGGAGAAACAAATTTTAAAGTTTTCTGCAATTCATTAAAGAAAAGTCTTAGGATTTAACCAAAACATAAATGTAACACTTTAGTATTTAAAAGTGTTAAATCCAAAGAAAAGGTAAGAATTCATACTAATTTTTTTTAAATATGTTACATTAATTAATAATTCAAGTTAAGTTTTCCTCTGTCAATAAAGCAGAAATAAGGAAATGTTTGATACATACAAATGTCATTTACTCTTTGGCTTACTAATTGATCACACATGAAATATAAAAATGGATGCTCTTACTAGTTTTATAGTTTTTATCATCGCAATTACTATTCAATTCTCTTTATACGCCATTAAAAGGCTGCAGGAACCTTTAGAACCAAATTATTTGATAGATAAAAATTCGAAAAAAATAAAAAACTACATGGGTAAATTTTGGAAAAATGCCGAAATAACAAATGGGAGATTAGCTATGATTGGATTTTTAGCTTTGATAATAAACTACGGCTTTTTTGGGTGGATAATACCAGGTTTTATTTAAAAAATAAATACATTAAAGTCTTGAAGAAAATAATTCTCTCGTTCTAAACAAACTCTCCATTTTAAAAAAAAATTTTTATTATAAGTAAAAAAACAATTGAGTAATTCTGATTTTGATAAAAATGGATTAGACAGCTATGGAATACATTGGCTCCAGTATGCTGCTTTTGCTTTCTCTGGTTTTGCAATATTTACAACTTGGGCATTTTTTTATAATGAAAGATTCCACTACTTTGTAATGAATATTTTTAGGGTTATTAATTGCAGCGGTTTCAACTGTAATGGAGCATTTTAAAATTCTATGGCTAATCCAGATCAAAAAACAATATTAATTGATAATGCTTATGAGAAAATTAAAAACATCTGCATAAATCTTCAAAAAGATACTAATACTACGAATTTAGAAGTTAAAAGTTTACTAAAACTAATTATGAATGAATGGGAGGAAAAGGAAGAGCAAAAAACTGGTTTTGGATTCAGGTAAAGTTAATCACTTTTAAAAGTGTCTTTGACATCAAATCATTTTAATATGAACAGATTTTTTATTTTAAAAATTTAATATTTATAAATTCACATTTTTTTTGAAAGAAATTAAAAAGGAATGAATTTCAAAAAGAAAATTCATTCCAAATTTAGCATTAGTTTTATCTAGATTTAAATTTAATAATCTAACTCCTCTGGTGGACTGTCGATCATTAGATCCCTCCTATTCAACAAGTTAAACTTACGCCTTACTTATAAAGAAAGTAAATCAGTAAAAATGCTGATTTATTATTTTCTAAAATGTTTGAATTAAAGTAGCCAATTCTGGCGCATCTAATAAAAGTGCAAAAAATGTAAGCACAACTAATAAAAATATAGAAAAATAAAATTGAATCATGATACTAAAATTACTTAAAAAGATTTTTTTAAGTTGTATAAAATAATGCTTTGTTTACATAATTAAATATCTGTACCTAGAAAAGTTTAATTGGATAATGATTTAGATCCTTCAGGAGAAAATATAGTCCTATTTTTTTGCCAATATTCAAATCCTTTAAGTAAATGATCAACCTGTGGTATACGTTTTTCGTATCTTGGACATATCAAGACAGTAGCAAAAGTTTCTGTAGTGCTGTAGCGAAAGTGATTGCAAGTAATACAAATCTTTGTCCGTTTTCGTTTTAGTATAGATTCTTTTAGATATTCCCATTTTGAAGGATTTACCTTAAACATGATTAGAGGAATTTACTAGTAACAATTTGCCAACCTCCTGAAACTAATTCATCTCATGTTTCACAACCACACTCAATAGAATATAGTCTTGAATTTTTAAGTTGGACTGGTTCACCTAATTCATTTACATAGAAAAGGTGAGTATAAACTTTTAAATTATTAGATCTAGATTTCTTAATAACTATCAAAAAAAATTAATAAAGCACTTTTTTTGTTAAACCAGCCAGTTGGGGGGTCAATAAGGCTGCCACAATAAAAATTAGTCCGAACATTAGCTACTCCTGATGTCATTAAGATAATACTGTTGTACTATTAATATAAATGTACTACTCATGGACGTCAAGTGTTCGTCCAAAAAATTATTTAAATATTAAAATTACTTCCCAGAAATAATCTGCTGTAAACTTCTTATTTGGTAATAGTGTATACAAGTAACACCTTGAAAAGGAAAATAACATTGAAGAGTATATTCGGAAGAATGCAATGTATCGAAATCCCTTCTACTTAGGATGGAATAAAGGCTGGTCTTTTTTATTTTTTTTAGAGGGTGGCATTGCAAAAATTGAAGCAAAAGGTTTTGGTATATCTATTACAACAAAAGTTGAGAAAGGAGAATCACCCCAAGAATCTGCGGATAGATTAGTCTCGAAAGAGCAGAGGATTAGAAAATCAAGATATTATTCTTGGGTTAAATCTATTAATGAAAAAACAATAAATTAAGCAATCCTTCAATTACTAAAGTAATTTGTTGACAATTAATTTAAAATAGAAGTTAATTATATTTTTTTCGTGTCCAATAAATTTTATGAATGGTGGAAAAACCATAGAAAAGTTGTAACCTATGGAGCTTTTATCATCTTGTTTGGTTTTTATTTATCTCCAGTTGTCAAAGAAGCAAAATACAAAAACCTATGTATTAAGTACTCTACTAAAGGAGCTTTAACTAAATTTAATAAGGACGATATAGGAGAAACTTTACTAGAAGAAACAGGTTTGAACATTGATGAACTAGCAAAGATTGAAGGTTATAAGAATTGCATTAATTAAAAAGTTCGCAAAAATTAAGCTGAGTTTTTAAATGATTAAAGGCAGGTTTAAACTTGTTTTATTAATATTATTATTTGGATTTTATCAATAAGTCCAAAAACAAGATCTTTGGTTGGCATAACTCTAAACGAAATTTATTCATTACTTTTATGGACTGTTAAATATGAAGATAGAGAAAAATGGATCATAGATAAACCAAGTTGGATATCTACTCAAAAACTTAAGCAATCGTATTAAATGAAGACTTATTTAGAAGAACGAATTGAATGGTATGATGATAATTATAGAAATGGTAATGCTTTAATCTCTGATAAGCAGTTCGACAAACTTGAAAAAAATTTATTAAGAACTAACCCTAATTGCGATTACTTTAATAAAAAAAATAAACTAGTTCTACCATCATTAGAAAAGGATTCAATAGATGAATTTTTGAAAGGATTATTAGAAGATACCAGATTATTAATTGAACCAAAAATTGATGGTTGTGCTGTTGCCTTGCAATATAGGGATGGAACCTTGGAGAAAGCAATTTCAAGAAAAGGGACAGATGTTACTAGTAAACTTAATAAAGTCCAAGACATTCCCAATAATCTCCCTTTACGAGGAGTTCTTCAAGTTAGAGGTGAATTATACGCACCCAACCAAAGTCCAAATATCTCCCAGAGAATCGCTTCTAGATTTCTAAGAGCTAAAGAAGGATTTTCTGAAAGTCTTAGCTTCTGCGCATTTCAAATACTTAATTCAACACTTAACCAATATGAGTCCAAAAAGAGTCTTTCAAAGCTTAGCTTCACGATCCCTCAGGATATTTCATGCAACTTTACGAGCCAAGTTGAAGTATTCAGAAAACTATGGCTTGAAGGGAAGCTTTTTAGTAAATATCCAACAGATGGAATAGTAGTAAAAATAAATTCTAGAAAATTACAATTGATTAGAGAAAAATCAAATTTAGATTATCCTTATTGGCAAGTGGCAATAAAACGTTAATGGAATTATTACACCAGATTTATCCTACTTGGCATATTTACTTGGATATGTTTTTGGTTGGCTTTGCAACTTATGGTTTTCTAAGAATTAAGAAAAAAATAAAAACTAAATAAAGTTTTTAAATCATCCGTGGTCCTTAAGCATGGATTTAAGTTGTTCGCTGTCTAATTGTTCAAGATAATTTCTCATTGCCAACCAAGATCTTCTGCTTTCTAACTTTCCACTTTGCTTGAATAAATTTGCGGAGACTTGATCTATCAATTCTTTATGCGTCATATTTATATTCTTCATCAAGTTTAATGACAACACCATTAAAAAAATCTGCTAATAATTTTGATGGGTCTTGCATAGATATCTTTCTATCTGCTTTTGATAGTTTCTTTTTGATTGAATTTAAGTATGTCATACTGATTCAGGTAATTCAAGTTCTTCAAAAGTCCAACCTTCTAATTGAAGGTCATGCCATTTATCCCAAGCATTATCCAAATACATTTGGGTAGATGATTTAATTGCCATTGGCTCACCAAGATGATTTGCATAATATGTATGAGCAAAAATTCTCATACTTTTTATTGGGGATTTTTTATTCCTTATAAATAAAATTAATCTGCTTCGGTCTGGACTAAGCAACCAACCACTTGGGGACTCATTACGATAACCGTAAGAAAAATTAGTCCAAACATTAGCTCCTCCTAAAGTCATTACTTAGTAATACATGTGTACTATTAATATAAATACATTAGAGATGGATCGTCAAGTATTTTGGCAAATAAATTATTTACACTGATAGAGAATAAAAACAGGTCATTTATTCCTAAAAAATAAAATACCTACCAAAAGCCAGTTATAACCTGCATTTTGATAGGTAAAACCGGATCCCCATCAGTTCTCTAATGCATCGAGATAATGTAGACTGTTATTGATTGACAGTCGATCTAAAATAAGGGGCAATTAGCTCTTTTTTTATGAAGTCTTTTTTGAAACTAATTCCAATAATCCTATTGCTTGGATTTATATCAATTAGTCCTAAAACAAGAAATTTAATAGGAACTAGTTTTAACTATTTATCAAAATTTGTACTGAGTACTGTAAATAATAAAAATAAAGATAAATGGGTAGATAAACCAGCATGGTTCAATAAACCTCAAGAATTTAAACCCGCTTCTTATTAATAAAAACAAAATTATAAATTTTTTAAAAAATTGGCCAATACCAATTTTATTAGGAATTATTGCTATTAATTTGTATTTCATCGCAGGAAGTCAAAAAGAAAAATTAAATACGTATTCTTTAAGTCATGAATTTGCTTTTCGATGTCATGTTGAATTACCAAATCCAATAAGTGCAACAAAAGTTGCAGGCTTTATGAGACACGACACAGATATCCACAATGAGGTTTATGCAAAATACATTGATAACGAACAAAAAATAAGATCAAGAGATCGTTTAGTAGGAAAAATAAATTAGTAAAGAGTACTTAAAGTCCTTCTTTATGTAGATTTTGAGAAAAGAAGCCGATATTTTAAAATAAAAAAAATTCTAAAAACTAGGGTCTAAAGATTTGAAAATCCGCGGAAATAGTATTTATATAATTGTAGATGCAATCAAGAGAACTTCGTTCCGGGAGTTCACCATCTTTGGACCTTACTGGACAGAAGCAGAGACTAATAGTAATAAATTAGGCGGAAACTTAATAACCATCAATGATAAAGAGGAATATAGATGGGGAGCGGATAATCTCTGGTCTAGTCAAAATTACATAGCCAATGGATATGGAAAAGATACCATTAGTTACGTAGGATTTAACGATAAAGATATTGAAGGAAATTATCAATGGTCAAGCGGAGAGGAAACTAAATGGAATGATCTTACTGATTTAATTAATGCCCAAAATTGGTTCTCTCAACAAAATGACTTTTATAGATGGAATTATGGAATAATATTTGCCAATAGTGATTTTGAAATTGAAGGAACTGACACGAGATATACCCCTTATCAAAATCGAGGAAATATTGTTCTCACGGATGAAAATGCTTCTTCGTATTCTAATGGAAAGGATAGTGGAACTAATATTGTAGGAATAGCAGAAATCCCATTCATCCGAAGAGGAGATTCTGGATATGTAATTGTACCTGGTCCTACATGGGAAGAAGCTGAAGAAATTGCAAATGAGTTAGGTGGACATTTAGTTACTAATAATGATGCTCAAGAAAATCAATGGTTAGTTGAAATAAAACTTGCTCCAAATAACTATCCTACTGGGACAATACCCATGAAAGGTTATGCCAAAGTTGGAGAGACAATAATAATGGATATTTCTGATATTGAAGATAAGGATAATTTCGAAGGCTATACTCCCACCTATAGCTATTCATGGGAAGTATCAGAAGATAATGGTGAAATATGGTCTGCCTTAACTTCCACTGATGCAACAGATAATGATTCTT
This sequence comes from uncultured Synechococcaceae cyanobacterium, assembly GCA_902572395.1. Classification (GTDB taxonomy): domain Bacteria; phylum Cyanobacteriota; class Cyanobacteriia; order PCC-6307; family Cyanobiaceae; genus Prochlorococcus_A. The sequence continues at coordinate 15,685 of CACGFX010000020.1, forward strand.
TTTATAGGATTACTGATGATTTATACGGCAAGCATATAAGAGGTGTTATTTCTTATTTGGATGGTTATGGATCTGATGAAAAGATTATTTCAACTGCAAATGTAGTTGAATTACCTGGTACAAACAACGATCCTACTGGGACACTATCCATTACAGGTGATGCCAAAGTTGGAGAGACAATAACAATGGATATTTCTAATATTAAAGATAAGGATAATTTTGAAGGCTACAGACCAACCTATTACTACTCCTGGGAAGTATCTGAAGATACTGGTAAAACATGGACTGCCTTAACTTCCAATGATGCAACAGATAATGATTCTTCTTATACGATTACTCATGATTTAGACGGCAAGTATATAAGAGGTGTTATTTCTTATTTGGATGGTTATGGATTTGATGAAAAGATTATTTCTATCGCAAATATAGTTGTTGAAGAACCTGCCATCCGCGGAAACAGTATTTATATAATTGTCGATGGACCTAGCTGGCGAGAAGCACAGGCTAATAGTATTGAATTGGGCGGAAACTTAGTAACCATTAATGATAGAGAGGAATATAGTTGGGGAGCAGATAATGTCTGGTCTAGTCAAAATTACATAGCTTATGGTCATGATAAAGAGACAATGAGTTACGTAGGATTAAACGATAGTTCATATGAAGGAAAGTATCAATGGTCAAGCGGAGAGGAAACTAAATGGAATGATCTTACTGATTTAATTCATGCCCAAAATTGGTTCCATCAAAGAAGAGATCTTCGCTATTGGGATTATGGGATGATATTTGCAAATAGCAATTTTGAAAATGATCAAAATCGAGGGGATATTGTTTTCATGGATGATGAGGGTTCTCACTATAGAAGTAGTGGAACTAATATTGTAGGAATAGCAGAAATCCCATTCATCAGGAGAGGAGATTCTGGATATGTAATTTTACCACGATCATCATGGGAAGGGGCGGAAGCCAATGCAAATAAATTAGGTGGGCATTTAGTAACTATTAATGATCCTCAAGAAAATGATTGGTTAGCAGATAATGAATTTTTTAACCATCAATCTTGGATAGGTCTTACAGACAAAGAAGTTGAAGGAGATTGGCGTTGGATTAGTGGAGAGGAAGTTAATTTTATGAATTGGCAGTTCACGGATCATGATTCAAATTATCAAATTTCGAATGAAGATGAAGATTATGCCGTAGGATACAAGCAAGCAAAAAGTATCTACGAACCTGTTAGTGGTCTACTATGGGATGATAAAAGAAATTTTGTTTATGAAACTTATAGAGGCATTGCAGAAATAAAACTAGCTCCAAATAACTCTCCAACAGGTTTCCCATCAATTAATACTAACTTGGATATAGGAGAAACATTAACTGCTGATATTTCCGGGGTAATTGATCAAGATAATTTTGAGGGTTATAATCCTACTTACTCATATTCATGGAAAAGTTCTGAAGATAGTAAAAACTGGATAGAGATAGGAACTTCTTCTTCTCTTAACATTTCAAATAGAGAAAGATTAAAAGATATCAAGTTAGATATTTCCTATATGGATGGTTACGGCACTATAGAAAATATTTCTAATGAATATCTTTTTAAAATAGGTACTTCTAGTAATGATAATTTAAGCGGTAGTTCTAGTGGGGATAAAATACATGGAGCTTTGGGGAATGACACTATAACTGGTAATTTAGGTAATGACATCCTTTATGGAGAGAATGGCAATGACACTCTTAATGGTGGAT
>CACGFX010000021.1 GCA_902572395.1 uncultured Synechococcaceae cyanobacterium
TTAAATTGTAAACAACACATAATTTATCCTATAAATTGGGAACTTATCCAAAATCTATAAATGCTTCTAGTCTAAATGATTGGTTTAATTCTGAGAAAGAAGATCCAGTCTTAATTGATGTAAGAGAGCAGTCAGAGCTTGAACTGGCTCGTTTCTCAAAAGAATTTTTACATATACCAATTAGTAAAGTTACATCTGAATATGTTGAAGAAATATTTGCTGGTTTATTAGATAGAGAAATTGTAGTTACCTGTCATGCAGGAATAAGAAGTTATAATTTTTCTCAATGGTGCTTGGATAATAATATTGTGAGCGAAATATGGAATTTGGAGGAGGGTATTGATGGATGGAGTAGATATATTGACCCATCAATACCAAGGTATTGATTAAATATCTAATGAAGATGCAACAGTATTAACATCTTTGTCGCCTCTCCCAGAGCAATTGATAACTATATGAGTATCTTTTTCAAGAGTAGGGCATAATTTATCTAACCAAGCAAAGGCATGGGAAGTTTCAAGTGCAGGAATAATTCCTTCTAGTTCACTAACAAGTTTTAAAGCGTCTAAAGCTTCTTGATCTGTGACGGATCCATATTCTGCTCTACCTATATCTTTTAAATGGCTATGTTCAGGTCCTACTCCAGGGTAATCTAAACCTGCACTTATTGAGTGAGCTTCTTGTACTTGACCATTATCATCTTGCAAGAGAAGACTCATTGATCCATGCAAAATTCCAACTGAACCTTTAGTGATAGTGGCAGCGTGTTTGTCAGTATCAACTCCGCTTCCGGCGGCTTCAACTCCAATAAGCCGCACAGAAGTTTCCTTAACAAATGGATGGAAAAGCCCCATTGCATTTGATCCCCCACCTACACAAGCAAGCAAAATATCGGGCAAAGATCCAAATGATTCCAAACATTGTTTTTTAGTTTCTTCACCTATAACTGCATGAAAATCCCGCACAATCTTTGGGAAAGGGTGTGGACCTGCAACAGATCCTAAAATATAGTGTGTTGTTTCGACATTAGAAACCCAATCTCTAATGGCTTCACTAGTGGCATCCTTAAGTGTTGCAGTTCCAGAATTTACAACTTTAACTTCAGCTCCTAGAAGTTTCATTCTGAAAACGTTAAGGGATTGCCTTTTTATATCTTCAGCACCCATGTAGATAATACATTTCAAGCCAAATCTTGCACAAACAGTAGCAGTAGCAACTCCATGTTGACCTGCTCCAGTTTCTGCAATTATCCTTTTTTTGCCCATTCTTATTGCCAATAAAGCTTGTCCAAGAGCATTATTGATTTTGTGAGCTCCAGTATGATTTAAATCTTCTCTTTTAAGCCATATTCTAGGAGTAGCTTGATCATTTTTGTAATGTTCAGTAAGTCTTTTGGCTTCGTAAAGTGGTGTTTCTCTTCCTACATAAGTCTTAAGTAGATGATTTAATTCTTCTACAAAAAGTTTATCTTTCCATGCATTAGATGCAGCGTCTTCAAGCTCAAAAAGAGCGGGCATTAGTGTTTCAGGAACATATTGACCACCATATTTTCCAAATCTTCCCTCTTTGGAGGGTTGATTTAAATCGTCATTTTTATAGTTTTGATCTTTGCGAGAAAATGTACTTACCACTTTTTCTATAGAATAAGTATTAACTAACTATAGATTATATTGAAAATAATGGGAAAAAAGAATTGGATCGAATTTGATAATCAAGAAAAGAAATCTGAAGAAACAGCTAAGGTAGATACTTTTAATAAAAGATCAAAAATAAATATTTCAAAGCAAAAAAAAGGTAAAAAGGGCAAGACTATTACTTTAATTAGAGGTTTAGGCACTGAGGATGAAATCTTATTAAAAGAATTACTAAAAAAAATTAAAGTTTTTTGTGGGACTGGAGGAACATTAATTGACAGAAATATCCAGTTACAGGGTGATATGGTATCGAAATCAATTGAGTTTCTTCGTAAAGAGGGATTTCATAATTTATGAAGCAAGAGTTAGGATAGGTTTTAATTTTGATTAAGTAAAAAATGAAAGAACAAAATCAAACAAAGTCAACCAATATAAAGTGGCACAACCTAACTATAGATAGAGAAAAGTTAGAGAAAATGAGAGGTCATAAAGGTATGGTTATCTGGTTTACAGGTTTATCCGGTTCTGGCAAAAGTACTTTGGCCAACGCTTTAAATGAAGTTTTACATTTAGATGGTTTTTCGACTTATGTCTTGGATGGAGATAATATTAGACACGGTTTATGTAAAGATCTTGGTTTTTCGGATGAAGATAGAGAAGAAAATATAAGAAGAATTGGCGAAGTTGCGAATTTATTTATGAATGCTGGGATAATAACTATTACAGCATTCGTTTCTCCATTTATTAGCGATAGAGATAAGGTAAGAAAAATTATTGGATCTAAGGATTTTATTGAAGTTTATTGTGCTGCTGATATCACAGTTTGCGAAAATAGGGATACTAAGGGTCTTTATAAGAAAGCTCGTTTGGGAGAAATTAAGGAATTCACAGGGATTTCTAGTCCATATGAAGCTCCTCTTAATCCCGAAATTGTTGTTGATACAGGTTCGTTAGATTTAAATGATTCCGTTGAGAAAGTTATTAACTACCTTAAAAAAGAAAACTTTCTTAACAAGGCCTAATAGAAAATATTACTCTATTCATTTTGTAGATATTTGTCTGGTCCAATAGTTGATAATTTACTATTTTTAGCTCTTACCTGTGTATGAAGATTTTCTCTGAATTCTTTTAAAGTTTTCTTTATGGATTTATCAAATAAACTGATCATTTCTATTGCCAATAATCCAGCATTCTGAGCTCCATTTATCGCAACTGTTGCAACTGGAATTCCAGCGGGCATTTGAACGATTGATAAAAGAGAATCAATTCCCTTCAGTGTTTTACTCTCTACTGGTACTCCAATAACAGGAATGCAAGTTATGGATGCCAACATTCCTGGAAGATGAGCAGCACCCCCGGCACCAGCAATTATTACTTTTATGTTTTCTGATTCTGCATTTTTTGCATATTCCATCATTTCAATAGGTGTTCGATGAGCAGAAAGTATACAAACTTCAGTTTTTAAATTAAATTCTCTTAAAATATCTACTGCAGGTTTCATTGTTTTTAGGTCTGAATCACTACCCATTACGACAGCGATTTTATAAATATCTTTAGGATTCAATTCTGGCAAAATAACAAATCAATTCTTTCCCATAATGGCGTGCAATTAATTTGGCGCCAGTTAGTTAATATAAAAAGAATAAATTTTCATAGAATATTATGACGACAAATAAGATTATCGAAAAAAGTGAAGTTAGGGAGTATTTTAATGGTACTGGCTTTGAAAGATGGAATAAAATTTATAGCAAATCTGATGAAATTAATACAGTTCAGAAAAATATTAGGAAAGGACATCAAAAAACTGTAGATGATGTGGTCTCATACATAAAAAATTATCCTGAACTAACAAAAAAAAGTTATTGTGATGCAGGATGTGGTGTTGGAAGCCTTTCCATACCTTTACTAAGACTTGGTATAAAAAAACTACAGGTGAGCGATATTTCTTCTGAAATGATTAAAGAAACAAAAAAACGCATTCATGAATTAGGTTTGAATCAAGGTAAAATAAAATATAAAGTTTGTGATCTGGAAAAATTAACAGGTTTATTTGATGTTGTGGTTTGTTTGGATGTATTTATTCATTATCCTCAACCGGTCGCAGAAGAAATGGTCCAACATCTATGTGATTTAAGTCAAGAAAAACTAATCGTTAGCTTTGCTCCTTATACTCCAGTTCTTGCGGTTTTAAAAAATATTGGGAAATTATTTCCCGGGCCAAGTAAAACTACAAGAGCATATACATTGAAAGAAAAGGGCATTATTTGTGCTGCGAGAGAAAGAGGATTTAAAGTGGTAACAAAGAAATTAAATCAAGCTCCTTTTTATTTTTCAAAACTAATTGAATTCGAAAAAATTAAATAATTTATTTTACTAAATGATTTTCAAGTGCATAACGAACTAATTCGGTTCGGCTAGATGTACCTGTCTTGATAAAAAGTCTACTTACATATTTCTCAACATTTCTAATAGATGTTTCAAGCTGTCTAGCAATTTCCTTGTTCATCAGTCCCTCAGCTACTAGTTGAAGCACACTTGCTTCTCTTGGAGTAAAACTAGGAAGATCTATTTTATTTTCTGGATTAGTTTGGTTTTGGTCTGTGAGCAAAGATTTTATTTCAGTAATTTGTTTTGCCATTTTGCTTACATCAATATCTGCGAATCGTGCTGCTTCTTTTAGTAAACGTTCTTGTCTGTTGATTACATTTTTAACTCTTGCAGCTAATTCATCGGGATCGAAAGGTTTGGAAATATAATCATCAACTCCTGCAAGATATCCTTCCGTTCTGTCTAGGGTCATTCCTTTTGCGGTTAGAAAAATAACTGGAGTTCCTCCTAATTTTTCATCCTCTCTAATTTTTTCTAATAAGGCATAACCGTTGGCTCGAGGCATCATAACATCGCTAATTATCAAATCAGGGAAGACTGTTTGAGCTTTTTCCCAACCATCCTCTCCATCAACTGCAATAAATATTTCAAAGCCCTCATCTTCTAGAAATGTTTTAACAGCTGTTCTTAAACCAGGCTCATCATCAACTAATAAAATTCTTGATTTTCTTAACGGTTCATTTTTTATTTGATTAATTTCATTCATTTTTTAAATTCTTTAATTTGATTTTCTAGTAATAAACAGAATTTTATATACTAAACATGATGCTATCAACTCCCATACTACTAGACTATCAATCTTCGACTCCTTGCTCTAAAGATGTTGTTGATTCTATGAAACCTTTTTGGAGTGAGATATTTTCTAATCCTGCAAGCAAATCTAATTTGGCAGGGATTAACGCAAGCGCCATATTGGAAGCTTCAAGAGAAAAAATAGAACAAAATTTATTTCTTCAGAATAAAAAAGTTATTTTTACAAGTGGTGCAACTGAATCTAATAACTTAGCCTTATTAGGCTTTGCTAGAAATTTCTATAAAAAAACAGGAAATTATGGACATATTATTACCTTAAAAACGGAGCATAAAGCTGTTTTGGAGCCCCTAAACCAACTAAAAAAAGAGGGATTTATGGTTACAGAAATTAATCCTGAGAAAAATGGCTTAATTTCGGAAGAACAATTCAAAAAAAATATAAGAGAAGATACATTTCTGGTTAGTGTCATGTTGGCAAATAATGAAATAGGAGTTATTCAGCCCATAGAGAGTTTTTCAAAAATATGTAAATCGCGAGGAATAACTTTTCACTCTGATTTCGCACAATGTTTAGGTTATATCGAGTTAGACAATCTTTTATCAGATGTAAATATGATTACGATGAGTTCTCACAAAATATATGGTCCTAAAGGGATAGGACTTCTCTTAATTGATGAAGAAATTAATCTTGAGCCCTTAATTGTTGGAGGAGGTCAAGAATATGGTCTAAGGTCTGGAACATTACCTCTTCCTTTAGTAGTTGGCTTTGCTAAAGCAATAGAGATAGCAGTTTTTAATCAAAAAAATAATGCTGAGAAATTACTTTTACACAGAAATAACCTTTTAGAGGGTTTGTTAGAAAATAATTCTGGTTTATTAATTAATGGCTCCATAGAAAATAGATTACCTCACAATTTAAACTTGACTGTATTGGATTTAAACGGAGCAAAGTTTCATAAACTTTTAAAATCTAAAATAATTTGTTCTAGTGGATCTGCATGCAGTAATGGTGAACCATCTCATGTTTTACTAGCCTTAGGTAGATCTTTTAGAGAGGCGGAATCTTCAATAAGGTTAAGTATTGGATTAAGCACTAACTCAGACGATATAAAACAAGCAATTCATATTCTTACAAATACGATCAAATCATTACGTTAGAAATTATTGGCTCTTTAATTTAATTGAGCAATTCTTAATTTTCCACTTCTAGCTCTTTTATTTAGTTCGACTTCTTCTACGGAGGGAGTTATTGGCTTTTTTGTAAGGTTTTTTAGTCTTTGATCATTTTTAAAAGAACTTTTGACTAACCTATCCTCCAGGGAATGAAAACTAATAATAGAAATAATTCCTCCTGGCAAAAGCCATTCAGGAACAACTTGCAAAAATTTTTCTAATACGTCAATTTCTTTATTAACGGCAATTCTTAGTGCTTGAAATGTTCTTGTTGCTGGGTGTATTTTTTTATATCTTTGTTTTGGTGGGAAGCAGCCCGCAATAGAATAAGCTAACTCTTTTGTCCCAGAATATTTCCCATTTTCCCTTAAATCCATTTTTATTTTCCTAGCAATTTTTCTTGATAATCTCTCATCTCCATATTTATAAATTAGGTTAGCTAGATCTTTTTCATCTAAAGCCTCAATTAATTTCTCTGCATCAACCTCAAGAAAAGGATTCATTCTCATATCCAGTGGACCATCTTTTTGGAAGCTAAATCCTCTTTTAGGGTCATCAATTTGATTACTATTTACTCCAAGATCTGCAATTACAAAAGAAACTTTTTCTTTTGGTACGAAATCCGCAAAATTTGAAGCCCTTATATCAATCCTATTTTGAAATTCATCAAGTTTTTTTGATGCTGATTTTCTCGCGAATGGATCTTGATCAAGTCCAATTATATTTAAATCCGTATATTTTCTCAATAAATGATAAGAGTGCCCGCCTCCTCCCAGCGTTGCGTCTATTCCTTTAAGTTTGTTGTCATGTATTAAAGGGTAATGCTCTAATGAGGCCATAATCTCATCTGTCATAACTGATTTATGATTGAAAAAAGATGAATCAGATAGGTCAGTTTGCATAACTTTCGACTAAGATTTGTTTAGAAGTTAAATTTCGAATGGCTCAGCTAGAGACTAGAACAGAACCAATGGTGGTCAATTTTGGCCCTCACCATCCTTCAATGCATGGGGTTTTAAGGTTAGTTGTAACTCTTGATGGTGAAAATGTCATTGATTGTGAGCCAGTAATTGGATATTTACATAGAGGAATGGAAAAGATAGCTGAAAATAGAACAAATGTAATGTATGTCCCTTATGTAAGCAGAATGGATTATGCAGCAGGAATGTTTTATGAAGCTATTGTAGTAAATGCTCCTGAAAGATTAGCTAATATTCCAGTTCCCAAAAGAGCTAGTTACATCAGAGTTCTTATGCTCGAACTTAATCGTATTGCTAATCATCTTTTATGGCTTGGTCCCTTTTTAGCAGACGTAGGAGCTCAAACTCCATTTTTCTATATTTTTAGAGAAAGAGAGATGATCTATGATCTCTGGGAAGCTGCTACTGGACAAAGGCTAATAAATAATAATTTCTTTAGGATAGGCGGTGTCGCATGTGATCTCCCATACGGATGGTTAGAAAAATGTATAGACTTTTGCGATTGGTTTGGTCCTAAGATAGATGAATACGAAAAATTAATAACAAATAATCCAATTTTTAGAAAAAGAATTGAAGGTCTAGGAACAATACAAAGAGACCAGGCAATTAATTGGTCTTTGTCTGGGCCAATGCTTAGAGCTTCTGGAGTTTCCTGGGATTTAAGGAAAGTCGATAGTTATGAATGTTATGACGATTTTGATTGGCAGATTGCTTCGGAAAAAGAAGGAGATTGTTATGCGAGATATCGAGTAAGAGTTGAAGAGATGAGACAATCACTAAGCATCATTCGCCAAGCCTGCAAAATGATTCCAGGAGGTCCAACAGAAAATTTAGAAGCTCAAAGAATGGCGACTGAAGATAAGAAAAGTGAAATATTTGGTATCGATTATCAATATGTAGCTAAGAAGGTTGCTCCAACTTTTAAGATTCCTAACGGAGAATTATATACAAGATTAGAGTCTGGTAAAGGAGAAATAGGAGTATTTATTCAAGGAAATAATGAAGTTACCCCATGGAGATTTAAAATCAGAGCAGCTGATTTAAATAATCTGCAAATATTGCCTCACATTCTTAAAGGTGCCAAAATCGCTGATATTATGGCAATCCTTGGTTCAATAGATGTCATTATGGGATCTGTTGATAGATAATTTCTTTAAATGAAACCCTCTGACTGGTTAATATTGCAGAAGAAGGTAAGGTTTGGTGATTGTGATTCTGCAGGTGTAATTCATTTTCATAACTTATTAAAATGGTCGCATGAAGCTTGGGAAGAAAGTATTGAAATCTATGGGATCCCTTGCCATGATATTTTTCCAGATTTTTCTATACATAAAAGTCAAATTATTTTTCCAATAGTAAATTGTGAAGCAAACTTTCTTGCGCCTATTAAAATTGGAGATTTATTAAAAGTAAAAATTGCACCTCATAAAATTAATACTCATTTGTTCCAAGTAAATAGCTTTTTTATAAAAAATGGAAATAAAGTAGCCGAAGGGAAAATTATACACTGTTCTTTAGATGTTGATTCAAGAAATAAAATAGAAATTCCCGATCAGCTAGAAAGATGGATAGAGGCCTCAAATGTGAGTACAAATTTAAAAGAATGCTGATAATTATTTTTTAAATTTATAGTTTATTTTTTCTGTAATGCTATTTTTGTTTTTAACAATCCACTTTTCAGGCTTTTCATGTTTAGGCCAACTTTGAGAAAAATTTTTTAATAAATTTAAAGAAATTTCAATATTTTCATCATTTGTAAGTTCTCTAAATTCAACTATTACTTTAATTTTATTTCCCCATAATTTGTTAGATACTTTCGCAATATTGAATTTATTAATTGGGATATTTTCTTTCATAATGAAATCATTTAATCTAGATTCAATTACTTCAGGGAAAACAACTTCTCCTCCTGAATTAAAGGCATTATCACTTCTTCCAACAAATTTTAAATAGTAAGAATTATTGATTTGCTTAATTTCACCTAAATCACTTGTTTGCCACCACCCATTTTTATTTTTGAAATTTTCAGTTTTTAAAGAATCTATTATTTCGATTCCAATTCTGGCTGATTTTATTTCGATTAATCCTTGTGCGTTAATTCTTATTTTTGTATCAGGTAGTATTTCTCCAACATTTTTAAAACCCATTAAGAATTCTTTTGGTTTTAAACTCGTAACCATTGCTGCTGTTTCAGTTGCGCCGTAACAAGGTGCTAATTTTATTTTTTCTTTTATACATTGTTCTGCAGTTTCGTCTGAAATTGAAGCTCCACCTACCCAAATTAGATCAAAAATTTTTAGCCAACTAATTCCATCTTTTTGAGCTAAAAGTCTTTGTAATTGTGTAGGTACTAATGATGTAATCAAGTGTTTTTTGTTTTTTTTAAATTTAATTGTGAAAAGTAAAAGTTCTCGAGTTTTTTTTATCAAATTCGGAGAAATATTAATACAATCACATCCCCAAGTTTGACTTCTAAAAATTGGCATTAATCCACTTATATGGTTCAGGGGTAAAGTATTTAAAATTAAGCAGTTTTGTAACTCAAATCCTTGCTCTATTAGCCATTGACCTGATGTAGTTGCAGATAATTTAAGATTATTTAAATGGTGAAAACATTGTCTCGGTTTTCCAGAACTCCCACTACTGTTTAAGATAATTGCTGGCCCATTTTCAGTAATTGAATCTAATACATCTTTGTCTTCATAAAATTTGTTTTTTACATAAATGATTTTATTATCTCTAATTTTTTCAATAATTTTTTCTACAGATTGAGTTTCGTTATTTTCAACTTCAATAGTATGAATTTTATTTTTCATAGTTGATCCCATATCGTTTTTGCTTCATTTAAAAATAGAAACGAATTAGGGAATTTATTCATTGCTAAACCAGGAACTTTTGGTGTTGGTCCTTGTAATTGTAGAGATGATAAATGATGGAGCCATCTCTTTCCTATTCCAGTTTCAAATGAGGTACTTATAGATATTAAAGCTTTTTTATTTTCTAATTCTCTTAAAAGCTTAACTGGATTATTTTCTTGAGAAGGCCTTCTAATTTGCCAACCCTTCCAATCATCAATCAAATTTGGAAATTTTAAAAGTGATTCGTCTAAAGCTATTGGAATTTTTTTGTTTAGTTCTGTCAGTCCATCAATATCATCAACACAGAGAGGTTGTTCTAACCAATCTATATTTTTATTATCTTTCAAAATATCAGCCCATCTATTAGCTATCTCTCTTCCCCAAGAACCATTAGCATCTATTCTTAACTTAATATTATTACCTATTTTGCTTAAAATTTCTTCTAATTTTGCTTCTTCCTCATGGTTATTTTTTAGTGCTACTTTCCATTTTAAGGTTAATGATTTTCCAATATCACAATGTCTTTTTTTAATATCATTTAGATCTGAAACTACATTTTCATGATTTAACAATATGGCTGTTTTACCAATTTCATCAAAGTAGTAGTTTTCTTTAAAAATTATTTTTCCATTAATCTCAGCTAATGCAGAATTTATTGCAGATTGAATGCATGGGTGAAAAATATTTATTTGCTCAGATAAATTAAATTCCTCTATATACTCAGGGATCATATCTAGTTGTTTCGCACACTTTTTTAAGTCTTTTTTATATAGCGGTGAAACTTCTCCAAACCCTATTTTTTTATCATTACTTATTAATTTAATTATCCAACCCGATTTTGTATGGTAATTGGTTTTAGAATTTTCTACTTTGGCCGATAACTTAAAGCTATAAGATTTTTTTTGAAATATTAAGTTCATTTATTAAGCAAGTAATTAAATATTAATCCTGTGATTAAGCCAACTCCATTAAAGGTTTGAAATTTTATTGCGATGAATTTACAATTTTTTATTGCACTAGGGTTTTTATATGAAGATCTTAATAAATTTATAAGTCTTATTGCTTGAGGAAAACTAATCAAATAAAGGATACAAAATACTGGTATAAATCCATAAACTATAGTGAAAAGTTGAAAAAAATATATTGTAAAAATTATCCAAGGCACAAATTGAGAACCTTTTTTTGCACCTAAGCGAACTAAAGGTGAATTTTTCCCATGCTTTTTATCTTCAGAAATTTGATGAAAATGAGAACAAAATAATACAAGAGTTGTTGCCAAGGAAGGTCCTGAACCAAGTAATAAAGAAACTTTCCATGGAATATCTTCAAAGAAGATATTAGATGGATTTAACGCAATTAAGATTGCAGAGTAAGCAAAAGGTCCAAAGGCAAGCCAGCATAATGGTTCTCCTAAACCTTGATATCCAAATCTAAAAGGAGGACCTTGATATAAATATCCTAAGAAGCAGCATGCTGCCACCAAAATCAAAATGTTTATACTTGTTGATACTGAAATAATTGAAATTATTAATAAACCAATAACTAAAGATGCATATGCAATAAATGAAATTATTTTCTTATTTTTTATAAGATTTACAATTGAATGGAATTTAAATTCATCGATTCCTGTTTCTGCATCGAATAAATCATTAGTTAGATTTTCCCAAATTAATATCAAAATTGCAGCTAAAGTAAATGCAATCAAATTATAAATTTTTACCTTTTCATATTGATTGAGTAAATAAGCCCCTGTTATTAAAACTGGAAGTATGGCAACAGAATAAAGAGGCCATTTAATTGCTTGTTTCCATAATTTTTTTTTATCTTCGTCCATTTTTAATTAACACACAAAATTAGATAATTATTAAATGTAGTTTATAAATTGAGTTACATTTTTTACTTTATTGCATGATTTTTAGTTATTTTCAATAAGTAATGAAAAATGATTTAAACTTAACAGATTTTTTAAAAGATGTATTTTCCTCTTTCGATAAGAAAGTTGAAAATTCTGGATTAGTAAGTATTTGTGTTGAGATTCCTTGTATTGATTTATTTCATGTTTATGAATTATTAATAAATAAATATCCGTTTTCTTCATTTTGGGAGGAATCTGATGGCATTTCATATATAGCCTTCGAGAAGTGTAAATATGTTACTCTGGATGGTCCAAAAAGATTTGAGGTAGCAAAAGAGTTTAATTCTGAGAATTTTAAAAATTTAATTAACTTAACTAATGAATCGCACAATTCTGCACTTTCAAAAATAATTTATTTATATTCTTTCTCTGAAAATTTGAATAATAACAATTTACCTTCAGATGTCCCTAGTTTGGAAGCCATCTTGCCAAAAATATTAATTACTAAAAGTGATAAGAATTGCTGGTTAAGAATCAATGGTCATGTTGAAGGTAAATCATCATTAAGAACATTAATTGAAGAAATATGGACAATTAGAAATCAAGTTATTAATTCTGGCTCAGAATTAATAAAATCATCTGGCTTAAAAACTAGTTTTGATTCCCCTTATATTGATGATTTCTCACGCTCCTTGGAAACTTCTAAAACAGATATGAAAAAAGTAGTAAATAGAGGAATTCAATTAGTAGAGAAAGGTATTCTCGAAAAGATAGTTTTAGCTAATAGGATTAAAATAAAACTTAAAAATAAATTTGATTTAGTAGAAATTTTAAAAAGATTTAAACAGAAGCAACCAAATACATGTAGATACGTTTGGAAAAGGAATAGTAAGGATATTTTGTTTGGAGCATCTCCAGAAAAATTATTTTCTTTTTCTAAACCTAATTTAACTTTAGAGGCTCTTGCTGGAACTATCTCTACTAATTCAAATTTTAAGAAACTCCTAGAAAGTACTAAAGACTTAAAGGAACATAATTATGTAATACAGTATTTGATTAAATCTTTAGAAGTATCAAAAATAACAAACTTTAAAAAAAGTGATATCAAGGTAAATTCATTTGGAGATATTGCTCATTTGCAAACACTTATTTTCTCTAAAGTTGAAAATATTTGTCCTTTTGAATTGCTTAAAAACCTACATCCATCTCCGGCTGTTTGCGGATACCCAAAAAATGTAGCATTGGATTGGATAAATACTCTTGAATCTTTTCCTAGAGGAAATTATGCTTCTCCAATGGGTTGGGTTGATTCATCAGGCAATGCTTCATTTCTTTTAGCAATAAGAGGAGCTAGGTATGTTGAAGAAAATATTGAATTTACTGCCGGTTCAGGTATAGTTTCAGGCTCCGTTTTAGAGAAAGAAATAGATGAGATTAAATTAAAATTTGAATCTATAGTAAAACAAGTATTTTTCGCTAAAAGTCCTAGATAATTTCCAATAATTTTTCAATAACTTCCTCTGAAACATTCTTATTGGATAAATTTTCTATTTCTCTTAAACCTGTTGGACTTGTTACATTAATCTCGCTAAGCATTCCATTTATTACATCAATACCTACAAAAAATAAACCCTCATCTTTGAAGTGTTGAGATAATTCTGAGCAGATACTTTTTTCTTTTTCTGTTAATAATGTGGGTTCAGCCTTGCCTCCCATCGCTAAATTACTCCTAAAATCTCCTCCTTGAGGAATCCTATTTATTGATCCAATTGCTTCTCCGTTTACGATAATTATTCTTTTATCACCCTCTATGACTTCAGGAATAAATTTTTGCATCATAACGGGTAATTCTTCTTGAGAAGTTATTAATTCAATGATTGATTTAATTCCTGGAGAATTTTTATTTATCCTTATAACACCTTGACCACCTTTTCCTCCAAGAGGTTTTATGACTACTTCATTATTTATATTTGCAAAATTAATAAGATCTTTTACCTTACTCGCAACTATTGTAGGTGCCATTAAGTGGCTGTATCTTAAAGCACCTAGCTTTTCATTCCACGCTCTTAACGATGAGGGTTTGTTAATTACTTTTACTCCTTTTCTTTCGGCAACTTCTAAAAGATGGGTTGCATATAAATAAGCCTCATTTACAGGAGGATCTTTTCTCATCCAAATGCAATTAAATTCGGCGAGAGGTATGCAATCATTTTCTTTGAAAGAAATCCAAGGAATTACTACAACTTTTATGGAAGATGCCCATACTTCATCACCTCTAGCTTCAAGGTCTTGAGGAGTACAACTCCAGATTTCAATATTTTTTTTTGATGATGCTTGCATTAAAGCAGCAGTTGAATCTTTTAAGGGATTTATATTTTTAATTGGATCTATTACGAATAGAAATTTCATAAGATCTAGTTTAATAATGCTTCTAATTTATTTTCATTTTCTAATGCGTAGAGATCATCGCAGCCTCCGATACCCTCATTATCTATAAATATTTGTGGTAAAGTTCTTCTACCATCAGCTCTTTCAATCATCAATGCTCTGGCATCTTCGTCGCCATCTATTTTATATTCTGTAAAATTTACATTTTTTTTCTTGAGTAGTGATTTTGCTCTAATACAGAATGGGCAATATTGCCAAGTATAAATTTCAACTTTGGACATTTTTTTAAAATAATACTTAGTTTATACTATTAAACAAAAGTGCTTGTTAGATTATAAATAACGATTAAATTCTATTTTGATAGATATTACAGATTTCAAAAAAGATCTTTCGGAACTAACAGATCGCCTGGGTAATGCTCAGGATTGTCTTTGACGTTCCAAGATTAAAAGCGAAAAGGAAAGAGTTAGAGCAAATTTCTGCTCAGCCTGAATTTTGGGAAAATCAAGAAGAAGCTAAAAAGCAAATGTTAATCCTTGATGATGTCAAAGCACAACTTGAATTGTTAGATAAATGGAAAACTTTTATTTCTGATGCTAATGCCTCTCTTGAGCTTTATTTTCTAGAACCTGAAGAGGAAATGATTTTAGAATCGCAGCTGGGATTAAAGAAATTAAGAGAGAATTTGGATAAATGGGAATTTGAAAGATTATTATGTGGTGAATACGATAAGGAAGGAGCAGTAGTTTCTATTAACGCAGGTGCTGGTGGAACAGATGCGCAGGATTGGGTAGAGATATTATTAAGAATGTACTCAAGATGGGCCGATAATAATCAAATGAGCCTTGTCATTAATGAATTATCTCAAGGAGAAGAAGCAGGTATTAAAAGTGTAACGTTCGAAATTGATGGAAAATATGCATACGGCTATCTGCAACATGAAAAAGGAACTCATAGATTAGTAAGAATTTCTCCTTTTAATGCCAATGGCAAAAGACAAACCAGCTTTGCTGGGGTAGAGGTTATGCCAAAATTAGATGATGAAATTTCACTTGATATACCTGAAAAAGATTTAGAAATTACAACGAGTAGATCCGGTGGAGCTGGAGGACAAAATGTTAATAAAGTAGAAACAGCAGTGAGAATTGTTCATTTGCCTTCAGGGATTTCAGTAAGATGTACCCAAGAAAGATCTCAATTACAAAATAAAGAAAAAGCTATGTTACTTCTAAAGTCTAAACTATTAGTGATTGCTAAAGAACAACGAGCTTCTGAAGTCGCTGATATTAAAGGTGATATTGTGGAAGCTGCATGGGGCAATCAAATAAGAAATTATGTTTTCCATCCCTATCAAATGGTAAAAGATCTTAGGACTATGCAGGAGACTAACGAGTTAGATAGTGTTTTAGATGGTGGACTTGAACCATTTATTCATGAATTATTACGTATGAATATTTCTTCTAATGAATCTATTGAATAACTAATGGAAAATAAAAACGAAATTTTAGAAAAAAAAGTTTCTCCTCCAAGCTTTATAAAGCTTGCTATGAGAAATATGGTAAGGAAAGGCTCAAAAAGTATTTCTCATTTTTCAATAACCTTTCTAGTTTTAATTGGGATATTAATACTTGTGGCCACAATAGGTAAGCCCAATATTCCAGTTTAAGAATGTATGAAAGAAAAAATTATTTCTGAAATAAATTTAGATTTGG
>CACGFX010000022.1 GCA_902572395.1 uncultured Synechococcaceae cyanobacterium
GCTTCCGCACCACTATTGCAGAAGAAGACGCTTTTAGCACAACTCATATTCGTTAAAGTTCTGCTTAATTGTTCTTGTTCTTCAATGTTGTAAAGATTGGAAATGTGCTGAATCTTTTTTAGTTGAGTTGATAACCTTCTTCTTAAAACTCTGTCGCTATGTCCAAGACTACAAGTTGCTATGCCAGCTACTGCATCAAGATACTTTTTACCTGTTTTGTCCCATAACCAACAACCTTTTCCTTTTTTGAAAGATATATCGAATCGACTATAGGTATTCATTATAGTGGGAGCGGTCGGACTTGAACCGACATACCCGAAGGTGCCGCATTTTGAGTGCGGTGCGTCTACCAATTCCACCACGCTCCCAAGGCTTTTGAAAAAATGAACTTTTTTATTATAACAAAAATCAACTTATTGACTATTGTTTTCGTCAAGGAACAGTTATCAAGATAACGTTTGTTAATAGTTAATCTTTTCGGTAAAAACACAGAATTATTTACTGCATTTGCTGACAAGAAATGAGGGGGGAAAGAAAATTTAAACATTTCTGATACATTTTTGTGATTAATTGCGCTTAAAAGTCTTATTTGGAAGGAGACAGCTTCATGATTAGTAATATTGTGTTATAATTAATAAAAAAACAAATGTCTAAAACTCAAGCTAAAAAATTTTCTTTTAAATTTGTCCCTTATCTTTTTATTGCAGTTACTATACTTACAACATTCGGATCTAATAGTGGGACTTGGGCATGAACGAATTCAAACTTAATGGTTTAAATAAAATTTGGTCTAATCGCTTTCTAGTTTTGTTTATATTATTTTTGGGTTGTATTTCATTAATCAATATTGCTTACGTTTGAATCAACTTTCTTTGTTTTAAAAATATATTTTGAAAAGACTAAGCTGCTTCGAGCTTTGAAAGGTTCCCAGATTTTGGTTCAATTTTATATCCATTCTCTTCAAAAGTATTTTTACTTATCTCTCTAATTATTTTTACACCGCAATTTTTTAGTTTTAATTCAAAATTTTCATAACCTCTATCTAGATGTTCTAATCCATAGAAATTACTACTACCTTTTGCGATGATTCCTGCAATTATTAATGCAGCTGATGACCTTAAATCTGTGCCAACTAGATTCATCCCATTAATTGTTTTAACGCCTTTGATATGAGCTACGTTTTTGTTTAGTTTTATACTGGCGCCCATTTCATTAAGTAAATAAATATGATTCATTCTGTTTTCGAAAATTTTTTCAGTTATCTTTGATTCTCCATTTGCGATTGTCATTAGAGTTGTAAATGGTGCCTGCAAATCAGTAGGAAAGCCTGGGAAAGGAGCTGTTTCAATATCTACTCCTTTAATCTCTTTACTCTTGATAGAAATCGAATTACCTTTAATCGTAATTTTACTGCCACTCTCTTGAAGCTTATTAGTGACAGCTTCAAGATGATGAGGGATTACTGGAGAAATTGTTATTGAAGAGGAAGTTGCAGCAGCAGCTATTAGAAAAGTTCCAGCTTCTATCCGGTCTGGAATTACTTTATGGGTACATCCGCCAAGCTTATTAACACCATCAATAATAATTGTTTCTTTACCGGAGTCATAAATTTTTGCCCCCATTTTATTAAGCATTTGGCATAAATCTTGAACTTCAGGCTCTCTAGCAGCATTTTCAATAGTAGTTCTTCCTTTGGCTAAAGATGCTGCCATTATTAAAGTTTCAGTCGCACCTACACTTGGACAATTTAATTTAATATGAGTGCCATGAAGTCTATTTTTGTCCCCCCTTGTTTTTGCCTTTACAATTCCCTCTTCAATAATAATGTCTGCTCCTAGTGCCATTAATCCATTAATGTGCTCGTCTATTGGCCTTGAACCAATATTGCATCCACCTGGCAACGGTACTTGAGCTTCTCCAAATTTAGTTAATAGTGCACCTATACAAAAGAAGCTAGCTCTTAATCCTTTAACAAGTTGATATGGAAGTGCTTTAATCGAAATAGTTGTTGGATCTATTTCTAGTTGGTTGTTTTTACGAACTAAATTCACTCCTAAATTCTTTAAGATATGCCCCATCTTTTCAATATCAGTGAGAAAAGGTACATTTTCAAGAATTATTTTTTCATTAGTTAGTAATGATGAGGCTAATAAAACTAAGGCGGAATTCTTCGCACCACTTATTTCAACTATTCCATTTAACTTGCCTTGGCCAAGAATCTTTAAATTTTGCGATTTAAGATATGACTTCGTTTTGCTTCCGCAAATCATTAAGACTTAATTTATTAGATTCATCATGACAAACTAATAATATTAAGTCCACCCTATGTAACGTCATGAATATTAATTAAACGTGAAAATGTATTTTTTTTTGGAAATAAAAATTTAATAAATAATTGATCAAAGTATTTATGTAATTAAAATATAGTTGATAACAAATTTTTCAAAATACTCATAGAAAATACTTTTTTAAAAATAACTAGTAAAAACAATAATCTAGTTAAAAGATTTAGATCATTTAAAAGAGGATCATCTCCAAAAGATCAAGACTTTTTTTGCATAGAGGGTACACATCTCATTGAAGAATTGCTGAAGTCTGGAAAATATCCCTCTAAGATTTTAGTTACCGAAAAATGGCTAAGAAAGAATCAAAATCTAAGCAAAAAATTTGATGAGTCATTAATAAATATTGTCTCAGAGGATGTCTTGGCATCTGCGATTTCAACAATTAATCCAGATGGAATATCAGCTTTAGTAAAGATTTCAGAAATACCTAATTATCAATTTAATAGAAAAGATGATTTTGTTCTTGTTCTCGACAGAATTCAAGATCCTGGGAATATGGGTAATCTATTTAGAACCGCTTTAGCTGCGGGTGTTAATGCAATTTTTTTAGCTGGAGGTGCGCACCCATTAGGCCAAAAGGTATTAAGAGCATCCTCAGGTGCAGTTTTTCATCTGCCATTTTTAAGATTTGATGGCATTGAAGAAGAAATATTAAATTCTTTACTTAAGTCTTTGTCTGAATTATCAAATGTAGGATTTAAGATTTTTTCTACTAGTAGCCATAATGAGAGTTCAAAAAAACCTTCAAAACCCTACTGGGAAGTTGATTGGTCTAGACGTACAGCATTAATTTTGGGTAATGAAGGCCAAGGTATTCATAAAAAAATTCAAGAAGCTTTTAATGAAACAATTACAATTCCGCATAGCGAGATTGTAGAATCATTGAATGTGGCTTGTGTTGCAGTTCCGTTATTACTAGAACGAAAAAGAGTCGCATACACCTCTAAATAAATAAATAAAAAGTGACTGATTCAAGTTTTGATTTTGATTTAATCGTAATAGGAGCAGGATATGGAGGTTTTGATGCCGCTAAACATGCTGCTGGTAAGGGACTGAAAGTCGCAATAATAGAATCTTCTGATATGGGAGGCACTTGTGTTAACAAGGGTTGTGTTCCATCTAAAGCTCTTTTGGCTGCAAGTGGAAAAGTTAGAGAAATAGCTAATTATGAACATTTAGTTAAATTTGGCATACATGCTTCACCAGTAAGGTTCGAGAGATCAAAAATTGCAGATCATGCAAATAATTTAGTTTTAAATGTTAGAGAAAATTTAACAAAAACTCTGAAAAGAAGTGGAGTTGAAATTATTTTGGGCATTGGAAGAATTGAAGGAAATCAAAAAGTAGGTGTAAGAGAAAAAAATGGAATTGATAAAATTTTCACATGTAAGAATATCGTTATAGCAACAGGCTCTTCTCCTTTTGTGCCCCGTGGAATAACTTTGGATAATAGGACCGTATTTACTAGCGATGATGCGGTTAAACTTGAGTGGCTTCCAAGATGGATAGCAATTATTGGAAGCGGATATATAGGTCTAGAATTTGCTGATGTTTATACCGCTCTTGGTTGTGAAGTTACCATGATCGAGGCTTTGGAGAATATTATGCCAACGTTTGATCCAGACATCACTAAAATTGCTAAGAAGAACCTTATTCAAGCAAGAGATATAGACACAAAATCAAACGTCTTTGCGACAAAAATAATACCTGGATGCCCTGTAAAAATAGAACTGACTGATGCAAAATCTAAGGAAGTTGTAGAAACTTTAGAAGTTGACGCTGTACTAGTCGCAACTGGCAGAAGTCCTAATAGTAATAACTTAAATCTTGAGTCGGTTGGTATCGAAACAGTAAAAGGTTTCATTCCTGTAGATGATCAAATGAGAGTTAAGAATGGTAATGAAATAATACCTAACATTTGGGCTGTTGGAGATGTAACGGGCAAACTAATGCTTGCCCATACAGCTGCAGCGCAGGGTACTATTGCTGTTGATAATATTTGCGGTGGTAATGTCGAAATTAACTATAAAAGTATCCCCGCAGCCACCTTTACTCACCCAGAGATAAGTTCAGTTGGTCTCTCTGAAGTTGAAGCTAAAGAGATATCTACAAAAGAAAATTTTACTTTGGGAGTTGTCAAAAGTTTCTTTAAGGCTAATTCAAAAGCATTGGCCGAATTGGAGAGTGATGGATTGCTAAAGTTGATTTTCAACAAAGATAATGGGAAAGTATTAGGCGCTCATATTTTTGGGTTACATGCAGCTGATTTAATTCAAGAAATTTCGAACGCTATTTCAAGGAACCAAGATGTAATTGAATTATCTAAAGAAGTTCATACTCATCCTACTCTTAGTGAAGTAGTTGAGGTCGCATATAAACAAGCGGCTTCTCAAATAAAATAATTTCTAAAATTAATGGAGATAAGACGCAGGCCACCAAATCCAACAGTAAGGGTAGAAAATTTAGAATATGCTGTTCCTCATAGAGAAGCACAAGCAAAAAATATTCTGGAAGAAATTGTGTGGCACAAGGATATTGAAATTAAGAATTTTAAAAAAATAGTCTCTTTAGAAGATCTCATCAAAAAGATTGAAAAACTTCCAACTCCCAAAGATTTTTATAAAAATATTTTGGAGTCAAAAATAAAACCAGGAGTTATTGCTGAAATAAAAAAAGCTAGTCCGAGTAAAGGAGTTATTAGAAAAGATTTTAACCCTGAAAACATAGCAATTTGCTATGAAGGATTGGGTGCATCATGTATCTCAGTACTTACCGATAAAAGGTTTTTTCAAGGTAGTTATGAAATACTCGAAACTGTAAGGAGATCAACTAATCTCCCTCTACTCTGCAAAGATTTTATTATTTCTGCTTATCAGATTTATAAAGCAAGGGTATCTGGTGCTGATGCAATATTATTAATCGCTGCGATTTTAAGTGATGACGATTTAATTTATTTAAAGAAAATAGCTGATAATTTAAAGATGAGTGTTCTTATTGAAGTCCATAATTCTCATGAATTAGAAAGGATTCTAAAGTTAAAATCTTTTAATTTGATTGGAATAAATAACAGGGACTTAAAGACTTTTAAAACGGATTTAAAAACATCAATAGAATTGATGCATACATATGCAGATATATTTTTAAAACAAAATATTATTCCCATAAGTGAATCTGGAATTAATTGTGCCGAAGATTTAGAATCGCTTAGATCTATTGGAATCAAGGGAGTATTAATTGGTGAAACTTTTATGAGAGAAACTGATATTGAACAATCGTTCAAGAAATTATTTAACTCAATTTAATATTGACTTCAAATCGTGCTATAAAATTGAATAAACAAAGTTGTACTGAATATATATGCAGACTGTAATTTTAACAGGTATAGTAGCAGGATTTGTGCATGTAGTTAGTGGCGCTGATCATCTAATTGCAATGGCACCAGCAGCGATTAATAATCCCCAAAAAGCTCTTAAAAATAGTTTTTCATGGGGCTTGGGACATTCTTCAGGAGTCCTCTTGTTAGCTTTTCTAGCGATTTTTATAAAGGATATTACGCCATTAAACAAATTTTCAAGTATTGCCGAATTCCTAGTTGGAATTTCACTTCTAATTGTTGGAGTATTTGCTATAAAAAATTCTTTTCAATTAAGTATCCACTCGCATTCCCATAAGCATGAGAATGGAATCGCCCATCGTCACTTTCACTTTCATGTTAAGGAACAAAAAAATAATAATAAGCACTCACATGCTTTGACTGGTTTAGGCTTGCTACACGGTATAGCAGGTGGTTCACATTTTCTTGCAGTTCTTCCTGCTTTAGCACTACCTTTAACAAGCGCTTGCTTATATTTGATTGCATATTTGATTGGTTCACTCATAACTATGAATCTTTTTACTTGTTTAATATCTTTTACTACCTTTAAAGCAAGTCAAAAATTTATTAAAAGATTAATAGCTCTAGCAGGAGGTTTTTCCTTCTCTTTGGGATTATTTTGGATTCAAAGAAGTGCTTCTGTTTTTTTGAATTAAAAAATTTTTTAATTTAGGAATAATTAATTTAGAGGTGACAATCCCAATTATTTTTTCGTTATTGATTAATCCAAATTTTTTACTATCTTCGCTAAATTCAATATTGTCGCCAATAACCTCGACGTTATTTTGATTTACTGAATTTATCCTTTTTATTAGGTTTTTATTTTTAATTGGATGATTAAAAATAACTATTTGTCGATTTTTAAGTATTGATTTATTCTTTTTATATTTTTTAAAAAATACAATATCACCTTCTTTTAGGTAAGGAAACATCGATTTGCCTCTGATAATCGCAGTTTTTCTTATACCTAAAAAAAATAAAATAAAATCAAAAAAACTTTTTAAAATAACTCTGATTAACTAGCTTTTACAAAAGCGTCTGATCTTCCTTTTGAAGCCCAGAAAATATTATGAATTTTTTCTACATAACTCATGAGTTCTTCAGCTTGGGCTAAGTCAATATTAACTTTGCATGCACTGCACAATTTGGCCGCCTTCCAAATGGTTTCATGTAAGTCTGGATAAGTTTCTAAGTGAACTGGTTTAAAGTAATCTGTCCACAAAATTAGAATCTCTTTCTTTGTTTCTTTTGCTTGCTCTTCTTTAACTGCAACATATCTAGAAAATGTATTACTGTATGCAGCCCACTCTGCTGAATCAGTGCTAGATGGAGCTTCTAATGCAATAAGTTTTTTTGTCATTGATAAAACTGCTTCAGCTGCAACTCTCGTAGATGCTGGGTCGTAAACACCACAAGGACCATCGCAGTGAGCATGGACTGTCATTGGGGATTTTTTATCTAGAAAAGAATTGATGAATTTACTTAACATTTCAAATTATTAGTGTTGTATATATATTACTTGGAGATTAACTAAATTGAAAAGTCTTAGATATTTTTCTTACTTAAATTAATTGACTTTTAATAATTCAACTTCAAATATTAAAGTCGCATTAGCAGGTATTACATTTCCAGCTCCTCTTGATCCGTATCCAAGTTCCGGAGGTATTGTTAATTTTCTTTTGCCTCCAACTTTCATGCCTGCTACACCTTCGTCCCATCCTTTTATTACTCGTCCAGCGCCTAATGGAAAGCTGAATGGAGCTCTGCCGATACTTGTATCAAATTGTGTCCCATCTTCTAGAGTTCCTGTGTAATTTACAGTAACTGTTTTCCCAGAACTAGCCTCATCTCCTTCCCCGTTTACGATATCTGCAATAATTAAACCACTTTCTGTAGTCCTTGAATTGTTGTCTGATGGTGTTTCTTCTGCCATAGCGAAAAGTATAGGATTTGGATCTGATGGGTCTAGTTCAAATAAATTATTATTTGAGACATTTGATGATTTAGCAACAGGTGTTTTTTGTACTGACTGAGTTTCTGATTCGGCAGCATTAACAACTTGTGGTGAATTAAATTGACTGAACAGAGTTAATGAAACACAAAAAACAAAAACTGCAAAACTAATAAAGACTTCTTTCACTTAAATTTTGAAAGTTACTAAAACTAAGTCTACAGAATGAAGGTACAATAAATGAGTGATTATAAATTTAATTTCGTAATTTTAGATTGTTAATCCCGACTCAAGTTAAAAGTCTAAGACAATATTTTTACCCTTGTTTAGGAGGAATTTTAGGAGGAATTTCTGTTTCAACCCACTTTTGGCTGGTTTTTATGCCAGTATCCTTATTTATTTTGTGGAAAGGAAATGAGAGAAAAATAGCAAATTTTTGGTGGGGTTTTTTCTTCGTTTTGATAAGTCATTCTTGGCTTTATGATCTTCATCCATTGACATGGCTTGGGTTCTCATGGCTTGCAAGTTTAATAATCGCCCTTTCAATATTATTATTTTGCGCTTTTTTGGGTGGGATATTAGTTTATTTATGGGGATTGTTAGTTGAAATTATTCTCTGGAAAGAAGAAGTTTTTAAAATGGAAATATTTCCTTTAACAGTTAAAGTAATTTTTTTATCTTTGACTTGGGGTGTTGGTGAATTGATACTTTCTCAAACACCTTTTTTTTGGATAGGTTTAGGAGAGAGTCTTATCCCAGGTGATATTTATCTTGCTGGTTTAGCAAGATGGATTGGTGCAAGTGGTTTATGCGTATTACAAATATTGATTGGATTTTGGATTTTTTATATTCAAGGTAGATGGGAAAGAAAACTTTACTTTAAAAAAATATTTCTCTTAGGACTTTTGGTTATTATTTTCTTGCATTTATTTGGAGGTTTAACAACTCCAATTAAAAGAAATTATGAATATCCAGTAGCTATTTGGCAAACTAATATACCCACAAGAGAAAAATTAAAAATAAATGATGAATTTATTGAAGAAAAGCTATCTATCGCTCAAAAACATGCTTTATCAAACAAAGTAAAACTTCTTGTTACGCCTGAAGGGACTCTATATAATAATTTTTATTTATCTAAAGGGTTTAAGGTTAATACCTTGGCAGGAGGCTTCAGAAATTCTAATAATGAGTTAAGAAGTTCTTTACTTGGATTTCAAATTGGAGATAAATCTTTTACCTCATTTATAGATAAAAATAGACTTGTTCCACTAGGCGAAAAAATACCTAGATTTCTAGATCGTTTTTCAAGAGGATTGTCTGCAGTAGGAGGAATCCAACCTGGCTCTGATTCAAGATTGTTTGATCCTAAATTTACACAACCTCTAGCAGTTGCTATTTGTTATGAAATAAGTGATGGATTGAAAATAAGAAAGGCTATTAATAGCGGTGCAAAACTAATAATAACCGCAGCAAATTTAGATCCCTATCCAACTAAGCTTTATAATCAATTCTTGTCTTTGGCAAGATTGAGAAGTATTGAAAATAAAAAAGATAATCTACTCGTATCAAACACTGGTCCTTCGGGTTTAGTTAAAGATGATGGGAAAATAATTCAACTTCTAGATTTAAATGTGGAGCAAAATAAAGTAGTTTTCCCCAATTTTTCATCCGACAAGACCTTCTATACAAAATTTGGAGATAAACCTATTTTGTTATTGTTTATATTTTTTATGGGATTAAATTTCTTTGGAAAATTAATTAATTAATCCGCCACCTAATAAAATTTCTCCTTTATAAAAAACTGCAGCTTGTCCGGGTGTTACGGAACTTTGACTTTCTTCAAATATTAATTTAAATGTTTTAGTTGGATTATCTAAATTTTTCAAAGGGATTAAAGTTCCTTTTACTGTATGACTTCTATATCTGATTTGTGCTTCTACTTGTATCTCCTGCTTAGGTTCTTCAATTGATACCCAGTTAACCTTAGTAATTATTGCTTCTTTATTAAATAGATCACTTTTATCTGCTACATAAACTATGTTTTTTACCCTGTCTAAACTTTTTACGTATAATGGTTCAGGCCAAGCGATGCCCAAACCTTTTCTTTGACCTACTGTAAAGTGCTGAATACCATTGTGCTGTCCTAGGACTTTCCCATTTACATGCACAATTTCTCCTTCTTTGGGTTCAATATGTTTGTCGATAAATCTCTGCATTGATCCATAATGCTCAACTAAACATAAATCTTGACTTTCTGGCTTTTGAGCAGTTCTAAGGCCTAATCTCAGGGCTTCCTTTCTTGTTTCTTCTTTTTTCATTTCACCAAGAGGAAATTCTAATCTGCTTAGTACTTCTTGTGAAAGAGAATAAAGAAAATAACTTTGGTCTTTGTTTTCGTCAGCACCTCTTAGAAGAAGGAAGTCCTTAAATACAAAGCTCTTGTAATCAAGTTTTCCAGAATAAGATAATTTTTTTATCCTTGCGTAATGTCCGGTCGCAATATGGGTAAATTCTTTTTTGTTTATTGCGTAATTAAGCATCTCTTCAAACTTCACATTCTTGTTGCACATCGAACATGGAAGTGGAGTGAATCCTTTCTCATAGCTTTCAGTAGTTTTTTTAATTACCTCTCTTTCGAAAATTTCTCTTGAGTCTATTATTTTATGATTAATTCCCAAATCTTCACAAAGGCCAGCAGCATCTACTAATCCTTCAGAACAACAGGAGCCTTGTCCTTTCATTAGCCAAAGAGTTAGTCCCTCAACATTCCAGCCTCTTTCTACAAGAAGAGCAGCTGAAAGGGAACTATCTACGCCACCAGAAAGACCTACAATAATATTTTTCTTCTTTTTAGTTTTATTATTAGAAGAAAAAAAGTTCTCTAATTTTTTATCCTTTTGTTTCTTTAACATGGAAGTTTAAATTTTTGAACAGTTCTTCATTTGCTTTGTACTAATTATGAACGAAATTGTATGGCCAACAATTGACTCTAAACATTTAATTGTTGATTCAAAGCAAATGTTGATATTAGAGAAAGAAATGTTTTCTGATGGAATGCCTCAAGAAGCATTGATGGAAAAAGCTGGTATTCAAATTAGTAGATGGCTCTTTAGAAGGAAACCTCTTCTAAAGTACGGCATAACTGTTTTTATAGGTCCTGGGCATAATGGTGGGGATGGTGCAGTAATAGCTAGAGAGCTTTTTTTGAAAGGTTTTTTAGTAAAGGTATGGTGTCCATTTCCGATAAAAAAAACATTAACAAATAACCACCTTAATTATCTTACCTCTATTGGTGTCACAAAATTAGTAGAGCCCCCTGATGTAAATGGTAAAGAACTTTGGATTGATGCAGTTTTTGGTAATAATCAAAGGAGAAAAGTTGATAATAAATTAATTAAACTTTTTAATCAAAAATTTCATAACAAATATGGCAAGGTAATAAGTATTGATATTCCAACAGGATTATGTCCTGATAAAGGAGAGCCTTTTTTAGATAACGCAGTAAAGGCAGACCATACCTTGGCAATTGGTCTTAATAAGATTGGGTTGACGCAAGATTCTGCATTACCTTTTATTGGAGAATTGCACCATATAGATGTTGGGGTACCTATTAGTAAACTTTCCAAAGTTGATAAAAAGATTTTTAAGGTTACTTACAAAGATTTAAAAAATATTGATTTACCTTCTTTACCAAAAAATTCCAACAAATATAAAAGAGGTAGAACATTATTAATAGCTGGAAGTGAAAAATATCCTGGTGCTGCATACTTAGCATTAAAAGGCGCGATATCAAGTGGAGCAGGCTATATCTCAGCTGTCCTGCCAAAGTTAGTTGCTGAATCTATTTGGCAAGTTGCTCCAGAAATAGTTTTAAAGGATACTATGCAATCTAATCAAAATGGAAATGCATCTTTATTTAGTGCATTAAAAAATATTGATTTAAGTGCATTTGATTCAGTAGCTGTCGGCCCAGGAATAGGAATTGATAATGATGATTGGCAAAAAGCAAAAGACATTCTCACTGGTTTTGAAGGATTATTGATCTTGGATGCGGATGCACTCAATAGAATTTCGGAATCTAAATTATGTTCAAAATTCTTCTTAGAAAGAAGATTTAAGACATGGATAACACCTCATAGCAAAGAATTTTCGAGGTTATTCCCTAATATCAAATGCGAGACTAATGTTGAAAAAGCTCTTAATGCTGCGCAAGAATTTAACATAAGTGTTTTGTTAAAGGGAGCTAATAGCATAGTCGCTGATAATAAAAAGGTTTGGCAACTTTTTGGGACTGATTCACACACAGCTCGAGCTGGATTGGGTGATCTTTTATCTGGATTTATAGCTGGTAGTTCTGCGATTGATTTAACCTTTTGTAGAAACATAACAACAGATTTTTTTGCTAAATACGTACTTTTGCATTCATTTGCTGCATCAAACTGCAAAAAAGGGTCAAATGCTTCTGCTATTGGCGACGAATTGTCAAAATTAATGCGAAATTTAAAAATGAGACAAATATCTTGAAAGAAACAATTTAAGAGAGTTATTTATAGTTTTAAACACATAAGTGTACAAATATAACTTGAAATCTGAAGCGCGCATTAAATATTTAGCTATTTCTTCAAAAGTGTAGGAGAGTCTTATTACCTAAATGAGGTCAAAGTATGGTTTCAGCATTACCAACACAAGCAGAACCTCCCAAGAGAAGAGGTAATGATCCAATTAGCTGGTATTTGCAGAATATCGGTAGAGTCCCTTTATTAACACCTGCCGAAGAGATTGAATTGGGTAACCAAGTCCAAAAGATGATGATTCTTACAGAAGATGGACAATTAAATGAAAAGACTAATGAATTTACAATCCAGCAAAAAAGAACAATAAAAATTGGTCGAAGAGCTAAAGAAAGAATGATGAAAGCTAATTTAAGATTAGTTGTCAGTGTTGCAAAAAAATATCAAGGTAAAGGACTGGAACTTCTTGATTTAGTACAGGAAGGTTCTCTTGGGTTGGAGAGGGCTGTTGAAAAATTTGATCCGACAAGGGGATATAAGTTTTCTACTTACGCTTTTTGGTGGATTAGACAGAGTATGACAAGAGCAATTGCATGTCAATCAAGAACAATCCGGTTGCCTGTTCACTTAAGTGAAAGGTTAGCTACTATTAGGAAGGTAAGTAGAGATTTGGCTCATAAACTTGGTGCTATGCCAAGCAGGATTGAAATTGCAGAGGCGATGGAAATTGATGTAGAAGAATTGGATTCAGTTTTGAGACAAGCTTTATCGACAAGTAGTTTAGATGCTCCAGTAAATGGCGATGACGGCAGAAGCTTTTTAGGTGATTTAATTGCTGATAGTAATAATGAAGAACCTTTAGATCAAGTTGAACAAAAAATGCATCAAGAGCAACTTGGTAAGTGGTTAAGTCATTTAAGCGAGCAAGAACAACATGTTCTCAAATTAAGATTTGGACTTGATGCAAATGAGAGGCACACACTTGCTGAAATTGGAAGATTATTAGAAGTTTCCAGAGAAAGAGTAAGACAAGTTGAACTTAAGGCACTAAGAAAATTAAGGAATTTAACCAGAAAATTACCTAGCGGTATTTAATCTAATCTTCTGCCCAAATATATTTTGTTAATTCTTCTGAAGGGGGTTCGGGAGCTTCAATAGCATTTTTAACTGACTCCGATATCTCTGCATCAATTTTCTTTTCAATAATTTTTAGTTCTTCTTCCGTTGCGAATTTGCCGTCAATAATTTCTTTGGCTAATTTCTTAATAGGATCTCTTTTTCCCCAAAACTCCTTCTCTTTTTCAGACCTTAATTCATCTGGATCTGCAAGAGAATGTCCTCTATATCTATAAGTCAAACATTCTAAAAGTGTGGGACCTTCTCCAGCTCTAGCGCGCTCAATTGCTCTTTGTGCTGCTCCTCTAACTGCTAATACATCCATTCCATCAACTTCCTCGCCGTGCATACCAAAAGCAGACGCTTTTCTCCAGATTTCAGGATTACTAGTAGCTCTATCGTGAGCCATACCTATAGCCCATTTATTATTTTCAACAACAAAAATTATGGGTAATTTCCATAATTGGGCCATATTTAAACATTCAAAAAACTGCCCATTATTGCAAGTCCCATCCCCAAAGAATGCTGCAGTTACTGCATCACTATTACTATTGCCAGCAACTTCCTTTTTATATTTACTTGAAAAGGCTGCCCCTAGGGCAACTGGAATTCCTTCTCCAATAAATGCATATCCTCCGAGTAAGTGATGCTCTCTTGAAAATAAATGCATGGATCCACCTCGGCCTTTGCTACAACCAGTAGCTTTACCAAAAAGTTCACTCATTACTTCAAATGAGGGAACACCCGCACTGAGTGCATGAACATGATCGCGATAGGTACTGCAAAACCAATCATGTTTCTTTGTCATGGCGCCAATTACTCCCGTGCTTATAGCCTCTTGACCGTTATATAAATGAACGAAACCAAACATTTTTCCCCTGTAATACATTTCTGCACACTTATCTTCAAACCTGCGACCAAGCGTCATGTCTTCATAAAGAAATAATCCGGTTTCTCGATCTAATTCGGCTTTTTTTGTGTCTTGAAGATTTGAGATTCTCTCTACGTGTGTTTCCAAGAAAAATACCTTAACGAAGTTTTGATTTGTTAACATTCTAAGCTGTGAAGGGCGATTTTCATGATTTTTTTTAATAACTCTGTTAGACCTTGTGAAAAAATTTTTTAACTTGATAAAATTTATCTAAGAATTTTCAATAGGATATTTGTTTGGAACTTCCTCTAGACCATTTTCGTTTAATTGGCGTAAGCCCTTCTGCAACTTCTGAGGAAATATTAAGGGCGTTTCAATTACGGTTAGATAAAACACCTGATGCAGGTTTTACTTACGAAGTTTTAACCCAAAGATCTGAGTTGCTTCGTCTCACTGCCGATCTACTTACAGATCCAGAAACCAGAAGAGAGTATGAAAATTTGTTATTAAATGGGAAGTCTGGATTAGATTTTTCCTCAAATAGAGAAGTAGCAGGCTTAATACTTCTTTGGGAATCGGGTTCACCAAAAGAAGCTTTTAAAATTACGAGAAAATCATTGCAACCCCCCAAAACTCCAGCTTTAGGAAGTAGTAGAGAAGCTGATTTAACATTATTGGCTGCTTTAACAGCTAGAGATTCTGCAATTCAAGAACAACAGCTTAGATCTTATTCGAACGCGGCAGACTTTTTAAATGAAGGTATACAACTTTTACAAAGAATGGGAAAGCTTGGAGACATAAGAAAAGAACTTGAAGAAGATTTGGTTGCTTTGCTTCCTTACAGAATTCTAGATCTACTTAGTAGGGATCTAAATGATCAAGAGTCTCATAAAAAAGGCTTAAGTATGTTGGAAAATTTAATAATCAAAAGAGGTGGTTTGGAAGGTAATAATAAATCTGAACATAAAGATTATTTAAATCAGCAAGAGTTTGAAGTTTTTTTTCAACAAATTAAGGCATTTTTGACAGTGCAAGAACAGGTTGATTTGTTTCTTGAATTACAAAAAAGAGGATCATTAGAAGCAGGATTTTTAGCATTTCTATCCTTAACAGCTATTGGTTTCTCTAGAAGAAAGCCGGAAAAATTATTTGAAGCGAGGAGAATTTTAAAGAAACTAAATTTATCTGGTTTTGATTCAATGCCTCTAGTTGGTTGTTTAGATTTGCTTTTAGCTGATATTGACCAGGCCTCTGCAAGGTTTTCAAGTAGTTCTGATGAAAATTTACGAGATTGGCTTAATAATTATCCTGGAAATAAGTTAGAAGCGATATGTATTTTCTGTAAAAATTGGTTAGAGAATGATGTTTTAGTTGGTTATAGAGACATTGATTCAAAAGAGGTGGATTTAGA
>CACGFX010000023.1 GCA_902572395.1 uncultured Synechococcaceae cyanobacterium
ACCTTTATAGTCATATAAAAAAAATAGATGAATTCATTATATGGAAGCTCAAAAAAAAATTAGTAGTTCTAACTCTCCTTATTTTTTTTCTAAAGAGATGATTATCACAAAAAAATCACTTAACGAAAATCATCTCAAATTTACTTATCAAAAACAGTTAATCTCAGATCTAGATAATAAGCACAAGGAATGGTCAAAATCGATTAACAGTAAATTTTAAAAGCTTTCGTTGATTATATTTGAAAGTTTATTTCTTTTAATTGTATTTTTTTCTTCCCAATTAAGTGTTACTGCATCATTAATTATAGGTTTTGCTTCATAAGCTAGATACCAAAGAATTAATCCGACAGGAAATAATAAAATATGCATAACAAAATTAGTTGACTTAAATTAAATATAGTGCAACACTTATAATGTGCAAGTGTGACACTAATTTTTTTATTATGCCCTCTCCGAGGAAAAGAATTGGTTTTTTGCCAAGTGAAGAAGTGCATGAAATTATTGAAAAATTGTGCACAGCTAATGAGTTTAGTCAGTCAAAGGTCACAGGTTTATTGGTTGAGGAAGCGTTAAGGTCTCGAGGTGTGTTAAATGAAACATATGATCAAAATCAAAATGATGGACGAGATTTTATAAACTTTTCTTTTGATCACGAAACATTTTCTGAAAGTAATAAATCTCCGCTTAATGTGGATGAATATGCAGTTAATAAAAAAGTATTATCTGAAAATATAAAAATAATGCATGAATTTATTGAGTTTAAGTATTTTAAGAAAATTATGAAGCGAAATAACAACATTATTGAATAAATAGTGTCACACTATTAATGTTTAATTGAGAATGCCTTTCAATGGAATTTAGAAATTAAGCAAAGATAAATACTATTGAATATTTCTAATCAGCTTCTTAAAGAGGATTCAAAGTAAATTGAATCTTTTAAAATTCAGCGGACTAAATCCTCGTGGAGATATGAACCTTAGCCCGCTTTAAAAAAAATAGCAATAAAAAAATATAAATACAATAAGTATGTAAATTTACATTTGATTTAAAATTGGATTATAAAAACTCTAAATATAAATGGCAGTAAGTGAATTAAATGAAGATACGCAGGATCAAATATGTGATCTTCTTGAAAATCTTCAGCAAATAGAGAAACTTAAAAATAAAGATATACGAATTTTGCTTGATAAGATAGTTAGAAAATATGGAGGAAAAGTAGTAAATAAATGAAACCCCTATTAATGCCACTAATAGTTTTGCTTACTTTACCAAGTGTTGTATATGGCTCCCACTTAAATAATCAGAGAGAACTTATTGTCACCTCAGAAAGTACTAGGGAATCTATCGAGTTGGCAAAATACCTTAAAGATAATGGTGTAGTTAAATATTCAGCATATTGGTGTCCTAATTGCCTTAATCAAAGTGAATTATTTGGAAAGCAAGCTTATAGAGAACTTAATGTAGTTGAATGTGCAAGAGATGGCATAAACAGTCAAACTCAATTATGCATTGATAAAAAAATTAAAGGGTTTCCCACATGGGAAATAAATGGAAAACTAGTTTTAGGTGTACTTTCACTAAAAGAGTTATCAAAGTTGACTGGATTTAAGAATTAAGGAAAATGTAAGATGATTAATGGCTGATATAAAAGGATATTTCTTGAGTACCTTTCATACATCCTCCGGCTGGATAGTTAATTACTTTTTTTGATATTAATCCAATACTTATAGCAACTATTCCAAAACCTAATAAGGTTCTTGATCTTTTGCTTAAGATGAGATACTTCATTGGGTATTTAAAAATATTTATTAGTAAACATTATTAAACTATAACGTGGATTTTTTTGTTTAAAAATAATAACAAGTAATCCTAAATCTATATTTTTTAAAATAAGTTTAGATATTAGATATCTTGAAAGTCCTTAATCAATTAATTCTTATATATCTTTTTTTTAGTATTTTTAGTTTGTTTTTGATAGTCTTTTTATAATTAGAATGAGACTTTTATTTTTTTATGAAAAATAAAGAATTTAATGTGACTCAAGGAATGGCTTTGTTACTTTTGAAGCCATTAAATTTACCCGCTAACTACGTCCTAAATCTCATAATTTATATAACTAATCCTAGTAACAATATTGGATACTAATAGTCTTCCCAAACTGGATTGGTTTTCCTCCAAGCTTGAGAGTTTAACTTTCTCCATTTATCTCTAGCTTTTTCAACTTTAAGTTCTTCTTTGGTTGTCATAAGAGGTGGTTCTTTTCCTAAAACCTCAAGTATCCTTCCAGAGTCAATAAACATATATTCAAAAAATTTATCTTTATTTTGATTATTCTTTGAAAACCTTTTAACTCTTGAACGATTCGAATTTATAAGCCAAAAATTTTCTGTCAATCTTACTTATTTTATGTTTTCTCAATTGGAGCCATTGTTAATCCTTTGCTGAATAGTTGCTCATGATATAACTCTGCCTGTTCAAGATTACCTCTCCATACCTCTGCAGAGCCTGTCCTGTCAACTTTGATGGTTAGATCCCATGCTCTTTGTTCACTCATGCTTGGGATAATTGTTAGAAGACAATTTGCGACATGCTGAAAAGTATTAAAGTTGTCATCAAGAACTATAACTCTTGCTTCTGGATATTTTGCTTTAGATTTGTTTGGATCTAGAACTGTGCCGAGTGAATTAAACATTATTGTCTTTAATAGTTTAATTAAATTAAAATTTCACCTATGTTCTTCAATTGAAAA
Source organism: uncultured Synechococcaceae cyanobacterium (assembly GCA_902572395.1). Lineage (GTDB taxonomy): Bacteria > Cyanobacteriota > Cyanobacteriia > PCC-6307 > Cyanobiaceae > Prochlorococcus_A. Next base: position 2,750 of record CACGFX010000023.1, read on the forward strand.
GTATTGAAAATGTCTCGAGCGTGACTTGAACACGCGACCTGCGGGCTATGAATCCGCCGCTCTAACCAGCTGAGCTACCGAGACATGGGAATATTGTAAGGCATTGGTTGTACTTAATTACCATTTTGAAAATTTATTTGTTTGTGGGCCTCATATATAGCAATTCCGCATGCTACAGAAAGATTTAGACTTCTGACACCTTTTTGATCATTGTTTCCAGTCTGTATATTCGGCATAAATATTGATATTAAAAAGTCGCTTTTATCAATAATGGAATCGGGTAATCCTGAATCTTCTCTTCCAAAAAGCAAAATATCATCTTGCTTAAATTTAAAATCCTTCAAATATAATCCATTTTTTTTACTAAAAGAAATTATTCTTTTTTTTGATTTTGACGATAAAAATTTTTCAAAATTCTCATACTGATTAACAGTAACTAGAGGCCAATAGTCTAATCCTGCTCTTTTTAAATATTTATCTTCTAGCTTAAAACCCAAGGGCTCTATAAGATTTAAAGGTATATTAAACGCAGCACATGATCTGGCAATATTACCAGTATTTTGTGGGATTCTAGGTTCAAAAAGAGCGACTTCCAATTTAAGTAGGTATTTCAATACTTATTTCATCTATTTTGATTGCTCTGCCGTTTATAGCCAGCCAATTATCTTTTGATATTTTAGTTATTCTCTTTTGAAGTTCGCCGATTCTTTGAATATATTTATTACCAATTTTATATTCAGAGACCAGACTCCAACCTACTTGTTCTCCAACAATAATTGTTATGCTTTTTCTTTTTATTAAGAGACTTATAAGTGAATTCATTTTTGTTAACCATTCATTTTGTTCCTTGCCAATACTTTTCATAACGAATCCGCCAATAGAATCTATTAATAATGGACCTTCTTCTTTTCTTAATGTATTTAATAGATCTGTCGTTTCTATTAATTTCCAATCTTTAGGCCTTCTTTTTCGATGTAAATAAATTTTATCTTGCCATTCTTTATCATCCAAATTGTTTTCAGATAAGGCAACATAGGATAGTTTTTTTACCCCCTTTGCAAGATGCTCAGCGAATTCACTTTTGCCACTCTTTGTCCCCCCTGTAATAAAAACTATATAAGATGAATATTCACTAATACTTGAATTTTTGGCATTCATAAATTCTCTATTATTTAGAGAAATACCACCATGTTGCTAAAGGGATAATTGTGGCAGCAATTAACAAACCTATAACTATATAAGTAGCAGTTGAGCTTTCAGTATCTTTTGATCTCATAGTGTTAAAATTTGGATCAACTACAGGGTTGTCAATAGATGAAGGCTGACTTTTTTCGTAATTTATAACAGTCTTCTGTTGAGTAATACCAAAATATTTATTTATATTAGGAATTTCATTTGCGTATGTAGTCGAAGGGATAATAAAAATTAATCCAGTAAAAATAAGAGATAGTATATATTTATTGAATTTTAGGTTCATTTTAAAAGGTTTTGGTTAATTATATATTAAAAACCATATGTTTGAGCTTTTTTAAATCTACTAAACAATATAATATTTGCATAATTTAATTAGAAATAACATATTTAAAAGATGGGATTCAATGGGAAATCATTAATATTAATCGGTGCCATACTTTTTATTTTTCAGATAGCAAATTTTATTTCAATAGAAACAATCACTCCTGAGCTTGAAAGAGCACAATTGTTAGCCGCAATAGCTTCAGTAATTATTATATTGATAGGTTTTTTATTTAAACAATTCGAACCATTAGCTGGTGAGAAATCTACTTTAAAAGGAGAAAATAACTTTCTCTTCGATAGAAACATGCCGGATGAAGTTATTGATGAACTAGCATGGGGTTCCGAAGCAATATTAACTTCTACAGCTGCAGCAGCAATATTAATCCACAATGATGGCGTTAATATATTGAGGAGAGGAATCACTTCAAGTAATGATTTTAAACCTGGGGAAACTTGTCTGAGATCTATAAAAGATATGAAATTAATATCATTAGCAAACACTAAATTCTTTCCTGGAAGAGATGAATTTTTTACTTTTTGTGCCGATATTCCATCTATTCTAGTTGTACCTATAAATAGTAAGGCTTTTATATTGATTGGAGGCTGGAGGACTAAGTGTTTTACGAAGTCTGATGAAAAATGGATAAATAACTGGTCCAAAAAAATTAATAATATTTTTTCAAAAAATAATATTTAAAAATAAATTATTGATTTTACTCTTTTATCTTTAGCTTTAAAACTCACTGATTCAGTAGATAAATTATAGTAAGCATTTTCTGAATTTATCTCATACTTATTTTCGTTATTTTCATCTTTTATTATATATTTTACTGGATTGAAAAATTCAATTATGTTATCTAAACCCAATATGGCTTTTCCTGAATTTAAGATGATATATTGATTTTCAAATCTTATATTACCCTCTAAAAGATAGTTAGTATTTTCTATATTCCAAATAAAATTATCAGCATATAAAAAATCCCCATCTTTTTTAAGAGTTTTTAATTTAACATTCCCTTTCAATTTCAGGAGTTTATTGTTGTCTGATAATGTAGATTCTTCTGAACTAATAATATATTTAGTTTCTTCTCCATTAAGAATATTTATGATAGGTTTTTTTAATTCGAATTTTAATTCAATATTGTCATAACTTGAATTTGGACTGCTAATTGAATATATTTTATCTCCACTTTTAGAGAAAATTGCCATATCTAAACTTTCTATTTTTTGTATTACTTTATTTTCATCAATTACATTTGGTGTGCAACCAAGCATAAATAATGGAAGGAAAATTATTAATCTATAAATGTTGCTCATACTCCAGTTTATTTATGATTGGAGTGGGTTTAGGAAGACTTGAGTTACTTACTAATAATCCCCAACTTAATTGTTGTTTCCAAGGAATTTCTTCTGTATATATAGAACCAAGTTGCTCATTAATTTTTGTAGATAATTCGGGCAATAAAGGTATCAATAACAATCCTATTATTCGGGTACTTTCTAAAACGTTATAAATAATTTGTTTAACAAGAGGTAGATTATCTATATCTTTTATTAGCAGCCATGGCTGATTATCATTCAAATACAAATTTGTATTAATTGCTAAGCTAAGGACTTCATTAGCTGCTAGATCTAATTTGTAGTTATCAAAGTTATAAATATAGTTTTTGACTGCAATTTTGGCAGAATTCTCTAATTTATTTTCACCTAAAATTTTTTCATTACTTGGTACTTTATTATCAAACCATTTTCTAGACATGGATAATGTTCTATTTAATAAATTACCAATTGTATTAGCTAAGTCATTATTAATAATGTCAACAAATCTTTTATCTTGAAAATCCCCATCATTTCCTAGTGATATGTCTTTAATGAGGTACCACCTTACAGGATCATTTCCATATTTTGTAAGTAATAAATCAGGGTCGAGTACATTTCCCAAGCTTTTACCCATTTTTTGCCCCTCTCTTGTAAGAAAGCCATGGCCAAAAACCTTTTTAGGAACTTTCATATTGGCAGAAATGAGCATTGCGGGCCAATATACAGCATGAAATCTCAGAATATCTTTACCAATAAAATGAACATCAGCTGGCCATCCTCCACTAATTGATTTTCCCAATGAATGTTCTGTCGCGTCAGAGCTAATGGCACTTACATATCCAAGTAAAGCATCAAACCATACATAAAAGGTATGGTTATCGTAACCAGGGACTGGAATTCCCCATGAGACATTTGTTCTTGAAATTGAAAAATCCTTTAAACCTCTAGACACAAAATTTATAATTTCATTCTTTCTTTCTATTGGCTCTATAAAGGAAGGTTCGTTGATTATTTTCTCAATTTCTTTTTGATATTTTGAAAGCCGAAAAAAGAGATTCTCTTCATTTTTCCATTCTAGATTTTTTTGATGTATGGGGCACTTGTATGTTGATGAGTTTTCTGGATTATCTTTAAATTCTTCACAACCTACACAATACCAACCTTTTTGAACTCCCATATAGATATCATCTGATGCTTTTACTCTTTCATAAAATTCATTAACGACAAATTCATGATTTTTTGAGCTTGTTCTTATAAATTTATCAAAGGATATATTCCAATTTTTCCAATTATTATTAAAGACTTCTGAGATTTCATCACAATGTGATTTTGGTTCAATACCCTTTTCATTAGCTGTTCTTTGTATTTTTAAACCATGTTCATCAACACCAGTGATGAAAATAACATCTTCACCTGCAAGCCTTTTATACCTAGCTATTGAGTCACAAATTATTGTTGTATATACACTTCCTAAATGAGGTTTATCATTAACATAGTATAAAGGTGTAGTAATGACAAAAGTCATAAAGCTTTTTTATTAATACTAACAGATAATTTTTAAACTAATAACAACCTATTATATTTATTATCTTATTAATAAATAAATTCTAAAAGATTACTATCATTTATAATATATTTAACTTTATATATTTTATTACTATATATTTCTATTGATACAAAAAGAGTAATAAGTATTTCTAATGAATAATCTGGAAAATAAACCAAAGCAATATTTTTTTTATGGTTAATCCACTTAACAAAAATTATTTTATAAAAAGGTTTTTTTTCATTTTTAAAAAATAATTTTAAATACTTAAATTTATCATTTTTAAATATTATTATTCTCTGATTGTCTATTTTTTGAAAAATCAATAATCTTAGAGACTGTATCTTTACTTAAATTTTCGTAACTATTAAGTTTGTTATAGACTTGTCTTTGTATAATCAAATCAAGATATCTTCTTAATGGTGATGTACATTGTACATACATTTTAAGGCCTAATGATTCATGGATTCCTGGTTTAGTAGTAATGTAACTTCTTCCCATATATTGTTTTAGTATTATATATTTAATATCACTATCTTTATATCTATTAAGTATTTCAGATGGTTTGCAGTTTATTTTTTGAATCCTAAATGCAGCCGCTAAATCATATTTATCAATAAATAAACTTGTTACATAACCCATTAATATCATTGATTCTGCAACTATAATTTGTGATATTGTTTTCTCTAATTTAGTTAGTAAAACTTTATCCTCATATAATTTAATTTTATTATTAGGACTTTCAAAAATAATTGCTCCTTGTTTCTTTCTGAATGTAATACTTTTTTCTAATAAATTTTTAATCTCAATTAATTCTATTTCTTCTTTAGGTTCTATTTCTAATATTTCATTCGCATCTTCATATGTTAATTGATATTTTGGTTTTATTATTGCTTCAGTAATTTCATATTTATTTATTGATCCATCATCATTGAATTCTATTGATGCACTAATAGTTTCTGAAACTTTATTTTGAGCTAGATTTGCTTTTTCAAGAATATCCTTAGGGAGCATTGGGATATATTGATCAATTAAATATAAACTGCTATTTCTCTTTCTTGCATTTAAATCAACATTAGAGTCATGCAAAAAGAGTTTGCATGGATTAGTAATATGTATCCATAAATTTTTTTTATTTCCTTCTTTTATTTCTAATGAAATAGCGTCATCAACCTCATGTGGATCATCAGAGTCAATAATATATGTTTTTAAATTAGTTAAATCTTTCAAATATTTGAAATATTAATTATAGTGCCAACTATATTCAATATGAAATTATCCTTCAGGATTTACGAAGGGTAAAAGAGCTACAATTCTTGCTCTCTTAACAGCTAATGTGAGATCTCTTTGTTGCTTAGAGGTTAAACCTGTCATTCTTCTTGGTAAGATTTTTCCCCTCTCAGTTATGAATTTTTTTAGTAGTTCTACATCCTTATAGTCAATAGGATCTCCAGGTTTGATAGGTGATAGTTGTTTTTTAAAAATTGAATTAGGCATGATTTAATTTGATTTGATTTGATTACTTAATTTCTTTGTGAATTGTCATTCTGTTTAAATGAGGATTAAACTTTTTTAGTTCTAATCTTTCAGTTGTATTTCTACGATTCTTTTCAGTAGTATATCTTGAGACACCATTTGATCTCTTAGGATCTGTGCTTGTCCTAGCTTCGGTACATTCCAGGGTCACTACAACTCTTGTCCCTTTTTTGGCCATTTTAATTGATACTCTATTGTATAATTTTCTATTGTACATCTTTAACAAACTTTTTTGAAGATATACTCATTTCTTTTATCATCAATTGATTAAAAAATATATATGAAAGTTTCTCAAAATTGGTTGAAAAATTTAGTAGAAATTACTTCTACTCCTGAAGATCTCTCTGAGAAATTGTCTATTGGTGGATTTGAGGTTGAATCATTAGAAGATTGTTCAAAAAATGTAAATGGTGTTGTTTTAGGTAAGGTATTATCTGTTTTAAAACACGAAGGATCTGACAAACTTTCAATTTGCCAAGTCGATATTGGTAATTCAAAGAATTTACAAATTATCTGTGGTGCGCGGAATATTAAACCAAATATTTATGTTTATATTGCTACTGTGGGCGCGAATTTAAGTGCAGTTGATTTAACTATTAAAAGAAGTGAAATTAGAGGTGTCATGAGTGAAGGAATGATATGTTCACTGCAGGAACTGGGTTTAGAGGACTCTAGCGAAGGCATAGAGATCATTGATGAAGATTTGGCCCTAAAACATGAATTGGGCACACCAGGGTCTGACTTGCTTCAATTAAATGATTTTATATATGATTTAGCCATTACAGCTAATAGACCTGATGGAATGTCTGTTATAGGTATAGCCCGTGAAATTTCTGCCCTTTTAGAATCCACCTTAAATTTTCCTGAATTAAAACACAAATACGATATTCATTTACTTAAGGGAATTAAACTTTGTCCAGAGGCTATAGAATCTAATTGCATTTATACAATAAGCTGCATTGATGGAGTAAATGGAGAGAAATTATCGCCAAATTGGCTTAAAGACCGTATAGAAAAATCAGGTATAAAATCTATTAATCTTCTAGTTGATTTGACAAATTATATTCTTTTAGAACAAGGTCAACCTTTGCATGCGTTTGATAAAGATAAACTGTCAAACTTAATTGGTAAGGAAGTTTCTCCAGAAGATTTCTCTGTAAGAAAAGGCAATGATAACGAAAGCCTTATTTGCTTAGATGGTAAAGAATATGACCTAAATGACAATATCACAGTTATTACTTGTTGTGATAAACCGGTAGCTATTGCTGGGGTTATAGGCGGTTTAGAGACTTCTGTATGTAATACTACTTCATCTATTTACCTTGAAGGCGCTGTTTTTAATCCAGTTACAATAAGAAAATCTTCCAAGGCCGTAGGCATTAGAACAGAATCTAGCAGCAGGTATGAAAAAGGGATTTCATCAAAAAATACAATAAGTGCAGTAACTAGGGCAATTAATCTTTTAGAAGAATTTTTTTCTATTAATCCACCAATCATTAATACTTCAAATTTATTAAGTAATGAGGATATATTTATTAAACTACGGAGAAATCGAATACATAAAATTCTTGGTCCATTAATAATTAACGATCAATTTGAAAAAAGAAATTTATCTGATAATGAAATAGTTGATAAATTAACACTCATAGGTTGCACTTTAAGGGATAAAGAATATGGCTGGGATGTAGCAGTAATCCCTAATAGATCACATGATTTAACAAGAGAAATAGATTTAATTGAAGAAATAGCTAGATTAATAGGCTATGACAGATTCGACTTAAAACTTCCTAATCCAATCAAGCCTGGAAAATTGTCATCAGAACAGTTGGCATTGAGAAAAGTAAAAAATGGTTTTATAGAAAATGGTTTTAACGAGGTACTAAGCTATTCTCTTGTTCCTGAAGATGATGAAAAACTTATAAAGATATCTAATCCTTTGTTATTAGAAACAAGCTGTCTTAGAGATAATATCTGGAAAGAACATTTGGAGATAGTTAACCGTAATATAAAAGCTGGACAAGCAAGTTGTTATATATTTGAAATTGGAAATGTTTTTCAAAATAAAACTGAGTTCATTCAAGAAGAAGTTCTGAATGGTGCGATTTATGGAAATAAAAAATTTGGAAAATGGATAGATTCGGGTAAGGTTAACGATCTTAATTATTACCAGGCAAGAGGAAAGTTAAAGGAGGCTTTATCATCATTAAACATAAAAATTGAGGATAAACCAACTGATTCAATTGATTTTCTTCATCCAGGAAGAACAGCGAAAATATCTATTGAAGGGAAAGATGCAGGATATTTTGGTGAAGTACATCCCAAACTAATATTAGAAAAGAAGTCATTAAAAAAAGTTTATTTATTTAACATAAATGTTTCTAACCTCTTGGCAGCTAGTACAAGAAAAAATAAATGGATTCCAATATATAAGCAATACCCAACAGTTCCGAAAATGGAAAGGGATATAAATTTTGTTTTCAGTAAGAAATTTTTAGTTAGCGAAATAACATCACAGATAAGAAAAACAGGAAAAAATCTCTTAGAGGATGTAAATTTACTTGATGTTTTTGAAGATACTAAATTTGGAGATGATCATATAAGTTATACATTTAGATTATCTTATAGAGATAAAGATAAAACTTTGCTGGACTCGGACATTACATCAATACATTCAAATATCATTTCGAATGTTGAAAAATGTTTTAATACTAAATTGAGGAATTAATTATATTGTTAATCTCATATGAGACTCTGAACTGGTCTTAATATAATTCTTATATAAGATAAATAATAATCCTATAAAACTAATCCATGTTGTATGATTAAGATCATGATCAATCTGCTATCGCTACTTCTATCTTCAATTCTGTGGGTACAAGTCCCTCAGTGGTCAGATGATTGGTCTAAATGTGCTGTTGATATACCGGATGCTTCTTGTCATTGGTATATAACTGCACCAGATAACACTTTTGGCGAAGGATTTGATTGGGCTAGCGCCCCTTGGTTTGATGCTAACGGATTAAGTGATATCCCTAGTATTGATAAACAAACAGCCATTGAAAAGCTTCAAAATAAGTAGTACTGTCTTTAAGGCAGTACGGGAAGATATAAAAGCACTTCATAGCAAGACTTTATAGCCATTATTAATTTCTTGGACATTAAAAGGACATAATTTATAGATTTATTATTCAATTTTTAATTTCCTAGGCATTTAACAGTTTGGGTATGATTTATCAAAGTTATAAATTAATATATCTTATTTATCTATTATGAGACTATAAAGTAGACTAATAATGAGTCTCACATAAGAAGTTCTAAACAAAGTAATTTTATTTTATTTAATTTATACATAATTAATGTTTCCATAAATTTGAATAACAATAATTGATGAAAATTAGAAATTTTAGAACTGAGCAATTATCTTATATGAGACTATTTATTAGACTTATGTATAGTCTTATTTGAGACTTAGTATACTAATTTTTATATAGATTTTTTAGCAATTGATAAGCTTCATTTAATTTTCTCATTTGATCTGTTGATCCTCCAGCATCTGGATGCGTCTCTAAGGCTATTGATTTATATGCCTCCCTGATTTTACGCAACGTATGAGCTGATCCTGCGGATGTTGATAAATTTAATAATTTAAGGGCTCTATGTACTGTCATTGTTGAATCCAATGTTTCAAATGAATTTGATCTGTTATTTCGCTTAAATCTACTTACAAACCTTCTCATAAGTATTGGTATCCTATTAATTAGTTCTGATGTAGCAAAGGGGTCTTCTAAAACGCCAATCATTAATAAAACAATTTCAAGAGATGGATTTTTCTTTATCCAAAATGGGCATAATTCTGACATTAATTTATTGGCTGCACTCCACGTAAAGGGTAGATTTTCAGTTCCATCAAGATTTGGCCATATATCACGTCCAAACCAATCCAACGAAGCTTCTACTACATGATCATTAGGAACTGATCCATATAAGGTTTTCCAATGACTAATTAACTCAATTCGACATTTTATTAAATCAGTTTCTTTAATTGTATTAATTTGAATATCATTAATATTCTCCTTAAATTTTTTACTATTAATACTTCTTCTTAGATTATTTACTTTTTTTTCAACAAAATTGGGAAGGCTTATGTTTGAGTTGGCCTTTTCTCTATATTGGTTGTTATTAAATACTCTTTTATCCAAAGATATCTCATTAACTTCTTTTCTAATGTCTGATTTAATTAATACCAATGCAGTATCTTCATCAATATTTAAATTTTCATTATTATTCTTTTTCTCGTTAAAGTCTATTTCTTGCTGTTGGTTCTTAGGTAGTAAATCATCTTCTTGAAGAAGTTCTTTAAGTATCTTTGCAATTACAGGTCCTCTTGCTCTAAATCCCCACTCTTTTCGTAATTGATCAAACCTGGAAATTAGTTCCTCAGGTAAATCAATTGAAATTCTTTTTGTATTTGAATTTTCAGGAATATTCAATAATATTTTTCTTGAATAGTAAGGAATTTATTTAATTTTATTCAAAAAAAATTGAAAGTCCATATGCAATATTGTTTTTAAATAAAAACCAACTTTATTTTCATGTCACAAGTAAATTAAATATCTTTTTATAATAAAAACAAAAAATGTTTAACTGTTATTTCAAGTCATCTAAAGAGAAAAAAAGTTTTTATCAACATAAGAAATTAGAAATGCTCAATTATATTAAGGATTCACTTGAACGAAAAATCGCTTCTGTGTCTGCATCTATAGAAGTTCTAGAAAGCCAAATAAGTAGGGATAAAGAAGTTGAGGTAATTGACTAGTATTCAAACAAAACTTTCTAGAAGTTTTTCAGGGCCAAATTCCTTTAAATAATTAATATTTGATTTTTCAGTTACTAATAGATATCCTGCAAACCCTAATCCGTTAATACTGAAACCATAAATATGATCATTTTTTCTCTTTATTATAGCGATCCATTTATTAGTTATTAAAATATTGTAAGGATGTATCGGTTTCTTATCACTAATAGGGTCCCCTAGTCCTAATTTCTTGCATAATTCTAAATAAAATTCAAAAAGAGACGATGAATTTTCTAAAAAATTAAATTTGGATACAATAATATTTTTTTTTAGCTTGGTATTTATATCTTGATATGAGTTCATTTCTAAAAACCACTTTTCTCTAGGGCATGATATCTCACCTCTAGATCTACGCAGAAGTTGAAAATGCCTGTGAGGTTGACTTGCACCCGCAGTTGGAGAACTATTGAAAAACCATAATCCACTAGTATCTTTATTAACTTGTTGCATCGCTCTCCAGTCTTTAATATCTAACCATCCATTTTGAGGTTTCCATTCATTTGTAATAAGTAAAATATGACCTTTTTGTACAGGGTACTTATTTAATATTAGTTGATGATTATCACCAATTTTATCAATTTCTAGTATCTTTTCCCAAGGACAAAATGGATTTTGCTTAGGACCATAAATTTTTTTTTTATTAAATTTTGAAGTATCGAGTTTCCTAATTATGAAGTCGTCTTTTTCATATAAATCTCTTGTAATAATATCAGTTTTGAGAGGATATAATGATTCATCATCAATTGATAATTGAGTTTGTTCTAGTGCTTTTTTCCAATATATTTCTAAACTCATTTAAAAAAAAATATCATAAACATTTTAAAAAAAAAAATTAACTTGTAATTACTTTTTATTAAATTGATATTCTTTCAATTTTTCTAGAGGTACTGATTCTAAGACTACAATATTCGTTGATTCTAATATGACTTTTGGTGCAAGACCATCTAATAATGCTTGTTTCCACCTATCAAGACAAATACACCAATGATCACCATCCTTTAGTCCTGGGAAGGAATAAATAGGCATGGGAGTTATTAAATCATTACCTTGTGATTTACTATATTTCAGGAAATTATCATCCATTACACAACATATTGAATGATTCCCTCCATCATTTTTGTCATAGTTGCATAATCCATCTCTGAACCACCCTGTCATAGGAGCACAACTACAAATCTCAATTTTTTCTCCTAGGACATTTAACTGATCTTGATTATTTATGGTCATAGATTTTTTTTATAATAATAAAACACCAACATTTCTTTAAAAAAGGTTGACGAGTATGGGGGGTAAGGAGGTAATAATTCTAATAAGGTTTTTTTCATTATGGATTGGGACTTTACTGAAAACATAGCATTTAAAGCTCTTTATGAATCATTTAAAGATAGTGATGAAACTTCCGCATTAGAATTTTTATCTAGTGATGGTGCTTCATATTATCTTGAGTTGACACAGGATGCAGCGGGTGAGGGACTTGATCTGGGTGATAATGACACGATGGAAGAACTACAGGAAGAAATTATTGAATATTTAGAAAACAACTAAAGATTTATCTTAAGCGCTGAAATATTTAGCTTTTGAGTGTAGTGAAATGATAGCTGTAGTACTTTGTTCTGGATGAAGTTGTTCAGATTCATCCATGGTTAAGTTTATTCTTTTTGCATCCAACAACGATAATTGTATGTTTGAATCAGATACTTGTGGACATGCAGGATAACCAAAAGAATATCTAGCTCCTCTATATTTTTGAGCTAGTATTTCTCTATTTTTAACTGGTTCTTCAGTCCTAAAACCACATTCAATGCGAATTAATGCATGGACATACTCAGCTAGAGCTTCTGCTAATTGCACTGTAAGTCCATGAAATATTAAATAATCGCTATATCTATCTTCTTTAAATAATTTTTGAGAATATTCACTAGCAATATCCCCCATCGTTACTGCCTGCATAGGAAATATATCAATCGGTTTATCATTTTTTAAATCACAATAGAAATCAGCTATGCATAAATTATTCCCAGATTTTTGTCTTGG
>CACGFX010000024.1 GCA_902572395.1 uncultured Synechococcaceae cyanobacterium
CTGTGGGACCTGATCCAACAATTTTAAAATTGAATTTTTTTTTCATCGTATTATTTATTCATCCACTATCTATTCAGATAAATATAGCAAATTTCCTCAAATGCCGGTCTTAATAAATAGGGGTACTCACCAACCCATAAGTTAATTTCAGGAAGCCAAGCATCGGTCAAATAAAAATCTCTGTCAAAGTTACGGTTATCAGATGTTATTAAACATCTAATACTCGAACCCACCCTAATTTGACTGTGCTTATTTTCCATAGGAAAACTTAATTTTTCCAAATAACCATCTTCATCTTCTAATTCAAGTACTAACCAAGTCCTTTTGTTTTCGATAACTTCTAATCGACCTTGCCTATTAGATTGTTCTCTTGAACTTTCAATCTTTTCTGTTTTATAGATATCTGATACATAGCCATCAAATATAGAATAAAATTTATATTTTCTAAATTGTAAGTTTTTTCTACTTGATTCAAGAATAGGGCCCCAGATGATATACAAAAAGAACCCTACACATAGGAATAACCAGAAATTATTAGTTTGATCTCCAGTCGAACTAATAATTAATGAGATAAATCCACCAATTGAAGAAACTATTACTCTTTGAAGAATTTTTCTAGGATTCCCCAACGCGTACTTAAATTGACTTCCTGTACCAACTGCAGGAATAAGTTTTGATATTTGACTTGAATTAATTAAAATTATCATTTTAAAAAATCAATTTTTCAAGTCCATAAACTAAAGTTTCATAATTACCAATTTTTTTAATAGCCTGTAGGACTCCTGGCATATATGCCTTTCTATCAATAGTGTCATGTTTAATTGTGTAAGTTTCACCTGGGGATCCCATAATTACTAACTGATGAGCGAGTAATCCTGGTAATCGTACAGAATGTATATTAATTCCTGAATCTCTGAGTCCGCCGCGTACACCTTTCAATGACTCAGACTCTTTTACTAAATTCTGATTAAATTTCTTTGGATATTCTTCAATCATTTCTGCAGTTTTTATACACGTCCCACTAGGAGAATCAGCTTTTTGATTATGATGCATCTCAATTAATTCAATATTGTCGTAAAACCTTGCAGCTACAGATGCCGCCTGCTGAAGAAGAACCATACCTACTGAAAAATTAGGAATTATTGCACAACCAACCGATGCTTTCTGAGAAAAAACAGACAAATCTTGTATTTGCGAAGGGCTTAGACCTGTGGTTCCTACTACTGGCGATAACCCATATGCAATAGCTGACCTGGTATTTTCATATACAGAATCAGGATGAGTAAAATCAACCAAAACAGGTTTGATTTTTTCATTTCTATAATTTTGACTAACAGAACATAAGGTCCCTTCAAAATCATTTGAGACAAAAACATCACAATTTTTTACCTTCAATAATTCAGAAATATTTGAGCCATTGTTCTTTTCGTTTATGTCGATTGCTGCGACAAGTTCACAATCTGTAGAATTTAATACAGTATTAACAACTTCGCTACCCATTCTGCCTAAAGCTCCGGAAACTAGTACTGGTATGGGTTTTTTAGAATTTTCAATCATTTTTTTAAAAAAAATTTTTTTAAAGGTTGTTACACGCTATTTATATTGCACACAATAACGTCTTTTCATTCGTAGGCTGGTAGAAATACTTAAAGAAAATCAATGTTTACGCAGGTCCGCTCAGCAAACCGCAGAGTATCTCCTGTTGAGGATAACAAACACAAAGTTGTAATAAAAGCAGTTTATGTTGTCCTTGAGCCACAATACCAAAATTCCTTAACGGAAGCTGCAAAGTCAATAAATAAAATGAATGGGCCAATAGGTATAGATCTTAGCGGCTATCTTATCGAAGAACTTAGGAATGATAGTAATTTTGAAGATTTTAAAGAAGATGTAGCTAATGCAGATATATTTGTAGCTTCTCTAATTTTCATTGAAGACCTAGCTCAAAAAGTGGTTGATGCAGTATCTCCATTTAAAGACAAACTAAAAGCATCAATAGTTTTCCCCTCTATGCCAGAGGTAATGAGATTAAATAAGTTAGGTTCATTTAGCATGGCCCAACTTGGTCAATCTAAAAGTATTATTGGAGATTTAATAAAAAAGAAAAAAGAATCTGATGGAGCAAGTTTCCAAGATTCAATGTTGAAGTTATTAAATACACTACCTTCAATACTTAAATATCTACCAGTAGAAAAAGCTCAAGATGCTAGAACATTTATTCTGAGTTTTCAGTACTGGTTAGGTGGTACCACTGAAAACTTAAAAAACTTCTTGTTAATGATTTCTGAAAAGTATGCTGTTTCAGAGATCATAAAAGATCAAATAGAAGAATTCAAAATTCAAGACCCAGAAACATTCCCAGATTTAGGAATTTGGCATCCTCTTGCTCCTTGCATGTTTGAAAGTCTTAAAGAATATCAAAATTGGGAAAATAACAGGAAAGATATAAATCCTAAAGACGACAAAACTCCAACAATAGGTTTAGTGCTTCAAAGGAGTCATATCGTTACCGGAGATGATGCTCATTACGTTGCTGTTATTCAAGAATTGGAATACAGAGGTGCGAGAGTACTACCTATTTTTTGTGGAGGTCTAGATTTTTCTAAACCAGTTAATGAATTTTATTATGATTCCATAAATAAGGATAAACCTATAGTAGACGGGGTTGTATCTTTAACAGGATTTGCACTAGTTGGTGGGCCAGCAAGACAAGATCATCCCAAAGCTATTGAAGCCCTAAAAAGGTTAAACAGACCATATATGGTTGCACTTCCATTAGTCTTCCAAACCACACAAGAATGGGAAGATAGTGATCTAGGGTTACACCCAGTTCAGGTAGCACTTCAAATTGCAATTCCAGAGCTTGATGGTGCTATTGAACCTATTATTCTCTCAGGTCGTGACGATGCGACAGGTAAGGCGCATACGCTCCAAGATCGAGTTGATGTAATAGCTGAAAGAGCCATAAAATGGTCAACTTTAAGGGTTAAGCAAAGAAAGGACAAAAAATTAGCCATCACAGTATTTAGTTTTCCACCAGACAAAGGAAATGTTGGTACGGCAGCATACTTAAATGTTTTCGGTTCAATTTATAGAGTGCTCCTTGAAATGAAATCGAAAGGATATCAAATAGATGAACTTCCTAGTAATTCAAAAGAATTAATGGAAAAAGTAATTAATAACCCTGAAGCAATGGACGGCTCTCCCGAGTTAAATATTGCTCATAAAATGTCAGTAAAAGAATACGAAGAGTTCACACCATATTCACAAAGACTTGAAGAGAATTGGGGTAAACCGCCTGGGAACCTAAATAGTGACGGACAAAATTTACTTATTTACGGAAAACATTTTGGAAATGTTTTTATAGGTGTTCAACCTACATTCGGTTACGAAGGTGATCCAATGAGGTTACTTTATTCAAGAAGTGCAAGCCCTCATCATGGTTTTGCCGCATATTACACCTATGTAGAAAAAATCTGGGGAGCTGATGCTGTTCTTCATTTTGGAACTCACGGATCACTTGAATTTATGCCTGGGAAGCAGATGGGCATGAGTGAAACTTGCTATCCGGATTCTCTCATTGGATCATTGCCTAATTTGTATTACTATGCTGCGAATAATCCATCTGAAGCAACAATTGCCAAGAGAAGAGGATATGCTTCAACAATTAGTTATCTGACTCCTCCAGCGGAAAATGCAGGACTCTACAAAGGACTTAAAGAACTAAGTGAACTCGTTGGTTCTTATCAACAATTAAGAGAAAATAGCAGGGGTATTCAAATTGTTAATGCAATAGTTGAGACTTCTAAACAATGTAACCTTGACAAAGATGTAGAGCTTCCTTCAAAAGACGTAGAAGAACTTTCAATGGATGAAAGAGATTTATTTGTTGGGAATGTCTATAAACAGTTGATGGAAATTGAAAGTAGATTATTACCTTGCGGTCTTCATACTATTGGAGAAGCTCCAACAGCAGAAGAAGCTGTTGCAACACTTGTAAATATTGCATCTTTAGAGAGAGAACAAGAAGGATTAAGATCTCTTCCTGGATTACTCGCAGAATCCATCGGTCTAACTATTGAACAAATTTATGATGGTAATAATAAAGGTGAACTTAAATTTGTTGAATTAAATGAAAAAATAATAAAGACAGCAAGAGAGTCGATTTTTGCGATGGTCAACTCTTTAAAAATTGTTGATGGCAGAGTTTATTTAGAAAAATCACTTCTTTCCAAACTTTTCGATTTACTTAAAGTTTTTGGTCTAAATCTACCTACCCCTTGGCTAAGAGTCTGCAGATTAAATGGGTTTAATGAAGTTAATCAGAAGGAACTAAATAAATTATTTGATTACTTACTTTTCTGTCTGGAACAGGTTTGTGCAGACAAAGAAATGGATAGCCTCATTAAAGCACTTGATGGAAACTATGTTTTACCTGGACCTGGTGGAGATCCCATAAGAAATCCAGGTGTTTTGCCAAGTGGTAAAAATATCCATGCACTTGATCCTCAATCAATCCCAACTACAGCAGCAGTAGCTGCAGCGAAGTCTGTTGTTGACAAACTAATTGAAAGACAAAAAGAAGAGCAAGGAACTTGGCCTGAAACAATAGCTTGTGTTTTATGGGGTACTGATAACATTAAAACTTACGGAGAATCACTGGCACAAATCTTATGGTTTGTTGGGGTAAAACCAAAACCAGATTCTGTTGGAAGAATTAACAAACTAGAATTAATCCCTTTAGAAGAATTAGGTAGGCCAAGAATAGATGTAGTAGTTAACTGTTCAGGAGTATTTAGAGATCTATTTATCAATCAAATGGCATTAATAGATCAGGCAGTCAAATTAGCAGCTGAAGCAGATGAGCCATCGGAATCTAATTTTGTAAGAAAACATTCACTAGAACAAGCAGAAAAAGAAGGTACTTCCATTAGAGAAGCTTCAGCGAGAGTATTCTCTAATGCAAGTGGAAGTTACAGTTCAAATGTTAATTTAGCCGTAGAAAATTCAACATGGGAAGAAGAAAATGAATTACAAGAAATGTATTTATCTCGCAAAACATATGCTTTTAATGCCGATAATCCTGGTGAGATGAATCAAAAAAGAGAGGTATTTGAGTCAGTAATGAAAACAGCCGATGTTACATTTCAAAACCTTGATTCTTCCGAGATTTCATTAACAGATGTAAGTCATTATTTTGATTCGGATCCAACAAAATTGATCAAGACATTAAGAGATGATGGTAAAGAACCAAGTAGCTACATAGCAGACACTACAACTTCTAATGCTCAAGTTAGAACACTTGGAGAAACCATAAGATTAGACTCAAGAACAAAACTTTTAAATCCTAAGTGGTATGAAGGTATGCTCAAATCTGGCTACGAAGGTGTTAGAGAACTTTCTAACAGACTTAATTACACTCTTGGTTGGAGTGCGACGAGTGGTCAAGTAGATAATTTTGTATATGAAGAAACTAATGAAACATTTATAAATGATGAAGAAATGAGGAAAAGATTAATGGATCTTAATCCTAATAGTTTCAGAAGAATTGTTGGAACATTACTAGAAGTTAATGGTAGGGGATATTGGGAAACTTCAGATGAAAATATAGAACAGTTGAAAGAACTATACCAAGAGGTAGAAGATAAAATCGAAGGGGTTAAAGAATGATATATTTATTTTTTTCTGTATATCCTATCAGCTACTTTCAAGATTTGATAATTTAGTTTGACGTTGTGAACTCTCACAATGTCAATATTAAATTGAGAACAAAGACAACTTATTGCGAGTGTTCCTATATCCCTTTCTTTTGGATTTTTCTCATTCAAAATTTCTCCTATAAATCTCTTCCTAGATGCACCTATCAAAATTGGCAAATTCCATTTTTTTAATGCATCTAAGTTTCTCAAGATTTCCAAATTATGAATGATATCCTTTGAAAAACCAATTCCAGGATCCACTATTATATTTCTTTCGGATATATTTTTTTCTAAAGCATTCTTTATTAAATTATCAAGCGAGCACTTAACATCACTCAATACATTCTGGTAATTAGAAAGTTGATTCATATTTTGACTATTACCACGACTATGAGTTACGACGAATGGACAGTTGAATTTTGATACAACATCCAAAATTTTTATATCTCTTCGACCTCCCGTGACATCATTTATCCAATTAGCACCATTTAAGAGGGCTTCGTAAGCCACTTCAGAATTAAAAGTATCAATAGAAATTAAAACATCTGGAAATTCAGATTTTATTAATTTTAGATATGGGATCAATCTTTTTATTTCTATACTAGATCCAACTTCTTCAGCCCCAGGTCTCGTACTTTGAGCACCAAGATCAATAACATCAACACCATTGCACAAGAAATGATTTACTTGATCTAAAACTTTTTCTGAAGAGTTTAATTCTCCACCATCACTAAATGAATCAGGAGTTAAATTAATAACTCCCATAATTGAAGTTTTTTGGCCCCAGCCTTTTGGCCAATAATTTTTCTTATTGATAATTTGCAATTCTCGCGAAACTATTCGGATCTAATGAAGCCCCTCCAACTAACACCCCATCAATATCACTCATTGACATAATTTCGTCAATATTATTAGGTTTAACAGATCCTCCATATTGAATAATTACATCATCAAAACCTATTAATTTCCGAATCAAGGAACATATCTTATTAGCGTCTTCTGCCTCACATGTTTTACCAGTGCCAATAGCCCATATTGGTTCATAGGCAACAATTAAATTGGATGGATCAGTATTTTCTAATCCTTGTTCAACCTGTCTAGTAATAACTCTAACAGCTTCTCCTCTCTCTCTTTGTTCTAATGTTTCTCCTACACAAACTATTGGAGTAAGCCCACTAGATTGAGCAAAAACTGCTCTTTTATTAATTTGTTCATCACTTTCACTAAAATATTTCCTTGGTTCACTATGTCCAACGATTGCATATGAGACACCATGTTCAAGAAGCATTTTTGGAGATATTTCTGCAGTAAATGCTCCTTGATCTTCCCAATGAATATTTTGACTAGAAATATCTAAATAATCAAAATCAGAATGATCAGAAAAGGTTGAAATAGCAGTAAAAGGTGGAGCAATAACAACTTTACGATCGTCTTTTATGTTTTTTATTAAAGGAATAAACTCTTCTAAATAGGATTTAGCTTCAGCACAAGTCATGTGCATTTTCCAATTACCAGCAATTACAGATTTTCTCAAAATACTATCTCCAAGAAAAATATACTAATACAAAGTGAGTTGAATAAGCCAACTATTCAAAAATTAATTCATTTTTTAGAAATATTACTTTGTCTCCCTTGTTTAACTTTCTTCCTCTCCTAGTCTCAATTACACCATTAACCTTAACAGAACCTGATTTAATAAAAATTTTTGCTTCGCCACCAGAAGATACCAAATTTTTCCATTTTAAGAATTGATCCAATTTCATTGTTTTTATACCCAAAGATATTGATAAAGTAGGATAAACAAATTAAATATATAATATCTTGGGACTAATACCACCAGTAAGACCATATTCAAATAGGTTCATCAAGGGTTTTATATGCATGCTTATTTACGTAGCTTGTTGGCCTTTATTAGCTTATTTAGCTGGAAACTTAATCCCAGCAATTGGGTCAGGAGATCTCTCAAAAGTTTCTAGCATAATAATTAAGTCTTTATTTGTATTTTTAGTTCAGAAAACTGCTCAATTTGGACAGGATGTATTCATAGCAAAACCATCTTTAGAAATTAGTGAAGTAATGAGGGGAAATTTATTTAGCAGAATTCAAAAAATAAAGATGAATTCTATTGAAAATATTTCAGCCGGGGACATCACCTATAGACTTACAGAAGATGCAGACAGGGTAAGCGAAGTTATTTATAAAACAGCTCAAGATACTATTCCATGCGCTTTACAGTTGTTAGCGGTAGTAATCTATATGTTTTATTTAGACTGGTCACTGACAGTATCTACTTTCGTTTTAGCACCATTGATTATTCTTTCAGTTAACAGTTTTGGAAGAAGAGTTTTAATAGCATCCGAAAAAAGTCAAGAATCGACAAGTAATTTAGCAGGTTTAATAGGTGAATCTATAAATGGAATGTCCACGATAAGAGCTTTTGCTGCAGAAAATTGGATTATAAAAAGATTTTATAAAAGGTTAAGTACAAACAAAAAAGCAAAATATAAAACATTAAAACTACTTGCATTTCAACATCCAGTTGTAGGATTTGTTGAAGCATTTGGAATATTAGCAATATTAGGTTTAGGAGCCGCAAGAATCAATCTAGGCCTTCTAACAAGCGAAGAATTTAGTAGTTTTTTTGCAGCAATATTAATGCTTATTGATCCAATAAGCCATATAAGTACAAATTTTAATGACTATAAACAGGCAGAAGCCTCAATAAAAAGGTTAAAAAACATAAATCAAGAACCTGTCGAAGATGATAAAGAAAATTTACAAAGGATATCCAATTTTGAAGGCAAAATAAGTTTTAAGAAAGTAAATTTCGCTTACAAAAAAGATAATCAAGTACTTAAAAATATCAATTTAGAAATTAAAAGAGGTGAAGTCACAGCATTTGTTGGAGCTTCTGGAGCTGGTAAAAGTACAATGTTGGCTTTGATATTAAAGTTTATAACTCCAAATAATGGAGACATTTTTATAGATGGTAAAAATCTCAAAATATTAAATACAAAAGATATTAGAAAAAACATTGCATTAGTACAACAACAGCCTTTTTTGTTTTCAGGAACAATTAATGATGTAATAAGAATGGGCAGAAATTTCACCAAAGAAGAAGTTATAGAATCAGCAAGAAAAGCAAACGCTCACAACTTCATTCAAAAGCTTCCTGAGAAATATGAAACTGAGATAACTGAAAGAGGATCAAATTTCTCAGGTGGTCAGATCCAGAGGATAGCAATTGCAAGAGCAATACTTGGGAACCCATCAATTCTTCTATTAGATGAGGCCACAAGTGCGCTAGATGCAGAATCAGAATCTGAAGTGCAAAAAGGACTTAATAGAGCTATGAAAGATAGAACAGTTATTGTAATTGCTCATAGATTAGCCACTACTCAAGAAGCCAATAAAATAGTTGTTTTCGATAAAGGTGAAATTATTGAAGTAGGGAAACACATTGATTTAATAAATAAACCTGGAATTTATAAAGAATTATGTGAAAAACAATTGATTAAAAAATTATAGTTATATTTTATTTATTAAAAAAGTAAATCCATGAGCGAAAACACAAATGACTCTGCAAATCCAGTTTTAACCTTTGAAGGAAAAAAATATTTGATAAATGAACTTTCTAATGAAATAAAAGAATCTATAAAAGTACTACAAATAGCGGAGACACAACTTAAGATGCATCAAGATACTCTCAAATTACTTTCAATTAGTCGAAACTCTTTAGTTAATCAATTAAGAGAAAAACTAAAAAACCTAGAATAAAATTTTAATAATTATGGATTTCTTGTAGAGAGTAAGTATTAATTTTATTGCTTTGCAAAGCTTTGATCGCCTTAATGGCTGCATTCGCTCCAGGAATAGTTGTAAAAGTTGGAATATTATATTCTAAAGCGGCACGTCTTAAATAAGCATCATCATGAAGAGCCAGTGAGCCAATTGGAGTATTAATTATTAATTGAACAAGTCCCGAACGAATTAGGTCCTCAATATTTGGTCTTCCTTCATGAACTTTTAGCACTTCTTCAACTTGAATTCCTAAATTCACCAAATATGAAGCTGTACCTTTTGTTGCGATTAATTTAAATCCTAAATTCAAAAGTTCTCTAGCAACTTTCTCAAGATTTTTTTTATCTAAATCATTTGTAGATAAAAAAGCAACTCCTTCTGAAGGGACACCATTACCTGCTGCCAATTCAGACTTGGCATAAGCAATTCCAAAATCTTTAGCTAATCCCATTACTTCTCCAGTAGATTTCATTTCAGGGCCAAGTAATGTATCAGACCCAGGAAATCTTTTAAAAGGTAAAACAGCCTCTTTTACCGCCTGATATTTTGGAGAAAATTCTTCTGTGAAATTTAGATCTTCTAATGTAAAACCTTGCATTAACTGAGTAGCTAATTTTGCAACTGGTTTACCTATGGCTTTTGAAACAAATGGAACTGTCCTGGATGCTCTTGGATTTGCTTCGAGAATAAATAATTTATTTTCTTTATTATTTGTATTTATTACTGCAAATTGCAAATTAATTAAACCAACAACATTTAATCTTTGTGCGATTAATTTAGTCCAGTTCCTTACATTTTCTACTGTGGATGTTGAAAGAGAAATGGATGGTAAGCAACAAGCTGAATCCCCTGAATGAATTCCTGCAGGTTCGACATGTTCCATTAGTCCAGCAATTACAACAGAACCCTCTGAATCACATAAAGCATCAACATCTATCTCAATTGCGTTATTCAAATATTGATCAAGAAGGATTGGATGATCAGGTGATACCTTAACTGCTTCAGAAATGTATCTCGATAATTCATTCTCATCTTTAACAATTTCCATTGCCCTTCCACCTAAAACATAAGAAGGTCTTACAACCAAGGGGAATCCTATATTTTTTGCTACTATTTCTGCTTCATCATGATTACGTGCAATACCGTTTAATGGTTGTCTAATACTTAATTCTTCAAGAATTTTTGTAAATTCCTCTCTATCTTCTGCTAAATCGATAGATATTGGAGAAGTTCCAAGAATTTTTGATCCAGTTCTGATCCCATCATTAGATTTAAGCCATTCAAATAAAGGTAATGATAATTTCAGTGGAGTTTGACCTCCAAATTGAACAATCAAACCATAAGGATTTTCAGCTTCTATTATGTTAAGCACATCCTCCAAAGTAACAGGCTCAAAATATAAAATATCGCTAGTATCATAATCTGTTGATACAGTTTCAGGATTACTATTAACCATTATTGTTTTATAACCATTTGTAGAAGCTTGATATGATGCATGACAACAACAGTAATCAAATTCTATTCCCTGACCAATTCTGTTTGGACCTCCTCCTAAAATCATAATTTTTTTTGATTTACTATTTTCTGAAATCTCGCTATCAAAAATTTGAGAATTAAAATTAATAAAAGATTCTTCGTAAGTTGAATAATGATAGGGAGTTGAGGATGAGAATTCTGCTGAACAAGTGTCAACAGTTTTATAAATTGGAATTATATTAAGTTTTTTTCTATATCTTCTTACTTCAAAAAACTCAGAATTAGTTAACTTTGCTATCTGTTGATCTGAAAAGCCCAATTGTTTAGCATGTAACATCAAATCCCTATCTAGAGTGTAAAGTTCCTTATCTTTCAAAAAATCATTTTCAAAATTAAAAATATTACGTAATTTTTCAATAAACCATAAATCTATATTTGTAACTTCTTGAATATAATTATCAGTTTTTCCAAGCTGCATAGCCTTTTTAATTAGAAGAATTCTTTCAGATGTAGGGTTTCTTAAACTATTTTTAATTTGACTCTCATCTTTAAATTCATCTTGTGAATCACATTCCCATCCAAAAACACCTACTTCTAATGACCTTAGTGCTTTCTGAAATGACTCCTCAAAAGAACGACCTATTGCCATTGACTCACCAACAGATTTCATAGCAGTGCTTAAAGTATTAGATGAGCCTTTAAACTTTTCAAAAGCAAATCTTGGGATCTTAGTAACTACATAATCAATTGATGGCTCAAAACATGCAGGTGTTTTTTTTGTAATATCATTAATAATCTCATCAAGTGTATAGCCAACAGATAATAAAGCTGCAATCTTAGCTATGGGGAATCCAGTTGCCTTACTTGCCAAGGCAGAGGATCTACTTACACGAGGATTCATTTCTATAACAATTACTTCTCCATTAGATGGATTTATTGCAAATTGAATATTACTCCCTCCTGTTTCCACTCCCACCTCTCTAATAATCTTCAATGACAAATCCCGCAACCTCTGATACTCCTTATCTGTTAAGGTCTGTGCAGGAGCTACAGTAATCGAATCTCCAGTGTGGACACCCATTGGGTCTAAATTTTCAATACTGCAAACTATTACCACATTGTCAGCAGTATCTCTCATTACCTCTAGTTCAAACTCCTTCCATCCAATGAGTGATTTTTCAATTAATATTTGATTACTTGGACTTTCCTCTAAACCTGATTTACACAACTCTACAAATTCTTCAAGGTTAAAAGCAATTCCACCCCCTACTCCACCTAAAGTAAACGCAGGCCTAATTATAAGAGGATAGGAACTAATCTTTTTTGATACCTCCATGGCTTCATCTAGGTTAGATGCAATACCAGATGGACAAACATTTACGTTTATTTTCTCCATCGATTCTTTAAATAATTTCCTATCTTCAGCTTTATTAATAGCTCTTAAATCAGCTCCAATTAATTCAATATTATTTTGTTTTAATAAATCTGATTCGGATAATTTGACTGCAAGATTCAAGGCGGTTTGACCTCCCATAGTGGGAAGAATCGCATCAGGTTTTTCTCTTAAAATGATCTGAGAAACTATTTCAGGAGTCAATGGTTCAATATATGTTTTGCTTGCGATGTCAGGATCAGTCATTATTGATGCTGGATTTGAATTTATCAAGACAATTTCATAACCAGCACTTTTTAATGCTTTGCAAGCTTGAGTACCAGAGTAATCAAATTCGCATGCTTGACCTATAACAATCGGTCCAGACCCTAGAATAAGAATTTTTTTAAGATCACCTCTTTGAGGCATAATTTAAACTTTCATTTATCTCATGCTACTTATAAATCATCAGATGTTAATCAAGTTACTTGAAAAGCAACATTTGTTTCTATAGTATTGAAAGAAATTAATTTTTTATGAGCGAACTTCAGCGACTTAAAAGTTTGTTGCCTCCAGAAAATGAAAGTTGGGTATTTGTTGAAGCTGCTGCGGCTATAGATCCACCTTTAATAACACTTGAGGAAATCGGTCGTGACGAAGTAGAAATTCAAATAGATTTAGATGAATGGGATAACTTTGCTATTGACCATAGAAATTTATTATTTTGGCACGAGGTTGGAAAAATCCAAAATGACACAATACCCAGAGATGGATGGGAAATGGCCGCTCTTGCCATAGGACTTGGAGGGGCGATAGGAGAGTTGTGGGTACAAGATGGGTTACTTTTATTACTAGCTCTTGGTTTATCAAGTTTTGCAGGATATAGATTATATTTAAAAAATAATTCTGAGAAAAAGCTTCAAGATGCTATTTATGCAGATGAAAGAGCTATAGATCTTGCTTGTAGATTTGGATACAGCATTCCAAATGCTTATAAAAGTCTTGGAGGAGCATTAAAGGAGTTAATAGAGAAGACACGAAAAAAGAAAAAAAGAAGTTTCTTTGAAGATAGATTAGATGCCTTAAGAAAAAGTGCAGAAAAAGCAAGATCAGAATTATCTCAGCAAGAAGGCTCAGAAAAATCAGTTTCAAGTGAAAATGTTTATGGACAATAAAAGTTTGGTTTTAATAGCAGCCAAAGCATGTGATGAAAAAAAGGCAAGAGATATAAAACTTATAAAAATTGACAAAGTATCATTTATAAGTGAATGGATTTTGATTGCAGAAGGACTATCTGATGTACAGGTAAGATCTATAACTAACTCTGTAGAGGGAGAGCTTAGAGAAAAGGCTAGAATTGAACCTATACGAAAAGAAGGGATTAACGAAGCGAAATGGGCTTTACTCGATTATGGTGATTTGATAGTAAATATTTTTCAACCAGAAATAAGAAAATATTATGACCTTGAATCATTCTGGAGTAATGGAGATAATCTTTTATTTCCATAATTTTATTTCATGAATCAATCTAAATGTCCTGTCCCTAGAGAGCAGCAACCCACAAATGAATTCATAGAATTGTCAAAATCTAAAATTTTTTCTTGGCCAAAAACAAAAAA
>CACGFX010000025.1 GCA_902572395.1 uncultured Synechococcaceae cyanobacterium
CTGGACATTAGGCACAGGTAAGTCTGTAAAATGGCCGGCAGGTGTTGGTGCTAAAGGTAATTCTGGTGTTGCAGGTGTTATTCAAAATACCCCTGGCGCAATTGGTTATGTAAACCAGTCATACATTAAAAGTAATGTTAAGGCTGCTGCAATTCAAAATCTTTCTGGTGAATTTGTTACCCCCAATACTGAATCAGGTGCAATAGCTTTAAATGGAATAAATCTTGATGAAAACTTGGCTGGTAAAAATCCGAATCCTACTGCTAAAGGAGCTTATCCAATAGCAACCTTGACTTGGATACTTGCTTATGAAACAGGTAATGGAAGAAATACTAAGGCAATTCAAGATACATTCTATAAATTGCTCAGCGATGAATACCAATCAAAAGCTCCCACCTTAGGTTTCGTTCCCTTGAAAGGAGAAATTTTAAAAAAATCAATTGAGGCTGTTGGAAGAATAGGAAGGTAATTTAGAACTAGTAAGCCAAGCAATAAAAATCAAAATAGATGAAGTATATAAACAATACTGCATACCTATAGTGGCATTTTTACCGAGCATAAATAATAAGCCAGATAGTAAGGTTCCAAATAATCTTCCCGCTGCATTAGCCATATAGTAAAAACCAACATTTAAACTTACTTTCTCATTATCTGAATAAGCCAAAATCAAGTACGAATGAGTAGATGAATTCATTGCAAAAATAAAGCCGAATGTTATTAATCCAATAACAATTACAGGACCTAATGATTTATCACCGTTTAATGCTCCAGCAATAAATAAAGGAATAACCGTCAAGATAAGTCCCCAAAATTGAACGGTAGTTTTTGTTGGGCTATTATTTTTCCCCCATACTTTTCTAAGTAATGGAGCTAATACTTGAAAGAAACCATAGATTATTATCCATCCACCCAAGAACAGTCCTATTTTTAAATAATCCCATCCAAAAGAAATGTCTAAAAATACCGGAAGAGCTACTACAAACCAGACATCTCTTGCTCCAAATAAGAAAAACCTCGCGCTTGAGAGAATATTAATACCTTGAGACTTTGAATAAAGGTCTTTAAAAATTGGCTTTCTTTTCATTTTCCCTGAATCTTTAGGAAGACATAAAGTTAAAAAGAATGCGAAGCATAGACCTAAACCCATTATTCCAACTGCATTATTAAAGCCCAATAGCTTATATAAGAGACCCCCTAGGAAGAAGCCAACACCCTTAAGTGCATTTTTAGATCCTGTTAAAATTGAAACCCACTTAAATAATTGTTTTTGACTATTTTGATTATTCTCTTCTGAATCTGGAACTATTGATTTAACTGCACTTTTTGCACTCATTTTATTTAAATCTTTTGCTACCCCACTAAGCGCTTGGGCTAACATAACGTATGAGACGCTAAAGATTACTGACCAATTCTCTTTGACTGGAATCAACATGAAAAGAGCAAGAATTTGCAGAATTGTTCCTATCCATAAAGTAAGTCTTAATCCATATCTTGCCCCTATCCAGCCTCCAAAAAGATTTGTAATTATTCCAAAAAATTCATAGAAAAGAAAAAGTAAAGCAATTTGCAGAGTTGAATAACCAAGTTCATGAAAATGACCAACAACTAGTATCCTCAATGCACCGTCAGTAAGAGTAAATGCCCAATAGTTTGCGGTAACGACACTATATTGTTGAAGGCTGGATAACTTCATAAAAACTAAAATTTATTTTCTTTCTCAATTACATAAGAAGTAAGATCTGCAAGCCTGCAACTATAACCCCACTCATTGTCATACCAAGCATAAATCTTTAATAAATTTGAATTTACAACCATCGTTGAAAGTCCATCAATTATTGAACTTCTACAGTCATTTAAGTAATCAGCGGATACTAAGGGTCTCTCCTCGTATCCAAGAATACCTTTTAAATATGTTTCAGATGCTTTTTTAAATTCATTATTTACTTGCTCTTCAGTTACTTCCTTATTTAATTCAAAAACTACATCGGTTAAAGAGGCGTTTAGAAGTGGAACCCTTACTGCATGACCATTTAGTTTTCCTTCTAATTCAGGGAAAATTTCAGCAATCGCCTTAGCTGATCCAGTTGTAGTAGGTATTAAGCTTTGCATGCATCCTCTCGCTCTTCTCAAGTCACTTTTGTAAAAATCTACTGGCGATTGTGTATTTGTAAGGTCATGAATAGTTGTTATAACCCCATGTTTAATCGAGAAATTTTCATTAACAACTTTTACGATGGGAGCCAAGCAATTTGTAGTACATGATGCTGCTGTTATTAATTTATGTTTTTCAGGTTTATAAAGGGCTTGATTAATTCCATAAACAATATTAAGTGCTTGTTCCCCTCCAACAATTCCTTTTACAGGACAGGCAACTATTACTTTTTTTATTCCAAGAGAATCAAAGTATGGATTTAATTCTTTGGGAGCTTTATTTTTTCCTGTACATTCCAAAACAAGATCAACCGAAGATTTATTCCATGGAACATCAAGATAGTTCTTTGTTGATGTAAAGGAAATTTTTTTACCTTCAATTATTATTTCGTTGTCATTCGAAGTTATATTTTTATTCCATCTACCATGAACAGAATCAAACTCTAGTAGATGAGATGCAGTTAAAGAATCCCCACTTATTTCATTTATATGAGTTATTTCTATATCTTTTCTTTCCCATAAAATTCTTAAAACTAACCTACCAATTCTTCCAAATCCGTTAATTCCAATTTTCATAACAAATATTGAAAGCTGCTTTATTATATATCAAAAATATTTGATGCATCAATAATTCTTGATATGTGTAATTAATTTTTTTAGGTTAATATTTAAGAAGTTAATGATCTTTTGATTTTGTTAGAACAACTTAAAAAGATTAATAGTGAGCAATTTATTGGGATAATGGAGTCCCTTTCAGATCCGATCAGAATAAATATTCTTGAATTAATGATGGGTGGAGAGATATGCGTTTGCGACATAGTTAAAGTAACTGGATTATCTCAATCTAAAATTTCTTATCACATAAAGATCCTAAAAGATTCAGGTCTTATCTCTGATAGGCAAGAGGGTAGATGGGTTTATTACAAATTAGATTTGGAAGTATTATCAGATATTAAAAATTGGATGGGTAATTTAATTCAGTCATCATCAAGTAAAAGATCATGTGAATAAATGGTTTTTAACATAGCGGGCGATGCAGACAGCAAAGCTATGCAAGGTATAGCAAATGATCGCCCAGAGATCGCCCAGAGGATAATTGAGAATCGTGAGAAGTCAATCGGGGCGACAGGATTCGAACCTGCGACCTAGTGCTCCCAAAGCACTAACACCTAATTAGTGAGACTCTCTTATCTCAGCTATAAATTTAATTATATACTGCATAAGACTGTACGAAACGGCACACTTTTGCTTGTGTAAGATTATATTTCTACGGATTCGCGTAGAATAAAAGAGGAGCACTCGGACGCTTTGTGGCAGAAACTAACTCTTGGAAAAAGTATTTAGATAAGCAATAAAAGCTTCTATTGAAGCAGTTTAGATAGTTGAAAATAATAGAGGTAATATGCTCTTAAATGTGATGAGTAAGATAAATGGAAGAACTTTTGCGAAACTTACTTATCTATGGGAATAGTAAAACCATTTTTACCAGAAAATATTATTTAATTGGAGTAGTATGCGTTTCATTTAATTATTAGTTCACTAGTTTCTTTTAAATTTGTATATTTACGGAAAATAAAAAAATTAAAGATTATTAAAACTGCTAAAAAAACATGGAATTGTCTTCCATAAGTGATTCCCATACCATTTATAGCTACCCATGTATTCGTATAAAATGCCCAAACATTTATTATCAATAGAGGGACAAAAATGCGAATTTTCTTAAATTTTGAACGAATATATACAAGAATACTAAATGCACTAAAAATGCCGATAATTAGTCCTATTGAAGTATATCCATGCAATATCCTCATTGACGCATCAGAGTGTTGATGAGAAAAAAATGCTGCCAAAATATTCAATGGTACTAAAGAACCTGGTTGAGGACCAAAAAAATTTCTTTCTCTACCAAATAACCAATTAACGGTATTTGTATAATTTCCCATTTAAATAAAAAGCTTTTTGATTTTATTTTAGATCTATTGTCAATGGATTTTATAGATGCTTTTGAAGGTTGAGAATGCAGTCCTAACTCTTTTTCTTATGCGAGAAGAAAGCAGCTTATTTTAAAAGCTAAAATACTAAATCCATTTTAATCCTCCACTTCAAAAATAAATGTTTCTTATATAAATCATATACCTTTCAATTTTCTTTTTTAAAAATATTTTGCGAATAATCCAAAGGCTTGATTTTTTTTAATTTTTTCTTATGAAAAATTCAAAAACTTATTTTGAATCCATACAAGTATTAAATTTAATTTTTTTTTAAAAATCATTAAAAACTTAAAGAACATAATTTTTTTTGGTTAATCTTGATTTAGACCAAATTAGGTTTCAAATTAATCTAAAAATACTTTTATTATTTATAAAATTTACTAATATTTAAAGTAATTGTTAAATTGAATATGAGCTTTTTTTTAAGCTGTATAGCTTGTTTGTTATTTTTAATGCCTACATCTCCTGTTGATGCATTAGTGTTAGATATGCAAATAAATGTAATCCCTGAAGAGAGTATGCAATTGGAAAAGTCGTTCTCTGAAATTCATAGTTTTTTCTCAAATAAAAAAGGTTTTATTGAAGCAAGTTTAGAAAAAGTTAATAGAAATACATATAAACTCCAAGAGGAATGGAATCAATTAACAGATTATGAGGAAGCTATTAATACAAGAGAATTCAAGGAATTAGCTGCAAATGTACCTGGATCAAGTAATTGGTCTGCCAATGATTTTTATAAACCATAAAGTTTTTCATGTAACTGAATTATGTTAAAAAAACTTACCCTTTTGCGCTTCATTTCATATTAGTCTCTTTATACAAAAAACATAAATTATCTTTTGAGATAAATTAACTATTTTTCGCTATATAAAATTTCATGTTAAGGAATATTATTCAGTAATCTGAAGCGCAAATATCTTTTTAAGAATAAGAAATCAAAATTTCAAATTTATTCAAAAGTTATTTAAAAAAAATATAGTTCTGTAAAATAAAAACCATATTATGTAATGACTTTACCTAGTTGAAATTGTTGTAATTGCGAGTGAAAGAACTCCTGTTATTGCTGATCTTGCGAGCGTAAGTATAGGATCAATTGCTATTAAAAGAATCAAAATAGGAGGTAATGGCACTGCAAAAAATGCGAGTGCAAATCCTATTGTAGGCAGTACGGCAACTCCATTCAATCCTGCAGCAGATATGCCCGTAAAAATTCCAAAAATTAAAATTTGAAATAAAACTAATGGGGTTAATCTTACTTCATACAAATTCAATGCAAAAATAATAACAATAACGTTGTAAACCACATTTCCTAATCTTGCTATCAACAAGCTGAGGGAGGCAGAGGCTTCGGTTCCAGACTTTGATCTCCCAATTTCTTGAAGTGATTTCACAATTGTGGGATAACAAGCCATACTACTACCTGTTGATAGAGCTAATAAAAAAACGGAATCTGCAGGATTTATATCAAATTTCTCCCTTTCAGCGGAGGTAGTGAATTTTCGTAATATTAATTTTGCTACTCCCAACGATGCAACTGAAGCTAAAAGAATGCATATAGCCAAATTAAGAAGAGCAACTATTATCTCAGCACTAATGGAAGCCATCGCCCCTGCAATTAAACATATTAAAATTAATGGGGATAATACAAGTAATTCGTCTAAAACCTTAACGGATAATGTATTTAGACTTCTTAGGAAGGATATCATTGGTTGAGAAGTCTCTTTTGGTAAAGCTGACAAACCTAATCCTGCTAAAATCGAGCCACTAATAACTTTAAGTGTTTGGCCACTGGATACATCAGTAATGATATTTGTAGGAATAAGACTTTTCCAAAAACTCGGTTTTACAACATCTTCAATTATTGGGTTAGAATTTACTACTACATTGATATCAGTAACATCTAGCATGAACCTTCCAATTGAAAGTTTGCCCTCCGGAGACAAAATACCTGGTTTTGAATAAAGAGATAATAGTACCGCTAAGAATGAAAAAGATACTACAAATATTATTATTGTAAACAGTAATGTTTTTGCGAAATTATTTTTTTCTAAGTCTTGTTCTTCTTTAGAAGAAAATATTGAAGTAATAGAAATAACAACTGCTGATAAAACTAAAGGAATAGCAGGAAATGATATTAATTGTATTAACGTAAGACCAATATCATTAAGAGGTTGAGACAAAAAAGGTAAGAATCTACCAATTAATATTGAGATAGGAAGAATAAGAAATAAAAAATATTTAGGTTTTCTGGTAGTAATTAGAAATGATTTTAATGTTGAATAATGCATGTTTTAAGATTATTTTTTGGATAAGATAGGTTTATAGTAATTTGAAAATTCGTTGAGAATCTGAGTATCAGTTTTAATCTCTTCCTCATCTAAATAATATTCAAGTACGTCTGACAAACCTGTATTAGCTTCCGTAGATAGATAAATAGAAATTTTATCCTTCACATCGTCAAAAAGGACCGGAACAAATTTAATCGAAAGATTTGGATCTTGGTAAACAATTTTTTTTATTTCTGTAGCATCGCGATAAATGGCATCAATTGTTCCATTGATTAAAGCTTCTTTACACTCGTCCCAATTTGAGAAACCTTTTTTAATTGCATAAGGCATAAGTTCTTTTGCAGAAGTTTCGTAGGATGAATTAGAGATAAAACCAACTTTTATATTTGATTGAAGAATTTCTGAGCCAAGATTTTGTTCCGGCACGTTTGCAAATTTAGAAAGAAATGATCTATTAGCTAATAAAGATTGTCTAAAATTCATATATATATGAGGATGCGCATTTGACATCCTTGAATAATTTGTACTTAATTTACCTATAGCTATATCAAAATCCCCTGCTCCAGCTCTGTTAACTGTTTCATTGAAACTGCTTGAAGACTGATCAAAAAACACATTAACTCCTAGATTTTTTGCAAACTTCCTAATTAATTCGACATCGTTTCCTCTCATTGACTTTGAATCTTCTATCTCTGGAGGGCTATCCTTGTAATAATATGGTGGATTATTAAAGGGAGGCATTCCTACAATTAATGAGCCTCTGTCTTTGATTTTTTTTATGTAATCTATTTCAACTGCCTCAGATATGTTAGAAGAAAAAAATGAAGTTATAAATATAAAAATTACTATTAAACAATTTATTATTCTTCTCATAAGATTTTAATCATTTAAAATATCCATATTATGAAACTTATCAAAAACAAATCAACCTGATTCAATAAAGGCATAAATATTTGTAACTTCTAATATTATGAAATAAAGTTTTTTATAAATTTTTTTCATATTCAGAATTGATTTCAATAATATTAGCTGTCAATAAAGCAATGCAAATTATTCCCAAAAAAACAAACATTGTAGAGACTACTTTACCTAGTACTGTTGAGGGAGTTATATCACCATATCCAACAGTTGTTATGCTAACTACAGAAAACCATAAAGATCTTATAATAGAGCCAAAATGTTCTGGGTCAGCATTTCTCTCTATCAAAAACATCATTGAAGCAAATGTATATGTCAAAACAGATAGCAAAGTAATTGGAAAAAAAGTTTTAGAGGGCCTTTCGAAGAGAATAAATTTAAGCCTATTTATTATTGATCTAAATTGAGATTGATATATATTTATTGAAATTTTCAGGATATAAGCTGTTAAGATTATTGGACTTTGATTTGGAATATAGTCAGTAATTAGCAGTAGTAATGTGAAAAAATCAAATAAGCTTCTGAAATGTAAGATAGAGGGTATTAATTCATTAAATTGATAATCTTTTTTTGACCAACTATTAGCTAATTTGCCAACATAATCTGAGAGAAAAAAAGCTTGCACTAATTCATAAACAAAATCGACAATAACGTCAAAGTTATTTTCATTTATAAAAGAAATTTCCGTATCAACAGCGACTGTGAAGAAAAAAGTAATTGTAACTGCATAAATTAAATTATTATATGATGATCCTTGATAACTGCCCCAATAATCTCCAAAATACCAATTATTAACTTTGGTTTTGCTCATTTACTAAGAAGTCCTCTTTTTAAGATAAATAGGCGAATAATAGACCAAGTACCAAATGTCACCTTAAATGCACAGATAATATTTAATACGGGAATCAAAAGCTTTTGAGGAACTCTTATAGATATAATTGATGGATCAAGAATACTGATAAAACTAAATAAAGAAACAATAATAAAAACAACAACTGCAAATTTCTCAATAGCAATAGCATTGTATTTGAAATAGTAATTCTCTAATTTCTGAAGTCTCCCAGTGATCATAAGTAAAGTAATTGCAGTAGCTCCAGAGACTCCAGAGGCAAATCCTCCTCCGGGAGTTAGATGCCCCCTAATCGCAAGTTCAATAGCTAAAAAAGCACATAATAATGCTGATAGGTCTAGGAGTTGAATTATTGTTGTATCTTTAATTCCCAATAATTTTTTCTCAGATTCTTCATCATGAAGAAGAATTTTAACTCCTAATCCTGCAAGTGTAAAAACGGTAACTTCACCAATAGTATCGAATAATCTTGTCCCAAGAATTACTGATGTAACAGTATTGGGGATTTCAGTTATTTGAGCTAATTCCGCAACTATTAATTCTGAATTCCTAATATTGAAATCGCTTTTAGTGAATAATATAGTTATCATCACTGCAGAAATAGAGCTTAGGTAAAAAATAGATTTTAAGTTGTTTAATGTAAAATACTTTTTAATATTCATTTTTTAATTATTGTAAAATTTGCCTTTCTTAAAGAAAAAGTTTTGGATAACTCTTCTCGCAGGATTGGAGACTCTACATATAAATTATTTTGAATTAAGGCCGCATGAGGTGATCCATTTAATATATTTACCTTGTTCCATAAAATATTGCCCTTTTCATCTAGAGATATTTCATCAACTTTTTTTACTACTAGATGTATATGTAATTCATTAATAGCATCCTTAAAGTGTTTGTACATTGAGTTATCAAATATTTCATCTTCTTTCACTAAAAGTACAAGAGAGTAGCATCCTCTTATAGAAATAATGTATATCAAAGTAGATAGTAAAGTTCCTACTAATACTTCCGTTAAAGCTACATCAGGAGCACCTACTATAGAATAAACTAGAGCAGCTATTGAACCTAGAAAAGATCTATAAATTAATGCTTGAGTAGGAGATTTACTGCGTATCAATAAAAAACCCAAGAAAGGCAAAATTAATTCGAATGGAAGTAGAGATGTTAAGGTAATTTTTTCCATTAGTTATCAACTAAGTTTCCCAATAAATATCCAAAAACTGTATTCCAAAGTGTAAGTGTAATTATTGAAATTAAAAGAATAGGCCAATGGCTTGAATCTCTTATTATTAGAGCTATTAAAATTAGACCAGATCCAACAGTATCGGCCACTGTAAGTGTGTGTAATTTATAGAGCAAAGAATCTCTTTTTATCAGTAAAGGGAAAGTGCCCCATATCCAAAAAAATAATCCTATAAATAATAAAAAATAAGATAAGAAAAGCATAATCTACGTGTAATCTTCTTTATAAAGTAACGAAAGGAGAATTAAGCCTGTATCTCCAACAATTAAAGTAAAGGCGCCAATTGAGCCAATCATCCAATCACTAATAACAAAGGAATAAAAAATTATGATCAATGAGAGTTTTGAACCAAAGCTAGATGCAGCAGCAAGTCTATCGGGCAAATTAGTATGTTTTGAGATTGATATTATGGGAATAATCGCTGCAATTAACATAAAATAAATCAAAAAAATATCTAGATTTTCATAATTTTCAAAATCAGCAATTATTGAAAATATTGAGTAATTATTAAAAGTAATCATTTCCTATTCCGAATGGTATGTACACGCCAACTTTTTCTATCTTTTCTTCTTGTTACTAGAGACAATGGAGTCAAAGTTATTCTAAACAAATCTAAGAAGTTTACAAATTGACTCCCATCTTCTTCAACAGAGGATCTTTGATTAACAAATACTTCTTCCTTATTTTTGAAGAAAATTAAATCTACTGATTCTTTTATCGATTTAGGAAAAGCAATTATGGTTTTTAAAAGCTC
The DNA here is from genome assembly GCA_902572395.1 of uncultured Synechococcaceae cyanobacterium. Taxonomy (GTDB): domain Bacteria; phylum Cyanobacteriota; class Cyanobacteriia; order PCC-6307; family Cyanobiaceae; genus Prochlorococcus_A. The sequence continues at coordinate 10,196 of CACGFX010000025.1, forward strand.
TATTGCCATAAAACTTAAGTTCAGATTAGGCAATCTTAGATTTGGCAAAATTACAGAAATAGTAATCCCAATTATTAAATTACTTATTCTAAAATTGGAGGTTAAAAGACACCAGATTAGTAATCTAAATAAAATTTGTGATAGATATCTAATAGGATTAATAAAGCTCATAATATTTTAAGATAAGTTAAGTTTGCTAGAAGCAAAGCCGCAACTACAAATGGGGCGCCAATAATATCGATTGTTTTTCTTACATTACTAACACTAGGGTTGGATTTAATTCCCATAAATGAGAGATAAAAAACGAAACCTAACAATAAAGTAATAAAAGACATTTGGATTTTCTCTAAAGAAAAATATTTACTTTGTATAAATGAGAAACCAAAAACAGAAAAAGATACTAATATTAAAGTGAAATTTTTTGAAGAAAGAACATTAAATAAATTTAATCTTAAAAAGTTTAAGACTTTTCTTAAAAGATATTTTATTTTTATATTATTTAATCTAGAAATTATTAATTTTACATATACTCCAGACGTCAACAAAGCACTGCTATTGAATATAATTAATGCCTCATTAGGTAAATCACTTTTCACCAATAATTTGGTTATGTATCCTGAAAGAAAAGGAAATCCCGATATTGATAATCCTGCGATAATAAATGCAAAAATTCTAATTAACTCATCAATATCTTGATTATTTATTTCTAAATTATTTAAATTATTAGAATAGATACTTGTTCCTGTTTGATTTTTGTTAAGTGTTAAAAATAATACAGATTTACAGATACCATGTTGCATTGCATATAAGCATCCATATGTTGGGGAAAGCATTGCGATTCCTAATTGAGAAACTGAACTCCAACCTAATGTTCTTCCATCATCATTTTCTATTAAGGCAAAAATCGCTCCAAATATTGAACTAAGAATACCAATAATTATTAATGAGTTTCCTATTGGAGCTAAAATAACGCTCATTCTGGATAATGGCGCTACTGCTGCACACGTAACACATCCAGAAAGAATCGCAGTTGATTGAGTATTAGAATCACTATAAATATTTGGTACCCATACCCCACAAATAAAAATGCCAGCTTTAGTTAATAGTCCAGCGGAAATTAAGCAAAGAGATGTTGCTGGTGCATTTATAAGGTCATTTAATATAAATGTTCCAGTATATGTAAAAGCTTGTATTACTCCAATCAGATAAATCAACATAGCTAATCCTCCTCCAATCAGATATTGAAAAGAATTAAATAATGCCCTTGAATCATTTCTATCTGCAACTAAAAGGAAAGCGCAGAAACCTGTTAATTCTAAAGCTATATACAAAGACACCAAATCTTTAGATATGAAACTGATGGATAAAGCACTAAATAAAACCAAACAAATTTGATAGAAGTAATGACTAAAATTTTTACTTTTTAAAATAAAAGTAATCATAATAACTACAGATGATCCAAAAATTAATGGAAGACTATAATTATCAAAAGATAAAGGGATACCCTCTTTATTAATAAGGTTATAAGTATATTCATAGCCACTTAGATATCCTACTAAGCTCAAAATGGAATAAAAGAAAAGTATTCCAAAACCAATTTTGTAGAAAACTTTAGGGAAAATGCAACCAACGAAACCAGTAATAATTGGAATGAATATTAAAGATGTAAAAATAATTGGATTACTTATCATTTTCTAAATCTTTAAACCTTAGTAAAGGAAATTTCCTACTCAATCTAAGTGCAATAGCAGATAATAAAGCCTGAGTTGCGAAGCCTATGACAATGGCTGTTAATATAATTGCTTGTGGATAAGGATCTGCATATGATGAATATCTTTCATAACCAATTATTGGAGTTTGTGTTCCAGAAAAAGCTGCAATTATTACAAAAGTACTTATTGTAGCTGTATCAATCACATCTAGGGCAAACAGTGAATTAAATATTGTCTTTGAGTTAAGTAATCCGTAACAGCCAATAATAAATAAAATTACGCAAGGAATGAGTAAAATTGTT
>CACGFX010000026.1 GCA_902572395.1 uncultured Synechococcaceae cyanobacterium
ATATAATTGTTGATACTCAAATCCCAAGTAAATTTGATATCTCTCAATGGTCAAAATAGGGACGATTTTCTTGTTTCATCGTGGTGGGGAAATGGTGGGGAAATATATCAAAATCGCAAAATTCTTATGTCATATTCAGTCATACACCTTCAGGAAACATCACCCCGACTACCGCCCGGGGAGTTCAATTTGTAAATTTAACTTTCAGGCGACTTCAATAGAGGTCTTTTTTTATTCATCAGAATTTTGATGGAGGGGATATGATGGAAAGTTGAATTGTGATCGTGGAACAAGAAAAGGTTTTTTATGATTTAATTCTGGTAGAGAATCGAAAACTTTGAAAACGTTAATAATATACAAAGATACTTAAAAAAAGTGTTGTAAATTACTGAAGTGACAAGGGTTTGATATAATATTAAGAAAATATTAAATTTTTTTAAGAAGTGGCAGATTCATATTCGCCATTTAATATCTTTTTGAGTAATGATCCCAATGTTGATTGGAATAAATTACTTGGTACCACAAATAACGATGATGTAGGCGATCTAATAAGACATGAAGATGGATCAATAGTAATATCTGGTTTTTCAAGTGGAAATTTTGAGAATATATATATAACTGCCAACTCTAGCAATGCAGGAGGGTTCCGTAATTCATTTGTTGGAAAGTACTATCTTTCAAGTACTTCTGGAGTCTTAGAATCAAGAGATGGTTCCCTTGAATGGTTGAATTTACAGGGAACTTGGTTAAACAATGAATATGGTTATTCTTTGGCGACTACAAATGATAGTGGCATTTATTTAGCAGGAGCCATTGAACATGTAATTGACAAAACTGCTGATGGATTTGTTAGAAAATATAATGCTCATGGTTCAATTTCATGGGAAACTGATCTAAATATTTCTGGTCTAGAAAATAATTATTTACTTGATATTGATGCAAATAAAAATAAAAGCGATCATGTTTATGTTATTGGCACTTCAACAGGAGACTTTGATAGTCAGGTCAATAATGGATTAAAAGATGGATTTTTAACCAAAATAGATGTTGATGATGGCAATAAAGAGTGGACTAGAATTTTTGGTACTGATGATATTGATATTGCTTCAAAAATTGCAGTAAGGGGTATTTCAGATCTTGAAGGAGATGATCAAATTTATGTATTAGGTGAAACTTATGATTTAAACAGAGAGGACGGATTTAATAAATCAGATATTTTTCTGAAAAGATTTTCTAGTGATGGAAATCAAGTTTGGACTAAATACCTGCGGTTTACAAAGGATTTTGGAGATATAACTTCAGATTATGCAAGTAATCCTCAGAGTTTAAAAGCGGAAGCATTAGCGGTAGGTTACGGTTCTATTTATTTTGCAGGGAGTTATGATAGTGGGGTTTTTATTGAGAAGTGTGATGATTCAGGAAATACAATTTGGCGAAAATTTATTGAAAATGCAGATAGAGTTGGACAATTATTAACAGGAGGAAATGGATCATTATATGTAGTAGGTGATACTAGAACTTCTGTAGATGAAAATGTTCATCAAGGAGGAAGTGATATATTTTTGACTAAATTTGATGAATATGGAAATAAATTTTGGACAAAACAATATGGGGGTTCTGGAGATGAATATGTAAAAGGAATCGAATTCTCAGGTTATGAAAACTATGATGGTACATATGGAAATACTGCAAGATATAAAAATAATGCAATTTACATAACCGGGGAAACCAATGGTGACTTTGGTGAGCCTAATAAAGGTGGTAAAGATGCGTTCTTAATAAAAATTACTGATACCGGGGTAATAGATGAAAATAATTACTCTATTAATAAAAACTTTACTAAGGATTCATCAGCACCAATTTTATATTTAAATTCTTGGGATTTAAGTATAAAAGACTCTTATACATATCGACTAGTTGATGATCCAAATGGAGGTACATCTGATGATGACAATTATTTATTTACAATTGACGGAAATAAATTACAAATGAATGGACTCACCTCTAGTGTCCAAAACCCCAATTATGCCCAAAGTGATTACAAAGTAAGGATAAGCACTACTGACCAAAATGGTCAAAGTTACACTAAAGCATTAACAATTAAAGTTAATACCGGAGATAATTTAACTTATAGAGATGATATAACTCTATTTTCTACAAGTTTTTATGAAAATATAAATTCAGATTCTGTTGTCGCAAAACTAACTTATTCTGATTTTGATACAAATACTTATGAGTTGGTCGTAAAAGGAGAACATGATGCTACTAATGCTTTTTATATTGAAAATAACTATTTAAAGATATACTCTTCTCCTGATTATGAAAAAAATGAATCCTACGAGATCAATATAAAAACAACAGAAAGTGGCGGTGAATCATTTGAGCAAGCAATAATTTTTTCTGTTAAAGATTTAATAGATGAATCACCTACAGATATTTCTTTATCAGCGACAAGTTTCAATGAAAATATAAATTCTGGATCAGTAGTAGCGACATTATCTACGACAGATGCGGATGTATCTGATAATCATATTTATAAGTTCGTAAGAGGAACGGGAGATATAGATAATGCTGCTTTTACTATTGAAGGCATTAATTTAAAGATTAATGCTTCTCCAGATTATGAGACCAAATCTAGTTATTCAGTACGTATAAAAACAACAGATAGTGGTGGCGAATCATATGTGGAAGCAATAAATTTTTCTGTTGAAGATTTCATAGATGAATCACCTTCAGATATTTCTTTATCAGCGACAAGTTTCAATGAAAACATAAATTCTGGCTTAGTAGTAGCGACATTATCTACGACAGATGCGGATGTATCTGATAATCATATTTATGAATTAGTGAGTGGAAAGGGCGATACAGATAATGCATCTTTTACGATTGAAGGCAGTAATTTAAAGATTAATGTTTCTCCAGATTATGAGACCAAATCTAGTTATTCAGTACGTATAAAAACAACTGATAGTGGTGGTGAATCTTTTGAAAAGGAGATTTCTTTAAACGTTTCTGATATTAATGAGAAACCCCAAAATATCTCTTTATCTACTCTTTACTTGAATAAAAATATTAGTGCTGATTCAATAATCGCTACTTTGGGAACAGTAGATATTGAACCTAATTCAACTCATACTTATGAACTTGTTAGTGGATCTGGTGATTCTGATAATTCACTATTCTCAATAGATGGAAATAAATTAAAAATAAACACATTAATTGACAATAGTAGTCAATCTAAATATGAAATAAGAATTAAAACTACCGATCAAAATAATCTTAACTTTGAAAAATCTTTTGATTTGAATGTAACTGAAAATAATATCCCAGAGGATATAAACCTTACATTATTAACCTATCGATATGAGAAAGATTGGACAAAGTTTTTTGGTGATATAGGAGATGATTATGGTTATGAAATTAAATTTGATAGTAAAAATAATTTTTATCTTAGAGGTACTACACGCGGAAATATAGGTGGAGATTTTAATAGAGGTTCTTCTGATGGTTTCGTATCCAAATTTGATAAAAACGGTAATATGTTGTGGACAAAAATACAAGGAAGCAGCGAAAGCGATTCATTATATGGTTTGGAAATATTAAATGATGATTATTTTTATGTAGCAGGGGGGACTTCTGGAAATTTAAATGGCAATTCGTTAATTGGAACTTCAGATGGATTTTTAAGTAAATATCAATCTGACGGTACAAGAATATGGACTGAAACAATAGGAACGCCACTTTCTTCAATTGGACGTCCTGGCACCTATGCAATTACTTCCTCAAGCGGTGGATTAGCAATCTCAAATGATGGACATATTTATGTTTATGGAAATACAAGTAGTCAACAATCTACTTTTGAGACTGGGTATGGTATCATCCCAAATTTATTTTATGGACAATCTCATCAGGGTGGAAGTGACGTATATGTTGCTCAATATGATTCAGAAGGTAATAGGAATTGGGAAATTCTTTTAGGTTCTGCGAGGAATGATTATGCGAAACAGATTATTACAGGAAGTAATGGAGACATTTATATAACAGGTGAAACAAGTACATATTATACAACGCACCAAACTGATTATTGGGGTGGGATGCATCAAGGTAGGAGGGATATATTTTTAGCGAAAGTAAATTCTAATGGTGTAATTGAGTGGAAAAATTTAATTGGTTCAAATGTTGATGATTATGCTCATGAATTGATTATTGGAGAAGATAATGCGATATATCTTGTCGGTGATGCAGGTGGAGAAGTTAGTGGACTTGATAATAAAAATGGTGGGAGATTTATAAGTAAGTTTTCTGCAAGTGGAACGCAAGAGTGGATTAAAAGTTATGGAGATTTTAATTTATCAACATTTAATTCTAATTCACATACAAGGCATATAGGAATAGATGAGAATTTTTTCCCAAGTGGTATTGCTTTCAATACTTTAGATTCATATTCACATCTAATAAAAATCGATTCTTTTTTGGAAAATATTGAGAAAGATTTAGATACTTTTAGTCGCCAAAATCATAATTATGAATATTTAAGAGATTTAGAAACAGACTCAGAGGGTTCTATATATCAAACTGGTTATTCAAGGAAAGACTTTGATGGGCAAACAAATAATGGAGGTATGGATGCTTTTATAACTAAATTTAGTATGAGGGATGATGGTAAGTTTTATGAAAATCGTTTAAGTGATTCAATTATTGGTAAACTCTCCACAGATGATCAAAGTAATAATTCTAATTACATTTATCAACTAGTAAATGGAAGTGGAGATGATGATAATAATTACTTTGAATTAAGTGGTGATTATTTAATACTTAAACACACTCCAGATTATGAGACAAAATCTTCTTATAAACTAAGAATACAATCTACAGACAATTCAGGTGTTTCGATAAGTAAAAATTTTACAGTAAATTTATATGACTTAAATGAACCTACAAATCTTGCTCTTTCCGGCTCAACATTTAATGAGAATATAAATTCTGGATCAGTAGTTGCGACGTTATCAACTACAGATGCGGATGCATCTGATAATCATACTTATACATTGGTAAGTGGAACCGGAGATGTAGATAATGCATCTTTCACGATTGAAGGCAGCAATTTAAAGATTAATGCTTCTCCAGATTATGAGACCAAAAATAGTTACTCTATTCGGGTACAGACTGTTGATAATGATGATCAGGTTTTCAGTAAATCTTTTATCCTTAATGTTAATAATCTGATAGATGAGATCCCTTCAGATATATCAATATCTTCAACATCATTTGACGAGAATTTAATTAAAAATACCACCATAGCGACATTATCTACAACAGATACTGATTCCTCAGATTCACATACTTACTCATTTGTAGGAGGAAGCACATATGGAGATAATAATTCTTTTCTAATTGATGGGAATAAACTTAAGCTTAATTTTTATCCAGATTATGAATATAAGTCTTCATTGAATAATTCAAATAATTATCATATTTGGTTAGGAAGCAGAGACAGTGGAGGTAACGTTTATTCAGAGAAATTCACACTTAAACTAAATAATTTAAGTGATAGTATTCCAAGTGATATATCAATCTCTTCAGATAAATTTAACGAAACTATTACTTCTGGATCAGTAGTTGCGACGTTATCAACTACAGATGCGGATGCATCTGATAATCATACTTATACATTGGTAAGTGGAACCGGAGATGCAGATAATGCATCTTTCACGATTGAGGGGAGCAATTTAAAAATAAATGATTCGCCAGATTTTGAGACAAAATCTAGTTATTCAGTTCGTATAAGGACAACAGATAATACTGGTAGAAGTTTTGATAAGGATTTCCAATTAGCTGTTAATAATTTAGTAGAACCCTTTTTGTTAATTTCGGATACAAGTTTTTATGAAAATATTGATGCAGAATCAGTAGTCGCTACCTTTTCAACTTCTAATCAATTGGCACATACTTATACATTGGTAAGTGGAGTGGGTGATACAGATAATTCTTCTTTTTCTATTGACGGAAGCAATTTAAAGATAAATGATTCGCCTAATTATGAAATTAAATCAGAATATTCTTTAAGATTACAACCAACAGATAGTGAGGGGTTTTCATATGAAGCGAAAGTTTTAACCCTAAATGTTTTAGACATAGTTAATGAGAATCCTACAGATATTCTAATTTCAAACTTAACTATTAAAGAAGATGCCTCTTTAGGATCGATTATTTCAACGTTCTCCGCTGTTGATGAAAATTCAGGAGAGACTCATGATTATCAGTTACTTGATTTATACGATAGTTCCTATTTTTATATCTATCAGAATCAATTGAGACTTCGTCAATCATTAGATTATGAAAATGAACAATCAAAAGTAGTCAGTATAAAAGTTATAGATAGTAATAATTTAACTTATTTCAAGGATTTTACTTTTACGGTTGAAGATACAATAGATGAATCACCAACTGATATAAGTTTATCTGCCACAAGTTTAAATGAGAATATAACTTCTGGATCAGTACTAGCGACGATATCAACTACAGATGCGGATGCGTCTGATAGTCATACTTATGAATTAGTGAGCGGAAGGGGAGATACAGATAATAGTTCTTTTACCATTGAAGGCAGCAATTTAAAAATAAATTCTTCTCCAGATTATGAAACACAATCAAGTTATTCAATACGCTTAAAAACAATAGATAGTGGTGGTGCATCATATGAGGAAGCAATAAGTTTTTCTGTTGAAGATTTAAGTGAGGCATCGCCAACAGATATTTCTTTATCAGCAAATAGTTTTGATGAGAATATAACTTCTGGATCAGTAGTAGCAACATTATCTACAACAGATGCAGATGCTTTTGATAGTCATACTTATGAATTAGTGAGCGGGACTGGTGATACAGATAATTCATCTTTTTCTATTGAAGGAAGCAATTTAAAGATAAATTCTTCTCCAGATTATGAAACTAAATCTAGTTATTCAGTACGCATAAAAACAATAGATAGAGGTGGTGAATCTTATGAGGAAGCGATAAGTCTTTCCGTTAGAGATTTAGTAGAGACAACGCCAACAGATATTTCTTTATCAGCAAATAGTTTTGATGAGAATATAAATTCTGCATCAGTAGTAGCGACATTATCAACTACAGATTCAGATGAATCTGATACGCATACTTATTCGTTGGCAAGTGGAACTGGAGATACTGATAATAGTTCTTTTACGATTGAAGGAAGCAATTTAAAGATAAATGCTTTTCCAGATTATGAGACAAAATCTAGTTATTCAGTGCGTATAAAGACAACAGATAATAGTGGTAGAAGTTTTGATAAGAATTTCCAATTAACAGTTAATGATTTAAATGAAATTGGAACTTTGGAATGGACAAGACTATTAGGGAGTGCTTCTTCAGAAACTTTCCGCATAAATGAATGGGGAACTGCCATAACAACCGGCAGTGATGGATCTATTTATGTTGCTGGTACGACAGCAGGTAATTTAGGTGATCAATCTCTTGAAGGAGGTTTATTTATAACTAAATTTAATCCTGATAGAACACAGGAATGGACAAAAAATTTAGGAACTCGTGAAAGTCATTTTGTAACTGAATTGATAACTGGCAGTGATGGATCTATTTATATTGCTGGTTATACATGGGGTCGAGGTGGTTTACATGATCAAACTGCCATTGGAGGTGATAATGCTGCATTTATTATTAAGTACAACCCTGATGGAACAAGGGATTGGACAAGACTGATAGGAGCACGTGGAGAAGCATTAACAACCGGTAGTGATGGATCTATTTATCTTGCTGGCAGCACAGTTGGTGGTATGGATGGTCAATATTTCCAAGGAGGTAGAAGCGATGCTTTTATAAGTAAATACAATCCTGATGGAACAAGGGATTGGACAAGAATTTTAGGAACTGGTGAGGATGATTATGCATATGCATTAACAACCGGCAGTGATGGATCTATTTATATTGCTGGTAGCACAAAAGGTAGCACAAGAGGTAATCCTACTTGGGGTCTCGATAATCCTGATACTAATGCTGGGACTTATCTGGATTACGGTGGAGATCTTGAAGATGCATTTATCAGTAAAATTTATCCTGATGGAACAATGGATTGGACAAGACTTATTGGATCTTCTGTTCAGGAATGGGGCAAATCATTAACAACTGGTATTGATGGATCTATTTATATCTCTGTTGATGCACATCGAGGTCCTTCATATATTAGTAAATTTAATACTGAGGGTGGAGAAGAATGGAGAAGATTTAATGGGTCGGGTGATTTAACAACTGGTATTGATGGATCTATTTATATCGGGGGTGGAGGTTCTGATGTAGACATTAGTAAGTTTAATCCTGATGGAACGAAGGATTGGTCAACAAGTTTTGGGACTCCCGCTGTTGACTGGGCAAGAGCAATAACTACTGGTAGCGATGGTTCAATTTATATCACCGGTGCGACATATGGTGATTTTGATGGTCAAAGCCATAATGGGTTACCATCTCGTGATTATAGGCAACCTGGATATTTGGATGCCGATGTTTTTATAAGTAAGATTTCAAACTTATCTGATCCATCAGACATAATTCTAACTTCAACAAATTTTAATGAAAATATAAATGCTAATTCTACAGTTGCAACATTATCAACTACTGATGCTGATTCGGGAGATAGTCATACTTATGAATTAGTTAGTGGAACGGGGGATACTGATAACTCTTTATTTACTATAGAGGGAAGTAATTTAAAGATAAATTCTTCACCAGATTATGAGACCAAATCAAGTTATTCCGTCCGTATAAAAACAACTGATAGTGGTGAATTCTCATATGAAGAAATAGTCAATTTTAATGTTAATAACTTAATTGAACTAATTAAATCTTCTAAGAACCAAACCCTACCTCAAAATGGACTAAATTTAACTCTTACTGGTTCTGAAGATATTAATGGTACTGGTAATGCTATTGCAAACTCCATAAGAGGTAATAGTGGTGCTAACAGATTAAATGGTTTATTAGGTAATGACACTCTAAATGGTGGTCGAGGTAATGACACCCTAAATGGTGGAT
>CACGFX010000027.1 GCA_902572395.1 uncultured Synechococcaceae cyanobacterium
TTAATAAGAAATCAATAGCTAATAAAGATGAAAAAAATGTCGTAATAAGACCAACAAAAAGAGGGAGGAAGCCCAATGAAAAAAAATCATTGAAAGAAGAAATAAACTCAACAATCGCAGCAAGTGAAATAGCTGGCATCCCTAAAAGAAAAGAAAATTTCGCAGCATCGCCTCTTTCCCATCCTGATATTAGAGCGCTAGAAATAGTAACCCCCGATCTTGAAACACCTGGGAAAATGGCAAATGCCTGAAAGAAACCTATTAAAAAACTATCTGAATAATTATGGTTTTTAATATTAATAGAACCTCTTTTGGAACTATCTGCCAAGTACATAAAAAAAGCCATTAGAAATGAGACCAATGCTATTGATAAATTTGAACGAAGAACGTTTTCAAAAAAAGAAGGGATAAATATTTTTATACTCCCACCAAGCAAAACAATTGGAATAGTGCCAATCAAAATAGACCTTAATAATCTTTCATGTAAAAGATGTTCAAGAAATTTTTTAGAAGATTGACTTCTGAAAATAAAAATATCATTCCTAAAATACCAAGCTATGGCTAGAACACTTCCAAGTTGAATAGTGGCTGACAAAGATGCTCCAGGATCATCAATACCTAAAAAAAGAGATATAACTTTTAAATGAGCTGTACTACTTACAGGAATAAATTCAGTCAACCCTTGAATTAATCCATATAAAACAAGTTCTAAATATTCCAATAATTATTAAATTACCTAATTAATTAATAGCAATTTACATTTAAAAATTAAAAGCTAGTATATAAAAATGAAAAAAAAATTTATTTTAATATTATTTTTTCTCTTTTCCTTAATCTTTTCTGATTCTGCAAAAGCTAACTATTGGTTAATAATTGGCACTTATAGACAAGGGCCTGGTGGAAGGCCTGAGGTTAGTGGAATAACAAGTCCTTCGTTACATTCTATTCCCATGAAAGATTTATATACTTGTAAAAAGGCAGGCGAAAAAATTACGAAAGAAATATACCAACCTGTTTGGCAATTTGATAGTAGATGGACCTGTGTATTTAGAGGTAATTAGTAATTAAGTTACCTTTTAACATCGTGAGCACAACCATCACCTTTATAGTTTTCACTCTCGTAAAAATCATTTTTTGTCCCAAAATAAACTGTTAATAAAACGAAAGGCAGGCTTAATATAAATAAAAAAGTTGTTAAATCCATAGTGTTAACTTATTAAAGAATGGTATGAAAAATTAAAATATTAATTTGTTCATTAACTCATGTTTAATAATCTGTGGGTCCTTTAATACCAAGATAAAAAAAGGCTCCTAACCCAACTAAAAGTAATACTCCAGCAACAGCTGCAGAAGGAACAAAACCTCCTATTGCAAAGGAAGAAAAATAAAACATCTATAAAACTAAAACTAGTTTGATAATATCAATAAAAACAAGGTATTTGTAAAAAATTTTGACTCGAAGACAATTAGACAATATGAGTTCTAAGCCACTAAAGTCGAATCTTCGTTATCAGCAGAAATTCTTATTCTCTCTTCCAACTTGGGGCCATATAATTCGTTTCCCCAGATTTCAACTCTGGAATCGTTTGGGGCCATAAAAGTAAGAATGTCAGTTGGGAATAAAACTCTCTCCAAGAAAAAATTTGATGGACCAATACATCTCAAGACAACCATCCTACAGCCTTCATTTTTGTAAGAAAACTCAACCATCCCTAAACATCAAAATATAGTTAATTAAACACTATTTGGAGCAATAAAAAATGTATAAAAAATTACTGAAAAAAAAGAATATTAGAAAATGCTACAAATTCAATCCAGCCTCAACTAAATTTCTTTCTTGATCAATTAATAAAAGCGCGTAGGACTCTATCATGTCAAAACTTTTATGTGGGATTGAGACATTTAGCATTCTTAAGAAATTAGATAATTTTTCATCTTGTAGGGCGTTACCTTTCTGTAAAAACATTTCTTTTTCCTGATTTATTTTCCATATATTCATATATTCCTTCTTTAAAGGCTTTAGGTGCCAAATATTGTCTATTAAAGTCCAAATATCTAAATATTCATTTAGGTTATTTTGAATCTTTAATACATAAGATGATTCATCAAGAGTCAAATTTGTTGTATTTATGGGTCGATCATTTATGTCAATAGAAAAAGGTTTTATTCCCAAAAACCATCCCTCAAGAATTAATAAATCAGGATTATCTAATCTCCAATGAGATCTATCTCCTAAACCATTTCTTAAAGATTTATTGAAAACTGGTACATTTAATTCTCCACTTATCTTCCAATTTAATAATTTCTCATGCATTAATTTTACTGAGTGACTTCCAGGAAACCCTCTAGAAACATTCCAAGGGTTATTCTTAATAGCTAATTTCATTTCATTTGACGGAAGATAAAAGTCGTCTATTGAAATAACCGCAATTTTGAAGTTTAATTTTAACGATATAGTTTCGAGCCATTTACCAAGTGTTGTTTTACCTGTGCCAGGCAGAGCTGAGATTCCAATAATTTTTCTATCAGAAGAATTATTCTGAAATTTATAAGCCTGAGATAAAAGAGGTAAAGCCAAACCCCAAATCCAATCATCATTTACTTTTTTGTTCCAATATTGATCAATTGCAAGAATGTTTCTTTTATTATTCCAAAAATTGAACCAATCATCCAAGGATTTCCAACCAATATCAATAATTAATTTTTCAAATTTATCAAGAGGAAAATTAATATCTAAATCTTTCATCTAACTAACTTAATTCTCGCTTATTTATTAATTTATTGATTTCATTTTTCCAACCATATCCATTTGGTTCAGAAGCCAAAGTAAATTCCAACTCTTTTAATTGATCTAGTAAATTTAAGTTAGGTCCATCTATTCCAGGAATAACTATTTTAATATCTGAGTTTAAAAGTAGAGGCAAATCATTTGGAGAATCGCCTAAACCTATAATTTCAATATTATGAACATTTGAATATTCTTTAAGAGCATTTATTGCTTTCCCTTTATTCGATTTTGTAGATAATAAGTGACTCATTCTATTGCCCTTAAAAATATCAACATTGAATTTTTTACAACAGATATTAATTTTCTCTTCTAGATAACTAGGGGGATTTAAAAAAGGCATGCTCCAGTGTCGATCACGCATTAAGTTCAATGAGTTACCTTCTAAACCTGTAAGCTGAGTGGCTTCTTGATCAGTGAGATTATTAAGAGGAATAAGTTTATAATCAATTTCTTTAGAAATAAAATTTAAGATTTCTTCAAGAGATTCGTATTTTATTCCAAGAATAATTTCTCCATTTACTCTTTTAAGAGATTCACCATATATTGCCGCACCATTCTCAACAATATAAGGATCCGTCAAGTTAAGCTCCTTTCTAATAACTTTTACTTCAGAAGCGGTTTTGCTTGTACAAAGAATTACAGGTATAGATAATTTTTGTAGTTTTTTTATAGTTTCTCTAGCAGGTGATAAATCATATGAGTGATCCATTAAAGTACCATCTACATCACTAACTACCCAAATAGAAGAATTTTCTATCATTTTTATAAAGCACTAAGCCAAATTACTTGAAAAGGATCAAGACTAATATTTTTGCAATTGTATTTAGTGGATGTTAAAAAATCATGGGTATTGAAATCATTATCAATTATTTTTGGTAGATCATTATCATTCAATTGATAATTAATTTTATTTTCAGTCATATTATGGATTGCAAAAACAGAATCAGGACCTTTACCTCTTTTGATTACAACAATATCACTTCTACCTTTAGTCAAACATTTCATTTGTGAAGAAGGGTGAAATTGCTTTAATTCTGATCGGACATCCATAGCATTACGAAGATATTTTAAGTTTTTATTAGCATTAGATTCAGGATTATTTAAAACCGCTGAAAGATTTTCTGATTTAAACTTTTCTCTGTTTAGATCTCTTCTTTGACCTGTCATAGAAAAACTTTTGATATCATTTTCTGAAGCTAGTAATGCTGGCAAATAAAATGCAGGGACCCCTCTCAGAGCCATTACTAATAATTGACTTAAAATAAATCTCTCATATTGAAATCTTTTAGCATCTCTACCGGAGTCTTCCATTGCACTCCACCAACTAATATTTAATTCATAAGGTTTATCATCACCATTTGATAAACGTCTATGACTTACTAATCCTCCTCTTTTCTCACAATTAATTAATAAATCCTTAATTCTCTGCTCATGCATTAAACCCTCAAGAGCTCTTAGCCCAACACCATCGTGCGATGCAGTGAAATTAAATAAAGTAGTTTCTTCAGGTAATATAGGCCAATCAAAAATCCATGAGTTTAGAATATCAGCTCTTGAAGTAATAATTGCCTCTAGCAGAAGAGGAGGTAATGAGAAATTATAAGCCATGTGGGCTTCATCATCAGGAATGAGATAAGATAAATTCTCCTTCTGAGGAACATTGGTTTCTGTTATTAAAACGCCATCATCAAGAAGATTATTTAAAAAAACTCTTAAGAGTTTCACAATTGAATGTGCTTTAGGTAAATGTAAGCATGTAGTCCCTGATTCCTTCCAAATAAAACCTACAGCATCAAGCCTTAACCATTTAATTCCATTAGATAAATAAGTAGTAATTAAATTTAAGAACTCAAGAGTCATTTTAGGATTATGCCAATTCAAATCAATTTGATCTGGCCCAAAAGTTGTCCAAACTTGTTTAGGACCATCATCAGTATTTATTTGAGAAAACAAAGAGGAACTTCTAGGCCTAACTACATTTGACCAGTCAAGATTTTGTTTCGGTGAAAAAACGTATGATAAACCAGGTTCTTGGGATTTAATGAATTGTTGAACCCATGGGTGAGATGATGAGACATGGTTTAGTACTAAATCAGCCATTAAATCATGATTTTTAGAAATACTTTTGAGATCATCCCAACCACCAAATTTTTCTTCTAGAGAATCATAACTTGAGACTGCGAAACCTCCATCGCTTGTGGATTTCAGAAAAGGAAGAATATGTACAACTTTAGAAAGACTGCCAAAATGCTTACTTAACAACTTCCTAAGAGTTATTAATGTTGCCTCGCCATTTTTATAAATACTATCTGCATAAGTTATCAAAACTGAATGAGATTCATCCCACCTTTCCTTATCTCTTTTTTCTTCATAAGCAGATTTCTCTGAGAAATCATCTAAAATCTGTAATAATTGATTTGAAATAAAATTAATTTCTTCTGTAGTATGATTTGAATAAATTGTTTTTAACAATTTATCAATTTTTAATCTATCTAATTTTTTCTCTGAATCAATTTGCTTCACTTTGAAAAAATCATCGAAGTATTAATACCATTGTGCACATCAATTAGAAAATGGACTTTCAACAAGGTTTAATCACAACAATACATGAATATGGAGTTACAGGAAATTTACTTAAAGAATTAAACAAAAGTCTTAAAAGAAGATCAACTAGCATTTTAATACCTTGCTTATATGAAGAGTTTGAGCGTCCAGCATTAAAAGATATAAGAGAAGTTTTAAAAAACCTTACAGGCTTAAATGAATTAGTAATTGCACTCTCTGCAAAAACTGTTGGGCAAGTTAAGGCAGCAAAATCATTTTTTGACTCAATGCCATTCCCTGTTCACATTCAATGGACTAATTCTCCCTCTGTAATTGAGCTATTAAAAAGCCAAGAAAAAAATGGATTAGAACTTTTAGGAACTCCAGGTAAAGGATGGGCTGTATGGCAAGGCATAGGAGTTGCGACCAGAAAATCAGAAGTTGTTGCTCTTTTTGATGCTGATATAAGAACTTTTAGTCCTCTATATCCTTCAAGAATGATACTTCCACTTCTGGATGATTCATATGGAATATCGTATGTAAAAGCTTTTTACAGTAGATTATCTCTAGAAACAAATCAATTGCAAGGTAGAGCAACAAGATTATTCGTTGGTCCTTTATTAGCAAGTCTTGAGCAGTTAGTAGGTAAGGGTCCTTTTTTACAATATCTTCAATCATTTAGATATCCATTAGCAGGTGAGTTTGCTTTTACTAAAGACCTTGCTATGAATTTAAGAATACCTTGTGACTGGGGTTTAGAAATAGGTTTATTATCAGAGGTTTATAGAAACGTAAGGACTTCCAAAATAGCCCAGGTTGACTTAGGTTTATTTGATCATAAACACAAAAATATTGGAGATTCTTCTAAAGAAGGACTACAAAAAATGAGTACAGAAATACTTTCAAGTGTTTTAAGAGGTCTTATGGAGCATCAAGCCGAGACCTTAACTAGCACTCAACTAGCAACTTTAGAAGTTCTCTACAAAAGAGTTGGAGAAGATCGGGTAAAACAATTTGGATTAGATTCAGCAGTTAATCAACTTCCATACGATAGGCACGAAGAAGAATTATCAGTACAAAAGTTTGCGAAACTATTAAGACCTGCTACAGAAGATTATCTGGCTTGTCCTAGGACACTTCAATTACCAAGTTGGTCAAGAGTTCTATCTTGTGAGAACAAACTTCAAGAAGATTTAGCTATTGCGGGGTCAAAAGACATAAAGATAAGTGAAAAAGAATTAATTAAAAACTTTTAAAGCAAAAAATACCTCTGAGCCATTGGGACTTCATCAAGTGGTTCACAAATGAGAAGTTCTCCATCAGAAAAAACTTCATAAGTTTGAGGATCAACTGAAATATTTGGTAGTTTACTATTAAGTTTTAAGTTTGATTTATTTATATTTCTTGTATTTTCTACTGCAATACATTTCTTTTGTAAGCCTAATTTATTTGGAATATTTTGTTCAATTGAATTTTTACTTAAAAAGGTAAAAGAACTCTTAATTAGAGATTGGCCAAAACTTGCAAACATAGGTCGACCATGTACAGGACCTGGAGTAGGAATTGATGCATTTGCATCACCCATTTGGGACCAAACTATAGATCCTCCTTTAACAACTAATTCAGGCTTTACAGCAAAAAAGGAAGGTTTCCACAATGCTAAATCTGCAATTTTACCCTTTTCTATAGACCCAACATGTTTATCAATTCCATGAGCTATTGCAGGATTAATTGTAACTTTAGAAATATATCGCTTTACTCTATAATTATCGTTTCTATCAGAATCCTGCGATAGCGGCCCCCTTTGGACTTTCATTTTATGTGCGGTTTGAAAAGTTCTTGTAATTACTTCACCAACTCTTCCCATAGCTTGAGAATCACTCGCAATAATTGAAAAGGCCCCTACATCATGCAAGATATCCTCAGCTGCAATAGTCTCTCTTCTGATCCTCGATTCAGCAAATGCAATGTCTTCTGGGATTTTAGAATCTAAATGATGACAAACCATTAACATGTCAAGATGTTCTTCTAATGTGTTCCTGGTATAAGGTCTTGTTGGATTTGTACTACTAGGAAGAACATTTTTTTCTCCACAGATTTTTATAATGTCTGGAGCATGACCTCCACCTGCCCCTTCGGTATGAAAAGTATGAATAGTTCTTCCTGCAATAGCGTTGATGGTATCTTCAACAAAACCTGCCTCATTCAAAGTATCAGTATGAATACATACTTGTACGTCAAACTTATCTGCAACATTTAGGCAAGAATTTATTGTAGAAGGAGTGGTACCCCAATCCTCATGAAGCTTTAATCCACATGCACCAGCCTCAACCTGATCAATAAGATTGCTCTCGTTTGTTGAGTTTCCTTTTCCAAAAAAACCTAAATTCATGGGAAATGCTTCTGCAGATTGAAGCATTCTTGAAATATGAAAAGAACCCGGAGTACAAGTAGTAGCATTTGTGCCAGTTGCAGGTCCAGTTCCTCCTCCCATCATGGTTGTAATTCCAGAGGCTAGTGCTGTCTCAATTTGTTGAGGACAGATGAAGTGAATATGGGTATCTATTGAACCTGCAGTAAGGATATGTCCCTCTCCAGCTATTACTTCTGTTGATGCACCAATAATAATATCAACATTATCCTGGATATCAGGATTGCCAGCCTTACCAACTTCAAAAATCATTCCATCTTTTATACCCACATCAGCCTTAATTATTCCCCACCAATCTACGATTAAAGCATTAGTAATTACGGTATCTACAGCTCCATGAGCTCTTCTTACTTGAGACTGTCCCATCCCATCTCGAATAACTTTACCTCCACCAAATTTAACTTCATCTCCGTATGTAGTTAAATCCTTTTCTACTTCTATAAAAAGTTCGGTATCAGCGAGCCTAACTCTATCTCCGGTCGTGGGTCCGTAAGTTTGAGCATAAGTTTTTCTATCAATTTTATAAGACATAATTTTAACTATCTTAAAGAACCATTAACTAATGAATTAAAACCATATGCATTTCTTAAACCTGAAAATGGCACTAATTTGACATCTGTTGTATCACCAGGTTCAAATCTAATTGCTGTTCCTGCAGGAATGTCAAGACGCATACCATGTGTTATTTCTCGATCAAAAATTAAAGCCTTATTTGCTTCATAAAAATGATAATGAGATCCAACTTGCACAGGTCTATCTCCAGAATTAGAAACCGTTACTGTTTTAACTTGCTTACTAAGATTTAGTACGATTTCACCTTGTTCAGGAATTATTTCGCCAGGAATTAAATTACCCATAACTAATTAATTGGATTGTGAATAGTAACTAATTTAGTCCCATCGGGAAAAACCGCTTCTATTTGAACTTCATCAACCATTTCAGGAATGCCCTCCATAACTTGTGATTTTGAAAGCCAGTTAGTTCCTTCTGACATTAATTGACTTACACTTTTACCATCTCGCGCTCCTTCAAGAACTTGAAAACTTAAAAAAGCTATTGTTTCAGGATAATTAAGCT
>CACGFX010000028.1 GCA_902572395.1 uncultured Synechococcaceae cyanobacterium
GTAATGAATGACGCTCTAAAAAAATATCTTTAAAAAAATGATCTCACTTGTTAAGAAATTGCCTATCGTAATGTATCGTAAGTAATGAACAGACGCTCATCACATCAATTTATGAGCCAAAGACCTTGTCTGAAACTATGAACGATCAACAATCTTATTACGAAACCATGTATATCCTCCGCCCAGACATTGCGGAAGATGAAGTAACTAATCACATTGATAAATACAACAAGCTTTTAGAAGAATTTGGCGGTACCATTCTTGATAGTCAAATGAGAGGTAAGAGAAGATTAGCCTATCAAATAGCGAAACATAGAGAAGGTATATACGTACAACTAAGTCATCAAGGTGATGGGCAACATATATTCAAAATTGAAAAGGCTATGAGATTAAGTGAAGATGTTATTAGATACATAACTGTTAAACAAGAGGGTCCTTTACCTACCCCAAGGCCTTCGAACAAGAATACATCTCAATCAGAGAATAAAGATAATCTAGATGCGAAAGTTGAATCTAAAGAAAAACAACCAGTAGCAAGCGCAAGTACTTCAACTTCGAGCAAAGATGATGCTGAAACTAAAGAAAATGCAGAATCTTAAAAATTAATCTTTTGTTTTTGAATTTAACTCAGCCCATATTTTATTAGACATCCCCCACATATAAATAAAACCCTCTGCTAAAGAATGATTAAAGACATCATCTTTACTGTACGTTGCCAAATCTTCTCTATAAAGTGAATTATTTTCCGACATTCTCCCAATGACTATTGCGTTCCCCTTATAAAGTCTAATCTTTACTCTTCCATTAACTGAAGTTTGAGTAGATGATATAAATGCATCTAAACTTTTTTTAAGAGGTCCAAACCAAAAACCTTGATAAACTAATTGACCCCATTTTTTTTCCACTATTCCTTTAAAATCAATAACATCTGGGTTTAATGTTATGCTCTCTAATTCTTTGTGAGCTTTGATTAAAAGTAAGAGGCCAGGTGTTTCGTAAATCTCTCTACTTTTAATTCCTACTACTCGATCTTCAATCATATCTATTCTTCCAAAACCGTGGTTACCTGCAAGATCATTAGCTTTTTGAATGATCTCAACTGGAGTTAAAAATTCATCATTAATTCCAACTGGAAACCCATTTTTGAAAACAATTTCTATATCTTGATGGGAATCAGGTGAATTATCAACTGATGATGTCATCGAAAATATATTCTCAGGTGGTTCTTGCATTGGGTCTTCTAAAATACCTGCTTCAATACTCCTTCCAAGTAAGTTAACGTCTATTGAATAAGGTGATTTTTTTGATACTGGCGCAGGTATACCAAATTTTTCTCCATACACTATTGCCTCTTCTCTACTCATATGCCACTCCCTTGCAGGAGTAATTATTTTTAAATCAGGACCTAAAGCGTTAATTGCTAAATCGAACCGAACTTGATCATTCCCTTTACCAGTGCATCCATGAGCTACTGCATCGGCATTAATCTCTCTAGCAATACTCACGAGATTTTCAGCAATTAAAGGCCTAGCAAGAGCAGTAGATAAAGGATATTTATCTAAATATAGTGCGTTTGCTCTAATGGCTGGAAAAGCGTATCTCTCAACAAAACTATTAACTAAATTACCAACGATTGATTTAGATGCACCAGAGTTTAAAGCTTTTTGCCTAATAAGTTCTAAATCTTCGCCTTGTCCAAGATCTGCTACAAAAGTAACTACTTCTGAAATTCCATATTCATTCTTTAAATATGGAATACAAACGCTCGTATCTACGCCACCAGAATAAGCTAGTACAACTTTTTTTACCTGCTGCATCTAAATTTGCTCCATAAATTTAAATTTTTTGACGTAATTAAGAATTTGAATACTTATTAAAGACTAATACTATTGTAACTAAAAGAGCTGGACCAAAAACTAGTAATAAGAGAAGAAAGTTATTAATTATTAAAAGATTGGGATTCAAATATCCAATAATTTTTAATAATCCAGAGAGAAACAATGAAATTAGCCAAATAAAAAAGTATTTTAAATTTCCTTTATCAAACAAAGTTTTAAGTATGCATCATTATGTATTATCTTATATATAGAACAAAACCTTTGATGGATTCAAATAAATTAAAACTTAGATTGGACGACATTTCTGAAGTCAATCCTGCTTTAACTTGCTACCACAGAGATGATCCAGCTCCTGTGTTGCCCCTAAGAGAGGAACCTGATCTACTATCTTGGCTCGAAAATACAGGGAGACTTGTTGCAGAAAAAAATGGAGATTCACAAGAGATTAGTACAATAGAAGAAGAAGAACTTTCAGCACTTATGGGGGAAAAGGAAGATTATAAAACTGAAGAAGATCCTTCATTAGAAGATGATTGGGAAGATTAAAAAGTTAAACTTTGAATCTTTATTTATATTAAATACTTTTGCTTTAGTAGTTACCTCCTATTTTTTTAATAATTTTCTTTTTACAGGGGTTTACATATTATTCTTCTTTATTTCTATTTTTACAACGAAAAATGGTCTAAAGATTATCAAAAAATTTAATTTACTTCAAAATATTAGGAATGAAGGCCCAGCTAATCACTTTAAAAAAAGTGATACTCCAACAATGGGTGGGATTTTTATGATAATCCCTTTTTTAATTGTACTTTTGATAATAACTATCAATTTAAGTTCTCTCAAATTATTGCTTTTATTACTTACTATTTTTGGTTTCTTTATTACAGGATTTTTAGATGATTTTTTAAGCATTCAAAGAAAAGAGAACACAGGTTTAAAAACAAAAGAGAAATTTATCTTACAAAGTGTCATCTCAATAATTTTCATATTGATAGCCTATGAAAAAAATTTAATCAGTCCATTAATAACAGTTTCTGACTCCTGGGGAATAAATATAAATATTTTCATATTGCCAGTTTCTTTTTTAGTACTTGTGGGCTTAAGTAATTCAGTAAATTTGACTGATGGGCTAGATGGATTAGCAGCTGGATGCAGTGGGATTGTCTTTTATGGATTAGGAACAGAAATATTACTAAAAGAACAGCAAGAACTTTTTGTTTTTAGCATCTTATGTTTTTCGATGTCCGGCATATGCTTTGGATTTCTCAAGTATAATAGTTATCCTGCAAAAATATTTATGGGTGACACAGGATCTCTAAGTATTGGAGCAATTCTAGGTTCTATAGCTTTATTAACCAATAGTGTTTTTACACTATCTATTTTCTCAGGAATATTCATTATTGAATCGTTATCAGTAATGATTCAAGTAGGGTTTTTTAAAATTACAAAAAAATTTTTTCATAGAGGTAAACGCATATTTTTAATGGCTCCACTACACCACCACTTTGAACTTAAAGGAGTGAAGGAACAAAAAATAGTTGAAAATTTTTGGAAAATCAACATTTTACTTGTAATTTTAGGTATAGTTTTAAAAATCAATCTTTGAAGAATTTGTCATGAATTTTTTTACATGGAAAGATAATGGATTAACGAGTGACTGCTCAAGTCTTGATGCCATGGCTTCAAGATTTGAAGAGACTGCTAACTTAATGAAAAAACTATCCAAGAAAGGCTTTAAACTAAAGAAAACACAAAATAATCAACTAATTCTTCACCCGGATCCTGCAGTATTTGATCAATGGGGTTTTATAAGTGAAGAAGTCCCTTTTAAACAACTTTGTTTAATGTCAGATGAAGAATAACTATTTGAACTTGAAAATTCTTCAGTAAGAACTGATAAATAATTGCGTACATGAGTGTTCCAACTAAAGTGTCTGTTGACTCCCTCAATTCCATTTCTGCTCCATATTTTCCACTGATTATTATTTGATATTCCTTTTTCAAGAATAACTTTCATCTCATTAATATCAGTAACATCTACTAGCAGCCCATTTTCACATTTTGAACGAATTTCTTTTGGGCCTCCATCATTTGTTGATATTATTGGTAATCCACATGAAGAAGCTTCAAGAAGAGTTAAACCAAAGGGCTCTGTTAAAGCTGGATTTACAAATACACCACCTCTGCTAGCAGCCCACCTATATAAAGCAGGAATCTGACTTGGAAGATGTTTTTTGGGATAAGCTACCTTTCCATACAAATTATATTTATCAATTGTTTCAAAAATTTTATTAAAAACATCTTTTTGTTGAGGGTCAAGTTTTGAAGTACTATCTCTACAACCCAAAATCAAAATTAAATTAGTTTTTCTTTTTAATTTTTCAGATCTTCCATATGCTTCAATCAAAGATGGAATATTTTTTCTTCGTACAGCTCTAGAAATTGTCAAGAATGGAGGTTTAGTAGAATCCTTTAGAAAAGGTTTCATCATATTATCAATTTCGGATGTCTCGCTTGTTGAGTGAATATGGTGAAATTTATTATGATCAACACCAGGGGGGATAACTTTAGCTTTGTGAGGTGAAAAAGAAGAATATTGGGAATATTGATAAACTGACTCTTGTTTAGTGCTTGTAACGACAATATCTGCAGACTTCAATGCTTTTTCTTCTGCCTCAATTCTTTTACTTATAGAATAAAGTTTCTCTATTTGATTATTTTTTAAACCAGTATCAAGCAATTTCCTTTTTTTCTCTCTTCCTAAAGAATGACCAGTAAAAATAAGAGGAACGTTTAAGGATTTACTTAGTTTAACTCCTACATATCCAGCATCTGCATAATGTGCATGAATAAAATTAGGCTTTTTGTTTTTTTTATAGTAAGAAATCAGTTTTTCAGTTAAATGATCTAAATAAGGCCAAAGCAATTCCTTTCTTAAATATTTATTAGGTCCAAATTTGAATCTTAAAATTCTAACTCCAGGCTCTACAAATTCTTGTTCTTGAGAATATTCATCTTCTACTTTAGGGTCCTTTATAAAACGAGTAACTAAATCAACTTGATCAACTTCTGAAGTATTAGCCAAACTTTTAATTAACTCTAAAACGTATTGTGTTTGCCCTCCTGTATCTGCATCCCTGCCTAACTCAAGATTTTTAGAACGTATAAGACCATGTAAATGTAAATGTAAAAATTTCAACCTCATGCAGCAAACCTCCGATCAACGTCTTTTTATACAAATAAGCTGAATTTTTCTAAGGAAATATTAAGAAAGCATTATGATTTGAGGCTTTTTTAATATAAAAGTTTTCAAAAAAGCAGTTATAGATTAGGTTTATGTCCATTTAAAAAAGAATTTTGTATTGCTAAATTAATTAAAATAAAAAGAAATACAACAAGGATTTTCTTATTTCAGAACCTTTTTAAGATATTTTGCTGTATGACTTTTAGGATTTTTAGCTACCTCCTCAGGAATACCTTCTGCAATGATTTCTCCTCCTTTATCCCCTCCATCAGGACCTAAATCGATAATCCAATCTGAACATCGAATAACATCTAAATTATGTTCGATAACAATTACTGAATTACCTTTATCTACCAAACGTTGTATCACGTCCATTAATTTATGTACATCATAAAAACTTAACCCTGTAGTTGGTTCATCAATCAAATATAAAGTTTTTCCAGTAGCCCTTTTTGACAATTCTGTGGCTAACTTAACTCTTTGAGCCTCTCCACCAGATAATGTAGGAGCTGGCTGGCCTAATTTGACATATCCTAAGCCAACATCAACCAATGTAGATAATCTATCAGCAGCTTGAGGTATAGCAGAAAAAGTTTCTGCAGCTTGTTCAACAGTCATCTCTAAAACATCAGATATATTGAAACCTTTATATTTAACTTGAAGAGTTTCTCTATTAAAACGAGCTCCTTTACATACTTCACATTGAACATAAACATCAGGTAAAAAATTCATTTCAATAACATTGACTCCCTGGCCTTTACAAGCTTCGCATCTTCCTCCTTTCACATTAAAGCTAAATTGACCAGCCTGATAACCTCTTGCTTTTGCTTCTACTGTGGCAGTAAATATCTGCCTTATAGGGTCAAAAGCACCTGTATATGTAGCAGGATTTGATCTTGGAGTTCTTCCTATTGGAGATTGATCGATAACGATAACTTTATCAATTGCCTTTATACCCTTTAACTCTTTTACGCCTTGAGGAAAGGGAACTTTTAATCCTAGAGAATGACACAATGCAGGATGAAGTAATTCATTTATCAAAGTGCTCTTGCCGCTTCCACTTACACCAGTTACAGAAACTAACCTTCCCAAAGGAAATTCCACAGAAATATTTTTTAAATTATTTTTAGAGCAATTATTTAAAATTAAACTTTTTTTTACAGATGATCTACGTTCTTTTGGAGTAGGAATTGACTTCCTACCGCTGAGATAAGCTCCAGTTAATGACTTTTCTGAATTTAAGACGTCTTGATAAGATCCTTTAGCTATTATTTCCCCACCATAAACTCCTGCCCCTGGACCAATATCTACTAAATAATCTGCGGATTTCATAGTATCTTCATCATGTTCAACCACAACCAAAGTATTTCCCAAGTCTCTTAAGCTTTTTAATGTCTCTAATAATCTGTCATTATCTCTCTGATGCAAACCAATACTTGGTTCATCTAAAACATATAAAACACCAGTCAGACCTGCACCTATTTGTGTAGCCAATCTAATACGCTGAGCCTCACCACCAGACAAAGTCATAGCTGGTCTATCTAAAGTCAAATAATCTAAGCCGACATTAATTAGAAACTTCAAACGTAAACGAATCTCTTTTAAAACCAATTCACCTATCTGCTTTTGTTTTTCTGATAAAGATATATTTTCCTTCTTTGTCTTACTTAAACCCATGATGCGCTCTACGTGATTAAGGGTTTCAGAAACGCTTATAGAAGTTAAGTCAGTAATGTTGTATGGACCAAGTTTAACAGCCAAAGCCTCAGGTCTTAATCTTTTTCCAGAGCATGTCTTGCAGGGAACTAATTCTAGATACTTTTCTAATTTTTGTTTTACTGATTCTCCATTGGCTTCATTCAATTGCCTTTCTAATATTGGCAAAATTCCCTCAAAAGGTCTTTCAAAACCACTTGAAGTTT
Source organism: uncultured Synechococcaceae cyanobacterium (assembly GCA_902572395.1). GTDB lineage: Bacteria > Cyanobacteriota > Cyanobacteriia > PCC-6307 > Cyanobiaceae > Prochlorococcus_A. The sequence continues at coordinate 7,005 of CACGFX010000028.1, forward strand.
TAAAACGACTATCAGCTTGAATTAATATTGGTTTATCTGATCCCAAAAGTAAAACTTTTTTTTGCAAATCACTTAAATCTTTCCAAGGAGTTTTTAATTCAAAACCATAAGCTTGTCCTACGGAATAAAGTAATGAAAAATAATAAGTATTATCTTTTTCACTCCAAGGAGCTATTGCAGCATAAACAGGCAATGTTTTATCAGGTATAACTCTATCCGCAGTAAATTTTTTTAAATAACCAATCCCATGACAATCTGGACACGCTCCATATGGGCTGTTAAACGAAAATAATCTAGGAGAAAGCTCTTCAACAATAGAGCCATGCACAGGACATGCATAATTTTCTGAGTAAAGTTTTTCTCTCTCTAAGTTAAAAGGTAAGTTTTCCCCTTTTTTTGGAACAACTTCTACTATTGCTAGGCCATCACCTCTTTTAAGACAAGTTTGTAGAGAATCATTTAATCTTTCTTGTATTCCATCTCTTGAAATTAATCTATCAACTACTACCTCAATATTATGAATTTGATTTTTATCTAATTCAATACTATCAGCAAGTTCTCTTACCTCTCCGTTGATTCTTACTCTCGCAAATCCTTCAGCAGCTAGTCCACTGATTAATTTTGTATGTGTTCCTTTCTTACCTCTTACAACAGGAGCCAACAATTGGTACCTTGTTCCTTCTGGTAAGAGGAGAATTTGATCAACCATTTCATCAATTGTTTGAGGCGCAATTGGAATCCCGCAGTGGTGACAATGCGGCTCACCAGCACGACCAAACAATAATCTTAAATAATCTTGTATCTCTGTTACTGTTCCAACTGTTGATCGCGGATTATGACTTGTAGATTTTTGATCAATTGAAATAGCAGGTGATAAACCTTCAATATTGTCAACATCTGGTTTATCTACTTGACCTAAAAACTGCCTTGCGTATGCTGACAGACTTTCAACATATCTTCTTTGACCTTCGGCAAAAATAGTATCAAAGGCTAAAGAACTTTTACCACTTCCACTCACACCAGTAAAAACTATAAATTTATTCCTAGGTAGAGAAAGATCAATATTTTTTAAATTATGCTGACGAGCGCCCCTAATATTAATTGAGTTATCTTCCCCAAAACTACTATTAACTTTATTAACCATGTTTAAATCTAACAAATGGTTTAAAAAGTTATTATAGTGGAATTTTTTCTATTTTACGCAGCTGGGCGATCAAGAAGTCTAGACGCATATTCGTTTACTTCGCAAGAACCACCACCTATAAGTTCTACTAATTCATTTTTTCTTTGATTTTTTGTAGTTAGTTGTGCAATCGAAGTATAAGTTATTCCATTAATAACGTTTTTATTAACTTTGAAATGAGCCAATCCCTTAGCAGCTAAGAAAGGCTGATGTGTAATACATATAACTTGTCGGTTTTTAGAAATTTCTTTTATCAGTTCAACCAAAGAAAATAGAGATTTACCACTTAAACCACTATCAATTTCATCTAAAAAGAAAGTATTGGGTTTTTTAGAAATACTAGATTTAATAGCTAACAAAAATCTTGACATTTCCCCGCCAGAAATCACATTTGATAATGGAGCAAGCTTCTGATCAGGATTAGCTGAAAACAAAAAATTTATATCGTCAATTCCATCACCAGAAGGCTTACATTCAGAAAATTGAATTGAAAAATTTGCATTTGCTAAACCTAGATTGCTTAAAATCGACATTACTGAATTTTGTAACTGTTTAGCAATTTTTTTTCTTTCAGTAGATTGAATAACAAATAAA
>CACGFX010000029.1 GCA_902572395.1 uncultured Synechococcaceae cyanobacterium
AAGGATGCAGGATTAAAAAAATTGAATATCTTGAGGATATAAATACAAACTTTTAGAGATCAATTGTTAAATAAAAACCTTTATTTAATACTAATTATTTCACTTGTTTTTGCTATATCTTTTTGGATTGGTTTTAATGTAAATTTGCTCCCAGCTGAAGCAAGTATTAATGCACCAATTTACGATGAACTTTTTAAAATTCTTTTCATCATTGGATTAATTATTTTTATAGGAATGACAATAGCAGTTATTTATAGCTTATTTAAGTTTAGGAAAAGAAATGATCAGATAGGCGATGGTATAGCTTTAGAGGGAAATTTAAGTTTAGAAATTGTATGGACAATTATCCCTTCAATAATTGTTTTATTAATAGGCTTATATAGCTACAACATCTACGATCGAATGGGAGGGATGAAAGAACTAAATCATAACCACGAAATGATGACTTCTAACAATGAAAAAATATGGGCTGGAATAAGTCAAACTTCTGATAATGAAATAGCAATAAATAATTTATCAATTGAAGTTTCAGCTATGCAATTTGCATTTCTATTCAATTATCCCAAGGGCAATTTCATATCAGGAGAACTACACGTTCCTGTTGACCAAAAAGTATCAATGAAAATGGAATCTAAAGATGTAATTCATGCTTTTTGGGTACCAGAGTTCAGAATTAAACAGGATATTATTCCTGGACAACCTACTATTCTAAATTTCACTCCTACAAAAGTAGGAAAATATCCAATAATTTGCGCAGAATTATGCGGCCCATATCATGGAGGAATGAGAGCCTCCATAATTGTTGAAGAAGAATCTGATTACGACGAATGGTTTAACAAAAATAAAAAACCAGAGGTAAATTTATGACAATATCAATTGATCCACAAAAAACTAATAATGAAAGCCTTCAACCTAAAGGCTGGCTTAGATACTTTAGTTTTAGCCTTGATCATAAAGTAATTGGAATACAATACTTAGTTTGCGGTTTCCTTTTCTATTTAATAGGAGGAACCTTAGCGAGCGCTATAAGAATTGAACTAGCTAGTCCAATATCTGATTTTATGCCAAGAGATGTTTATAACCAAGTTTTAACTTTACACGGAACAATAATGATATTTCTTTGGATAGTGCCTGTAGTAAATGGTGCTTTTGGAAATTATTTAATTCCATTTTATGTAGGTGCGAGAGATATGGCATTCCCAAGATTAAATGCTGTAGCTTTTTGGTTAATTCCGCCTTCAGGTTTGATGCTGGTAGCAAGTTATTTTGTTGAGGGTGCTGCTCAGGCCGGATGGACGGCTTATCCACCTTTGAGCATAACTACTCCTCAATCGGGACAAATTATCTGGATTCTTAGCGTTCTATTACTTGGAGGCAGTTCAATATTTGGTGGAATAAACTTTATCGCCACCATTATCAAATTAAGAAGGCCAGGATTAAAACTTATGCAATTGCCAATGTATTGTTGGGCAATGCTTGGGACAAGTCTATTAGTTGTTTTGTCAACTCCTGTTTTAGCAGGTACTTTAATTCTACTTAGCTTCGATATCATCGCTAATACAGGGTTTTTCAATCCTGTTTTAGGTGGCAATGTCGTAGTTTATCAGCATTTATTTTGGTTTTATTCTCATCCAGCTGTATACATTATGGTCCTTCCTGCCTTTGGTTTAGTTAGTGAAATCCTTCCTGTACATGCTAGAAAACCACTTTTTGGATATACAACAATGGTTTTTTCAATAATGGGGATAGTAGTTTTAGGTTTAGTTGTTTGGGCGCATCACATGTTTACGAGTGGAACACCCCCTTGGATGAGATTGTTCTTTACTATTGCCACAGCATTTATTGCTGTTCCAACAGGTATAAAATTTTTCAATTGGGTTGCAACATTATGGGGAGGTAAAATTTCCATAAATAGTGCAATGTTATTCTCTTGCGGATTTATTATAAATTTTGTTTTTGGAGGTATTACAGGAGTTGCTTTGGCACAGGTACCTTTCGATATTCACGTACATGATACCTATTTCGTTGTAGCCCATTTTCATTACATAGTTTATGGAGGGACTGTTTTTATTATTTTCTCTTCAATTTATCATTGGTTCCCCAAAGTAACTGGAAAAATGCTCAATGATAAATTAGGAATTTTACATTTTATCATTACCTTTATTGGATTTAACTTGTGCTTTGCACCTCAACATTGGCTTGGTTTAAATGGGATGCCAAGAAGAGTTGCAGAATATGATCCTCAATTCCAGTTCGTTAATCAAATTAGTAGCCTTGGGGCTCTCTTGATGGCTATAAGTACAATTCCTTTTTTAATTAATGTATTCCTTAGTGTGAGAAATGGGAAAAATGCTGGAGATAACCCTTGGAATGCTCTTACACCTGAATGGTTAACATCTTCTCCACCTCCAGTTGAAAATTGGGAAGGAGAAGCTCCATTAGTTGAAGAACCTTATGGTTATGGTAAAGAAATTTCTGAACAAAAATAAAACATATGACAACACTAGATAGCTCAAAAGAAATTCAAAAAAATAATTCTGAAGTTAATGAAACACATGAAGACTTTAGAATGTTTGGTCTTATAACTTTCCTCATTGCGGACGGAATGACTTTTGCTGGATTCTTTGCTGCTTATTTAACTTATAAAGCAGTAAATCCATTACCAGATGGTGCTATTTATGAATTAGAACTACCAATACCTACACTCAATACAATTTTGTTACTTGTTAGTAGTGCAACCTTCCATAAAGCAGGCAAAGCACTTTTAAAAGATAAAAACTCTGATTCCCAAAAATGGTTATTTCTTACTGCTTTTCTTGGAATTATATTTTTAATATGTCAATTATTTGAATATTTTCATTTACCTTTTGGATTAACCGATAATTTATTTGCAAGTACTTTTTATGCTCTTACTGGTTTTCATGGATTACATGTCACTTTAGGCACTTTAATGATTTTAATTATTGCTTGGCAATCGAGAATAAATGGCGGAAGATTAACTAGTCAAAATATGTTTCCATTGGAAGCTGTTGAATTGTACTGGCATTTTGTAGATGGAATATGGGTTATTTTATTTATTATTTTGTATCTTTTATAAAAAACTAAATTTAAAAAATTAAATATATTTTTTATTAATTTATATTGCCACAGTTCTTCTTTTTAGTAAGAATTAATAATTAGAATTTGTCAAATAATGCTAGAAGGAAAAGAACTTCTTGAAAAAGCAAAATTATTAAGTAAAAAATCTGAAGATGAGATAGCAAAAGGTTGTGGGTATGTAGGTCCTAGTGGAAGAATCTTAAGAAAAAGTTTTTATAGGGCGCTTATCGAAGCTAAGGGTTACAAAATAGGAAATGGACGTCAGGGGAAAAAAGGTAATAGAGCTTCAAGAGGAAGACAGACAGAATTCAAAACTAAAGTTCATGGTAATGGGAACCTATTAATTGGTCATGCCTACACCAAAAAATTAGGTCTAGAACCTGGTCAGGAATTTAAAATCGATCTTAAAAAAGAATCAAAAACAATTTATCTGATTCCATTAAATTAAAAATATATCTTACCAACCGTTTTCTTTAAGCCACTCGGAAGAAATATTATTTGAAGATAAATCTTGATTACTATTTTTATTAAATAAAAGTAGTTTCTCTACATATTTAATTAGTGCATCTGCCTCAAGGTTTACGCTGTCACCGATATTTAATTTATTCAGATTTGTGTTATGCCAAGTATGAGGAATTATCGCGATAGTAAATATTTCTCCTTCCCGCTGATAATTTGCAATCGTAAGACTTATACCATTTACACAAATACTCCCTTTATTAACTACATATTTTGAAAAATTATTATTTTTCCACTTTATTGATAAGAGCCAAGATTTCTCTAATTTTTCTATATCCTCAACTGTTCCAAGGCCATCAACATGTCCGCTGACTATATGCCCTCCTAGACGGTCAGACACCCTAAGAGCGGGCTCCAAATTGACAATCTGATTCAGGTTCGACTTAACTCCTAAAGTTGTTTTTTTTAATGTCTCCTCACTAACATCAACAGTAAATTTATTTTGAAAAATCTCTTTAACTGTCAAACAAATTCCATCAACAGCTATGCTGTCACCGATTGCCATATCAAATAAATTATCTAGAATTTCAATTTCTAAAATATTTTTTTCTTGTCTTAATTTTCCAACTGATTGAATTATTCCTGTAAACATAGATTTAAGAAAAATATTTATGCAAAATTTTGTATTTACTTTAATTTACTTTAATTTACTTTAAATGATTTTCAACTATAAATAAATTAAAGAGTAAATAAAAGAAATTGATCATATTTAGATGATTATTAATTCACAAAAAAGATCATTTGGTAGAGGGGCAAAAGTGAGCTTATTCACTTTAGGGACAATGCGAGCAACTGAAAGTCTCGAAAAAATGTATAGCATCATAAAAAATGCATATTATGTAGGAATTAATCACATAGAAACAGCACCCTCTTATGGTGATGCTGAATTACTTATTGGAAATTCAATAAAAAAATTAGCAATAGAAGAGAATATAAAAGAAAAAAATTGGGTGATTACTTCCAAAGTTTTACCAAAGGGTGATTTTGACTTTTTAAAAAATAATTTTAAAAAGTCTCTTAAAAATTTAAAGCGCGAGAAAATTAATAATCTTGCAATTCACGGACTTAACTTAAAACAACATATAGATTGGGTTCTTTCTGGAGAGGGTAAGAAATTCATATCATGGGTACTTGAGAAGGAACTAGTTGATCAAGTCGGTTTTAGTTCTCACGGTAGTTATTCACTAATTAAAGATGCAATTAACTGTGAAGTTTTTACTTTTTGTAGTCTTCATTTACATTATTTAGATCAATCTAAGATTGATTTAGCAGAGGAAGCTATAAAAAAAGGTATGGGAGTTTTAGCAATATCACCTGCTGATAAAGGCGGTAGATTGTATTCTCCAAGTGATATTTTGATAGAAGCTTCTAAGCCTTTTCATCCATTAGAATTAGCTTATCGATTTCTGCTAGCAAAAGGCATTACAACTTTGTCCTTGGGGGCGACAAACAAAAAAGATTTTGAATTTGCGCATAAACTTAGAAACTCATTCAAGAAGCTTACAAAACTTGAAAAAAGCGCCCTTAATAAAATTGAGGAAGTTTCCAATGAAAGATTAAACTCAACCAAATGTGAACAATGTAGATCTTGTCTTCCATGTCCAAATGAAGTGCCTATTCCAGAAATACTCCGTTTAAGAAATATATCTATTGGTTATGGCCAATTAGAATTTTCAAAAGAAAGATACAATTTAATAGGAAAAGCTGGCCACTGGTGGGAAGAAAAAAATTCCTCATATTGTCAAGAATGTAATGAATGTGTTCCTAAATGTCCTAGTAAATTAGATATACCAAATTTATTAAAGGAAACTCATAACTTATTAATTGAAAATCCTACAAAAAGATTATGGGGATAAGGAATCATTCCAGATATTTTTAAGATTAATTTTTTGTTCATTTGTTAAGACAGGGAAAGACCAACTATTTTCCCAACATTTCTCAGATGGTCCTGAGATGGGGAACATTTCAGTTTTATATTTACTTTGCAAATAATCACTATTGAATGGAAGATACCAACCCTGGCTTACTAATTTATCTACTATTGATTTATTTTCTAAAGATTTAATCCATTTAATTAATATTGCATAATATAAATTTGATCGACTAAGTAGAAAATGCCACATCAAAGGTACGCCTTGGCTTGGGAAAACTAAAGAAAGCCTTGGATCTATTTTTAAATATTTTGAACAAAGACTATAAGGAACTATTGCGACAATAGCATCAGAATTAATCAACCAATTAAGCATATTTTTATCATCAAATAACATTGCTTGGCTTTTGAGTTTTTTTAAAGAATTAGATGAATTAATTTTTTGAGCAATTGACAATATTATTCTGGGACTTTGTGGAAAAATAATTTTCCCAGTTAATTTTTTAGAAAGAAGAAAATTCCAAGATGTTCTTGCTGAATTTATTAATTCTTTATTATTTTTAATGATAATTGTATAGGGTACTACGCCAATAGGAAATAATTTACTTCTCTGATTTTGATGAAAGCTTCCTAAAAAATCTATCGATCTCTTATCCAAATTTTCGAACAGTGCATATTCATTTATTTTTTCAAATTCTGAAAAATCTATACTAGAAATCCATCCATCATTTATTAAAGTAAAGTCAGAATTGAAAATTGTGTTTCTATTTTTTTGTAGCCAAATATTTTCAAAATTAATTTTTTCCTGCTTCCAATCTTTTGGAATCGTATCTTTAAAAGATTCTGGATACAAAGAATTTTGTAATGCAATTTTTATTTTATTAGGTAGATTACTGCAAGAGTTTAAGAAAAATAAAAGCGAAAGCTTACCACAATTTAAAAATTCTCTTCTGGTTGCAAATTTTGAAAACATTCAGCAATCCTTCTCTAAAGAAATTTGACCTAGGCCCTTCATCATTTCCAGATTTTGTTGACACAATGAAACTATTTCTTCATTTTTAAATCCATCTAAGAAAGCAAGTAATGATATTCCACCAGCACCTACACCTTCTTTTACATGACCTAATTCATAATCCCTCAATTCTTTGTATTTTGAAGATTTGAAATTTAAAGGACTGGCTAAACCTAATAATTTGACATCATATTTTTCATTAATTAGATTTACTAAATCATTTAGAGAATTATCTTTCACAAGCCAGCCAGTTGTCGCAATAAAAACATCTTCAGTAAATTCATCTTTATTTTTTTCATCTAAAAATTCTAATACAAGCAAAATGACTGCTAACATTTGACTTCCTCCAGACAATATTACAGATTGTTTTGCTAACCTGGCACCAATTAATAAACCCATAGAGAAGGCTTGGAAAGGATCACCTACCGCCGCGATAACATCAAAAGAGTCGAAATCACCTTTGAAATTTGCATTGAAAAGTCCTCTTTTAACTACTTGTCTTCTTAGTTCTCTTGGAGCTTTAAATAAACTACTCCCTACTAAATTAGATACCTCCAAACCAAAAGCTTCCATTACTGCCTGAGCAGTTGTGGTACCCCCCGGTACAGATTCAGAAATTAAAACTGGTTGTTTTAAGGATTTTCCTAATGCAAGACCTTTTTCATAGAGATTTAAAACTCTCTCTTTAGTCATCGATTTACCAGTAGTAAGACAATTTGATGGGCCCAAATTTCTATTTTCTACACCCAAATGATTAAAATAAGGCTTGACTCCTATTCCCAGAGGAACAATCACTGGATAAATATTTATAAGCTTTGAACAAACATGACTGATTAGGGCCGGAGTTACTCCTGCATTTAGAAGAGGCAGTTTATATTTATGATCTTTCGAAGCACCCTCAAGCAAAAATTCGGCATCTGCGAGCGCAGTTTTTCTCCTTGATTTTGCATTAATGCCTGCTGCGGAAATTCCTGGAATTTGTGATGTATTAGTGCCAGCGATTATAAGAAATATTTTTAAATTTTTAATATTTTTTTTCAGTTTTTCTATCTTATTAAGTTGTCTTTTTTTATTGGATTCATTACCAAAAAAATTTATCCCTAATTCTTTACTGTACATTCTTACTTTTTTTAATTATTAAAATCAACTAAGCTATTCAATAATCTTGGAGGGTCTGGAATGGTTAATTTGAATCTAGGAAACAGGGAATAGGCAACTACATGTACAGTTAAAACATAAACTATTTCTTGAAAAATTATTAATAAAATTGCACCTAATTGTATACTCAAAATTGAGGGATATAAAGGTAAATTAAATAATCCAATTAACTTTTCTATTAGACCATAACTTGCTCTAGTAATTAACACCCAAAGATTATCTCCAACCAACGTAGATAATGCTATTACTCTTAGTAAGAATCCAAGGGTTCCAATAACAACTCCCCCAGTTAAACTAAGTTTCCAACTCTTTTCTTTAAACCAACACCAACCTAACCAAAAAGCCAAGATCCCATAAGGAAATAAAAATAAAGTTCCTCTAACAGGACCCATAATTATGAATAATAGAAGAAATTGTATTAAAAGTCCTTCCAATGCAATTTTAGTTCCTCTTCTCAAGTGCAACAAGATCATTGGGAGGGGTAAAATCAACCTTAATAAAGCTCCCCCAATTGGTAGATAATATAATGCAACCCATAATAAAGATGAAAGAGATGCTAAATAAGAGGTCTCAACAATATTTAATGCTTCAGTTTTTGTTGTTATTTTCATTTGTTGTTGAATATTTTTAATTAGTTTTTATTCATACTTTTATTTTTTGAATCTAAGATACGTTCAATCTTTTCTATTTCAAAATTTACCTCAGAATTACTCAATATGGAACTTAACTCTTCCGTGGGATCTTTTGGATCTACATCTTTTAAGATGAATATTATTTTGTAAGATTGAAGCTCAATTTTTCTTTTTTTATTAATATTTTTAATTTTCTTGCAATCATGCTCTGGAGGGAGTATTGGAAATTTTCTTGAAAGTAGTTT
>CACGFX010000030.1 GCA_902572395.1 uncultured Synechococcaceae cyanobacterium
AATATCGACTTTTATTATTTTTACTTCTATTGCATCTCCAACTTTATATGATTTTTTAGATTTTCTTCCTATTAATAAATTTTGCCTTGACCTGTATTCATACCAATCATTATTAAGAGTGCTTACGTGTACTAAACCCTCTACATTTAGTTCTGATATCTCAACAAAGAAACCATATGTTTGCACTGATAAAATAAACCCACTATAAATATTACCTAGTAATTTTTCTGCTTTTCTTACTTTTTTAATATTTATCATATTAGATTTATATTGGTTAACTTTGTACTTGAATTCATTAAGTTTATCTATCACAAATTTGTTAAATAATATTTCTAGATTTTTTGAAATTGATGAATTAAATATATCCCAATTTACTAGGTCTAATGAATTACTTTCCGATATATTGATTACATCAATATTATTTTTCTTTGATTTCTTACCATTTATTATCATATTAAAAATACAGTACTGGTTAATAAGATTAGTGAAGTCAAATCCAGGAATTGTCCATGGAGAAATAAATAATTTCCCTGATTCATCATTATCAGGATCTTTAGATATCAACCTTATTTGAATGTCCTTAAATTCATTAATTAGAAGTTTATGTAAGATTCTTTTTTTATTATCGTCGTCACATAATTTAATTACTTGACTAAATGTCAAATTGCCATCTTCATTAAGCTCTACATCATTATCAATAAATTCTGAATATTTGATGATTTCATTAGCATTAACGTAATCTGTACCATTTGGGATGTATCCTGCACTTTTTAAGCCATATTGATTTGAATGTTTGAACCATATTAAATTAGCTTCATATAGTATTGGTGAAAGGTAAGTTTGACAATCTTCTTTATTTAATGATTCAAAATATCCTTTTGAATATTCAGCTGGATTGTGAATAAAAAATTCTTCTAGTGCTTCAATCTTATTCAGTGGCGCAGGAATTTCAACCTTACCCTCCACAAGATGGTTTTTTCTGAATGAACATGAAATTTCTAGTATTTTATCTAAATCGTCGACATATTCCTTTATAGGTTTTAAGACCCGAGAAGTTATTCTTGATTTGCTTTTTCTAGATAGAAGCGCGTCAGTATGATCACTTCCAACAATAAAAGTGCATTTTACTAAAGTAAGATGAAATGACCAATTAATTATTTCATTATCACTATTTAAATTGACACAGAGGCTTATTGCTTCATTTTTCTCACCAAATTTAAACTCAGAATCATTTCTTATGTCTTCACCAAGGTAGTTTTGCCAATCATTTAATAAGGGTAACGATTCAAAGCCTTTGAATAATATTTCTAGAGATTTTTTACTATTTAGATCTATTCTTTCTGCAAGATTATTTGTATGTATCCATAATTTAGTATTTTTATTTTTTCCCTGCTCTATTTGAATCATTGGGAGCATTGGAGAATTATTAGAATTCCAACTTTTGAATAAATAAGAGTTTTTATCTGTAAGGTCTATCCTCTCCCTTTGTTCTATTTTTTTTGATTCAATATGATTTAAATCGTATGATTTAACGATATTGCTTTTAGATAAAACAAAGTCTGTATCATAGTCTTCATTATTGTTCAGTTTTAGTTCTTTTATCACATGACCTAGTCCTTCTTCTTGACCTATGGGGAATCTATCAATCTCAACTTTTACTATATTCTTATTGTCTGGATTGAAAGTGTATTTTTCATTCTCTTTTGGAAGTTTAATTTTAGAAAGGATCCTATCGTCTATTGGGATTGCATATACATCATTGTTTATTATTTCTACTTTAGAAAGAAGTATTTGATTTGATCTTTCAAGAATACAATCAACTATTCCTTCAGGTGATCTTCTTCTATATCCCTCTTTTATTATCCTTACTAAAACTTTATCTCCATTCCATGCATGGTTAAGTAGATTTTCTTTAATGTAGATATCTTCTTTGTCTTTTCCTCTTACAGCAAAGCAGTAGCCTTTGCTACTACATCTTATTTTGGCAACAAGATGATCATTATCATTTATACAAGTATATTCATCATTTTCATTTTTATTAATTATTTCAAGTTTTTCAAGAGCCGTTAAAGCAATATCTAATTTATCCTTATCAGATTTCTTTGTTATTTTTAATAATCTGCATAATTTTTTATATTCTAACCCATCTGACTGATTAAGATTATCAATTATTGAAGTTGAAGTGAACATGATCTAAATGAATTTATAAATCAATTTAGGGGTATACACTTCATTATTACACCTTATTATCCAAGCTTAAAACTAATTATTTTCTTTCTCTTCTTCTTCTTCTTCTTCTTCGATGGTAAAAGAGTTGATAAAAAGCCTTATACCAATGATGAAAAATGTAATGGAAGCTATTGACTTAAGAACTACTTCGGGTAAAAAACTTGAAATAGAACCTCCTGTTAAAGCTCCCAGTAAACTTGCAAAAACAAGAGCTGAAGAAGATCCTAGAAAAACTGCTAATGGTTTATTTGAAGTGCCACTTATAGTTAAAGTAGCTAGTTGAGTTTTGTCACCTAATTCAGCTATGAAAACGGTTAGAAATGTTGATAGTAATAAACTTAAAACCATTTATAAATAATTTTTGAATGTTTCATAAGCTAAAAATATACTTATCAATATCATTAACGTACCAGTAGATAAAGCAAATTTGCTAGGAGATATTTTTTTTGATACCCATTTACCAATAAGAACTCCTACTATGCTAGAGCTTATTAATGCTAGAGAACTTCCAAGAAAAACTACTATTGGCCTGCCCGATTCAGCAGAAAGCATTAAAGTGGCTATCTGAGTTTTATCTCCAAGTTCAGCAATAAAAATTGTTGTAAAAGTTGTTATAAATATTGAAAAAAAACTTTTTTCTAGATTGTTTTCTTTTTTTTCTAATTTACTATTCATTTTCCTGAAACAGCAATTCTAAAAGTTTTCATCTCTTTACTTTGGTATCCATAATTTGATGAAATATGTTGTTTGCAGCAATCTATTAAAAATTTATCACCAGATTTCAAATATCCTTTAAATGAAGTTGAAAATTCACTTACCCGGCAAAAATGTGGTCTGGTTTCATAAATTAAGCATTTTTTATTTTCTCTGTCCAGGTATTTACACCAACCGTCTTTAGCCGTCATCGAATTGATCAAAGCTATATCTTCTTTGTTAAGTTTGTTATCTAAATCGCTTCTTTCGTTTAAGTCGAATTTACAACAAGCTCCACAATTTTCTATACATGTCCATGATTTCATAATTTAATTCAATCTTGTAACGTATCAGTACAGTTTGGTCATTTATTTGTAAAAATAGTATCACAAAACATATTCATTAATCATGGCAACACTTATTCCTCTGGCTGTAGTTGCGTTAGCAGGACCAGCAATAATCGCTCTTGTATTTTATCGTAAATAAAAGAAATTCTTATTGGTGACTTATCTGGAGGGTGTTTATTGGGATTTAGATGGTACCATCGCAAATACTGAATTAGAGGCCCATTTACCTGCTTTTAATAATGCTTTTTATGACCTTGGTATTGATTGGGATTGGGATACTAATAAATATATAAAACTTCTGAAGATAAATGGGGGCAAAAATAGGATTGCTTATTACGCTAAATCAAATAATGATAATTTCTCAGAAGATTTAATTCTCAAAATTCATGAAACAAAGCAGTTTCATTATTTAGAAATTATAAAAAAAAATTGCGTTAGTTTAAAAACTGGTGTTTTTAGATTAATAAATGAATTACATAAAAAAAAAGTAAGACAATTTATTGTTACTTCAAGTTCAAGAATTCAAGTCAATCTACTTGTTGATTATCTTTTTAATGGCTTCAACCCTTTTGAGTTCATTATTTCAAGCGAAGACGTTGAATTAAAGAAACCAAATCCATTACCATATTTAAAGGCAATCCAATTAAGTGGTATAAACAAAAACAACTCAATTGTTTTTGAAGACTCCAATCCTGGATTGAAATCTTCATTGGCAGCTAACTTGCCTACAATTTTTGTTCCCTCAAATATTCCAATTGCTCTTGAGGAAGATATTAAACTAAATTGTATTTTAGACAGTCTTGGTGATGAGAATAATGTGGCAAATGTAATTAAAGGCCCTAAACTAAAAAAATCATATGTTGATTATAACTTTCTAAGTGATTATTTAGTGTCTTTTAGTAATGCAAAAAACTAATTTTTCAAGAATTACCTACCAGTTAAATAATTTATTTTTTGGTTTTCTAAGTGATACTTGGAAAACAAAATCTATTGGTCTAATTTCTGTTTTGACAGGTTATTTTTTGTTCGCAAATTTTATTACAAAATTTATATCTGAAGGTAAAAATGAGTTAATAATGGTCCCAATAATAATTGTTTTTTATTGAAATCATTATAAGAATTAAACCTGAAGCAAGGTCAAAATTTTATTATCTATGGACCGTAGTGGATAAATTAAGAATTGGTGCAATTTATGCCGTTATCCTTGAAGCATTTAAATTAGGGTCTTAAAAGCTATTATTCTTCTTCTTCTTCAATAGGGTAAACGAATCCCTGAGCTTTCCCAGTTAGAACTGATTTACCTAAAGATATAGCTTTTTGAGCTGCTATTGCTGCTTTCCCTTTCCAAACAGCGTGCCTTTGGTTCCTTTTGCTCTTTGATTTTTTCTTCTTTGGTACAGCCATTCTGTTTCTTTATTTCCATATAATAATATAACCTTTAACTGGTTATCTCCAAACTTTTGAGTATATTTTGTTTATATACGTCAATTTTTTAAATAAGCATATATGCTTTATTAATCACTTATAAAGATTAGTGTTTAGATCAAAATTCTCATATTCAGATTCTAAATCAAGTTATTCGGATCTTCTAGAAGATATAGAGACGGGGAAAATAGAATCAATATTTTTCTATCCAAGGCAGAGAGAAATTGATGTTCTATATAAAAATGGCGATAAATTTAAAATACCTATCCTTTACAACGATCAATTAATCCTTGAAAAGGCTACTGAAAATAAGGTAGATCTAACTATTAACAATAGTAGAAAAGAAGCCTCAGCTGCTAATTCATTTGCTTCAATAAGTCTTTTCCTGATTTTCATATTAGCTATAGTCTTAATCTTGAAGAGTACATCAAAATTGGCTTCCAGAGCTTTTGGTTTTACTAAAAATCAAGCTAAATTTGTGACTATTGATGATGTAGAAACGAGATTCGATGATGTAGCTGGTGTTCCTGAAGCCGCAGAAGAATTAAAAGAGGTAATTACATTTTTGAATGAACCAAAGAAATTTGAAAAACTTGGCGCAAAAGTTCCTAAGGGAGTTCTTCTAATAGGCCCACCAGGAACAGGTAAAACGTTATTGGCTAAAGCAATTGCTGGTGAATCAGGAGTGCCTTTTCTCTCAATATCGGCATCAGAGTTTGTAGAACTTTTTGTTGGTGTTGGAGCAAGCCGAGTTCGTGATCTGTTCTCTAAGGCTAAGGAAAAATCTCCTTGTATAATTTTCATTGATGAAATTGATTCTATTGGTAGGCAAAGAGGGTCTGGGATCGGAGGTGGAAATGATGAAAGAGAACAAACCCTAAATCAGCTTCTAACTGAATTAGATGGTTTTTCTGATAATTCCGGGATTATTGTTTTAGCAGCAACAAATAGACCAGATATTTTGGATGCAGCATTATTAAGACCAGGTAGATTTGATAGGAAAATTGAAGTAATGCTTCCTGATTTAGATGGGAGAAAAAAAATTCTTTCAGTTCACTCACTTTCCAAACCACTTTCAAGCGAAGTTGACTTAGGATATTGGGCTTCTAGAACAGTTGGATTTTCGGGAGCAGATCTTGCAAACTTGATGAACGAGAGTGCTATTCATTGTGCACGAGACGAATCTAAATTTATCAGTGATCTTCATATAGAAAATGCTCTTGATAAAATGACTATCGGCCTGAGAAGCTCATTAATAACTTCTCCCAATATGAAAAAAATTATTGCTTATAACGAAGTAGGTAGAGCAATTGTATCTGCTGTGAGAAATGGAATTGAATCAGTTGATAAAATTACGATTTTACCTAGATCTGGCTCTATAGGAGGTTATACAAAAATATGCCCTGACGAAGATGTAATTTCTAGTGGATTGATTTCAAAAAAATTATTATTTTCAAAAATTGAAATTGCTCTAGCTGGGAGAGCAGCAGAAACGATAGTTTTTGGTGAATCTGAAATTACACAATGCTCCATAAATGATATCTCTTATGCGACAAATATCGTAAGGGAAATGGTTACAAAATATGGATTTTCAATTATTGGTCCAATTTCAATGGATTCTGATAATAATGAAATGTATTTAGGAGATGGCTTATTTAGAAGAAAGCCTCTCATAGCAGAAAATACCAGTTCTAGAATAGATAATGAAATCATAAATATTTCTAAAATTTCATTAAATAATTCAATAAAAATATTGAAAAAAAATAGAGTTTTACTAAATAAATTAGTTGATATACTTTTAAATCAAGAAACTATAGATAAAAAAGTTTTTAAATTAACAGCTTCTAAATTGTTGAAAGTTTGATTTAATTGCTTTAAATTAAAAAAAATATTTTCTTGATAATTAAAAACAATACAACGAACTTATTAGTTACACTTTCATTTTTACTTATTCTTCCATCTGTACAAAAACAATGGTTAAATTTGTATTCACTCAATATTAATGCTATTTCCCTTTATTCAATCCTTTACTATTTGAGCGGTGCAATATGTCCATCTTTGGTGTATGTAAAGTCTTTAAAAAACTATACATACTATAATTTTACTAAGGATAAAATCCATAGTATAAAAATAATTAAAGGAAAAAGATTATTATTCTTAGTAGCAATAAATTTAATATTTCTCTCTTATTTAATAGCTGATTATATGTATATAAATTTTGATTTTATATTTAATTTATTTCTTGAAGGAATTAATGTACCAAAACCGGATATTCCACAGTTAAGTTTTTTCATATTTTTAATTTCTATCCTATTAATTTTTAAGAAATCTAGGTTTCTGTTAAAAAAAATAATATTGGTAAATTTTATTTTAATTTCTCTTTATCTTTGGCATCTTCAAATTAATAATATTAGTATTGATGATCAGTTTCATATATATAGATATTTTGGTTTAAATGACTTAAATTTAATTAATCTTTTTATCCTTGTCGCCATAGAAATTTCTTTCTATACGTGGTCCTTTTTATCATATAAAACTAATTTGAGCGATTGGATCGTGCCCATACCTCAAAAAGGGGATTTTGTACCCTTTTTGAATATATTTATTTTTTATTTTTTTATAATTATTTACTACTCAATACTTAGTTAAATGTTTCTAATCCTTCTATAGCGCAGAAAAATATTCCTTACTCCCTTTAGGGTCCTCTAACATTGTTTTCTCCCCGGGGGTCCAGTTTGCTGGACATACTTCATCGGGGTTTGCCGCAACGTATTGATAACCTTGAAGAATCCTTAGCGTTTCATCAACATTTCTACCTACAGGAGCCTTGTTTACAGTCGTATGCATAACTACTCCTTCGGGATTGATAAGAAATAAACCTCTATCGGCCTCTCCATCATCATTAAGAACATTGTACGCCTGGCAAATTTCTCTTTTTAAATCAGAAACTAATGGGTAGTTAATATCTCCTATTCCGCCTTCATTTCTTGGGGTTTGTATCCATGCCAAATGACAGTGTTTGCTATCAACTGATACCCCAAGTATTTCAGTATTAAGAGCTGAGAAATCTTGGTATCTATCACTAAATGCAGTAATTTCTGTTGGACATACAAAAGTAAAATCTAGTGGGTAGAAGAATAAAACAACCCATTTACCTCTTAGACCTGAAAGTGTAATCTCTTTAAACTCTTGATCATATACTGCTGTAGCACTAAAGTCTGGTGCTTCTTGGCCAACTCTTAAGCTCATGAAAAATTTGTCCTTATTTAAATTATGTATGGTCTGAATGACCGTAATAGGTATTATAATTTTATTAATAATAAATTAGCAAGTTTTTTTTTAATTCAATGAAATGGCATTATTCCTTTACTAGGAAATTTACAATTTTGAATCACAATAAACTTTTAAAAAATCTCAAAAAGGAGTTAATTAAATATCCCATTAA
>CACGFX010000031.1 GCA_902572395.1 uncultured Synechococcaceae cyanobacterium
TGAAATCAATAAGGATATATCTCTTCTAATGATTGAAGATATGAAATGGATTGAAGCTGGAACAGAAGTTGTAAAAGATATTTTTAGTCAAACATCAGGCATCGTTACAGTTACGCAAAAAAATGACATCCTTCGCGAAATAACTGTAAGAAATGGAACTTTTCATGAGTGTGATGATGATGAAGTTTTGAATAGATTTACAGAAGAAGGAAATCTTGTAAATCCAGGCGAAAAGATTTTAGATGGTGTTGATAATAAAGAAATCCTATTTGTTCAAAAATTAGAAACACCTAAATGTCGAGGATTGTTATTAAGAACTGTTGAAGAATTTAGTATTCCTGACCAGGCGCAATTACCACAACTATCACATGTTAATCAGGAAAAAGGTCCACATTTAGGCTTAAAAGCTATCCAAAGGCTTACTTATAAAGACGGAGAATTGATAAAATCAGTTGAAGGAGTTGAATTACTTAGAACACATTTAAGTATTGAAAGCTTTCATGCTACTCCTCAAATGACTATTGATGTCGAGTCGATTGAAGATAAAAATGATGCATCAATCAATAGATTAAATTTAGTAATATTGGAGTCTATTCTTGTAAGAAGAGATACTATATCTGACTCCAGTCATGGCTCAACACATACAGAACTGCAAGTCAATAATAATCAAGTAGTAAAAGCAGGAGATGTAATATCTACCACTCAAATTCTTTGCAAAGAGAAGGGATTGGTTCAATTACCGAATGTTGATGATGATGAGCCAATAAGAAGGTTAATTGTTGAAAGAGCAGAAGATAAAATAAAAATGAAAATTAATGGCAAACCATTAGTTAAAGTTGGTGATCGTGTAGTTGATGGTGATCCTATTAGTGATTCTGCAAAATCAACTTCTTGTGGAGAAGTAGAAGAGATTTCTAATACTTCAGTAACCTTAAGACTTGGCAGGCCTTATATGGTTTCTCCTGATTCAGTTTTGCATGTTAAAGACGGAGACTTGGTTCTTAGGGGAGATGGTTTAGCTTTACTTGTTTTTGAAAGGCAGAAAACTGGAGATATCGTGCAAGGATTACCTCGTATTGAAGAGTTATTAGAAGCTAGGAGACCCAGAGATTCAGCAACTCTATGTAAAAAATCTGGAATTGTTCAGATTAAACAAGGTAATGATGAAGAATCAGTTTCTTTATCAATTATTGAAAAAGATGATTTAGTTAATGAATATCAACTATTAATTGGAAAAAATATAATGGTTAGTGATGGACAACAAGTTAAAGGTGGAGAATCTTTAACTGATGGTCCAATCAATCCACATGAACTATTAGATTGCTATTTCAACGATTTAAAAGATCAAAAACCTCTTATAGATGCAGCTCGAGAATCTATATCAAAATTACAAAGAAGTATGGTAAGTGAGGTGCAAAATGTTTATAAGTCGCAGGGTGTAGCAATCGATGATAAGCATATTGAAGTTATTGTTAGACAGATGACAAGTAAAGTCCGTATAGAAGATGCTGGGGATACTACTCTTTTGCCTGGTGAACTCATAGAGTTGAGGCAAGTGGAAGATATAAATCAAGCAATGGCAATTACAGGAGGAGCTCCAGCAGAATTTACTCCTGTTTTGTTGGGCATTACTAAAGCCTCTCTCAATACAGATAGCTTTATTTCAGCAGCATCGTTCCAAGAAACAACAAGGGTTCTTACAGAAGCTGCGATTGAAGGTAAATCTGATTGGTTAAGAGGATTAAAAGAAAATGTTATCATCGGTAGACTAATACCTGCAGGTACTGGTTTTAGCGGTTTTGTGGAGGAATTATCCTCAGAAGCTGGTCCTCATCCTGACATTCTTGCAGAAGAATCTGGTGGTTACCGAAGAGCACAGAACTTAAGGCCAGATTATACGGTTGATATGCCTCAATCACCTGCCGTAAGCTCAACTGCAATACTTGATGATCCTAGTGATGAAGATTTGGAGACAACGAGAAATCGACATGGAATCGATCCCTCTTCGAGTAATTTCGCAGCCTTTGCAAGGCCTAATGCTGAAAATCAATTTTCTGAAGATCAATTACCAGATCCTGCCGCATTGGAGGGATTGCAGGAGGAGGGCCTTCTGTCTGATGAATAAATTTTATCTATTATTATTTTTAATGGCTAGAATAGTTTTTTGATTTGTAAGTGATGATTAAGCCAGAAATTGTACCTAAAAGAAAATTACCCCGATATGGATTCCATTTTTATAATGAAAGACTTAATGGAAGAATGGCCATGATTGGTTTTATTGCGCTTATACTTACAGAATTCTTTCTAAAACATGGTTTGCTGTTATGGTAAAAATAGGCTTTAAATAAAGACTACAAAATTTGAAAAATCTTCTTGGAAGTAGTGTTAAGGATTTAGAAAATGTAGCTTTAGATTATGGTCAGGCTGCTTTTAGGGGTCGTCAAATCTATAGTTGGATTTATAACTATAGAAATAAGAACAAAAATATTGATCAAATAGAAGTTTTACCTTTAGATTTTAGAAAGAAGTTAAAGGATGATGGTTTTAAGTTAAGTGAGCTGATTATTAAAGAAAGAAACTTAGCTAACGACGGTACTTTAAAGCTATTACTTACTACAGATGATAATGAAAGTATTGAGTGCGTTGGTATACCAACTGAAAAAAGATTAACTGCTTGTCTCTCTAGTCAAGTTGGTTGCCCAATGGACTGCAAATTTTGCGCAACTGGCAAGGAAGGTTTGAAGAGATCTTTAAAAGCAAGTGAAATTTTAGATCAAATTTTATTTATCGAAAATGAAATGAATAGAAAAGTGACTAATATTGTTTTCATGGGTATGGGCGAGCCCTTATTGAATATTGATGACTTACTTTTGTCAATTAGATCTATAAATAATGATTTCCATATCAGTCAGAGAAAGATAACCGTCAGCACAGTGGCTATTCCAAAAATGATAAGTAAATTATCAGCAAAGTCTTTTCAAATTTTGGGTAATTGTCAATTTACATTAGCAATTAGCCTACATGCTTCAAATCAAAAAACAAGAGAGATGATAATACCTAGTGCAAAAAATTATGAAATCAAAAATATAATCGAAGATTGTAAGAGATTCGTAAGAGAAACTGGTCGGAGGATAAGTTTTGAATATCTAATGCTTAGTGGGGTGAATGACAAATTAGAACATGCTTATGAGTTGAGTAATTTGCTGAAAGGTTTTCAATGTCACGTAAATTTAATACAGTATAACCAAATTGACGAGGTTGAATTTCAACGAACTTCTTTAAAAAATCTCCAATTATTTCAATCTAGGCTTTTAAACAATGGTATCGCTGTAAGCATGCGAAAAAGCAGAGGTCTAGATAAAAATGCTGCATGTGGTCAGCTAAGACAAAATGCAAAAAATAAATAATATTATCTTATAAAAATTTTTTAAAAGTCTCTTAAACAGGTTATTATTGTGTTAATTAATTTTAAATCCTTGGGTTTTATTAAGACAAAAATTTTACCTTTCGCTATCGTCTCACTCTTTGGGATTGCCTTTTTTGCTGTTAGTGCAAGAATTTGGTTGCCAGGAGATATGATGTCTCCTGCCCCCATAAATTAATTTTTTTAGTTTTTCAAAATGACAAAAAATAGGGATCCTAATAAAGAAAGCTTGGTTGATATCGCTGTTGATCCAGATGTTTTAGCGAGAGAATTGGCCTTAGAAATTGAAATAGATCCTTTAGAACAAATTGATGAAGATTCTTTTCCAAAAAGTTTAAACATAACTCAGGAGTGTAATGAAGCTTTAAAAATGCTAAAAGGTAATAGAGAAGAGAGAATACAGGGATTAAGAATATTTTGTGAATATAGAGATTCAAGATCTTTTCCCCTTTTGTTACCATTACTTGATCAACCTTGTCCTGTTGAAAGAATGAGTGTTGTATATGCTTTGGGTCGCAATCCATGTCCTAGCGCGGTCGAGAAACTTGTTAGTCTTTTGAAGACTGATGATAATGCTTATGTCAGAAGAGCGACAGCTTGGAGCTTAGCTAATTATGATAATCAAATCGTTTTGGAGCCATTAATAAATGCTTTGAAGAACGATGTAGCCGCAGTAAGATTATGGTCATCTAGTTCTCTAGCTGAAATCGGAAATGTTTCTTTGAAAAATGCTCAATTGGCAGCAGAACAACTTTTAATAAGTTTAAAAATAGATAATGAACCGGGTGTAAGAAGTAATTGCATCTGGTCATTGTGTAGATTGTACGAAAAATTAAACAATACACTTCAAGAAAGTTTCGTTGATGAATGTATCAAGATAGCGCTTTTCGATAAAGAACCTTCTGTTATGGAAGAAGCAAAAACTTCCTTGGATTCAATGGGGATGCAAGGTTTTTATAACTAAATTTCTTAATTTTTTTACAAGAACACTAGATAATTAATTAATTTATCAGATATTCAATATAAAAATTAAAATTAATTAACTTGTACCAACTGAAACAAAAAATTTTCGTTATTGTATATAAAGTAAAAGTACTCAGTATTTGAATTTAATGCCTCAAAAAACATTGAGATTCAAAATTCATCAAGACGGAAGAGTTGAAGAGACTGTTGAGGGATTTAATGGTAATTCATGCAATGAAGCTACAAAAAATCTCGAAGATGCTCTAGGTAAAGTAACAGTTAAAAATAAAACTTCTGATGCTTTCATCTCTACCCAAAGTGAAAACTTAACACAATTAAATAACGAATCGAATGTCACATTTTAGTACAATTAAAACTCAGCTCAAAGAGGTAGAGCCATTAATTAAGGCTTTAAATCATTTTGGTTATAGTATTAATCAAGAAGAAAAGTTTGTAAAAGGATATAAAGGTCAATTCACAGCCGTTGATATAAGTATGAATTTACCTGGTGATACCCAAGTTGGATTTAAATGGGATAACAATTCTAATGCTTATGAATTGGTAACTGACCTTGATCTATGGAATTTTGAGATTCCAGTAGAAAGATTTATCTCAAAAGTTACACAAATGTATGCTTACCAAACAATCATTTCTAAAACGCAAGAAGATGGATATCAAATCCTCGAGCAAAAAAATAAAAATGATGGTTCTATTGAATTAGTCTTAACAAAGTGGGAAAACTAATGTCAAGATATGGATTTTACGGATCCATTTCATAATACAGAAGAAAATATTGAGATTACAGGATATGAGCCTGTTTTAGGTGGTCAGTTAGCCGAAAAAGCTGTATGGGTTGATGAAGCAAGGTGTATTGGTTGTCAGTACTGTGTTCACGTCGCTTCGAACACTTTCACTGTTGATGAATTTCATGGTAGAAGTCGAGCTATTAGGCAAGATGGAGATAGTTCTGATGTCATACAAGAAGCAATAGATACATGCCCTGTTGATTGCATTCATTGGGTCAAATTTGAAGAATTAGATAATTTAGAGAATAGTCTCGATAGGGATATGTTTCAAACATTTGGAAAGCCACCGAAAATGAACAAGCACTAATACCAAAAAGATGCAATATCGTAGATTTGGTAGAACCAATCTGAAGATTCCTGTTTTATCTTTAGGTGGTATGAGATTTCAAAAAAGTTGGGATCAATTAGATTTTTCTGAGGTCTCATATCAAGAACAAAATAAAGTAGAAAATATATTAGATCTTGCAACACAATATGGCTTAAGTCATGTTGAAACCGCCAAGTACTATGGAACTTCTGAGGTGCAATTAGGGATGTGTTTTAAGAATACTAAGAAAATCCCAAATATAATCCAAACAAAGATTCCACCAAATAGTGATCCGGAAATTTTTGAGCGAGATGTATTATCTAGCATTGAAAAATTGAAAGTAAAAAAAATTGATTTGTTAGCAATACATGGCATCAATACTGCTGAACATTTACATCAGGCTATTCGAGATGGAGGTTGCATTGATATTGTGAGGAATTTTCAAAAAGACAATTTAATTGGATCTATTGGATTTTCAACCCATGGACAATCTTCACTTATTGAAAAGGCCATATCAACAAACTTATTTGATTATGTAAATTTGCACTGGTATTTCATTAATCAGGAAAATACAAAGGTTATTAATTTAGCCAATAAGCATGATCTTGGGGTCTTCATAATAAGTCCCACTGATAAAGGGGGACATCTTCATACTCCCTCAAGAAAAATGTTGGAATTTTGTAAACCACTTCATCCTATAGTTTTTAATGATCTTTTTTGCTTAAGAAATCAAAATGTCCATACTTTGAGTGTCGGTATTGCAAAAGAGACAGATTTTGCTCTGCATTTAGAAGCTGTCTCGATGTTATCAGAATCTGAAAAGTATGTGCCTAAGATAATTAATAAATTAAGGCAGGAATCAATTAATTCCTTAGGTTTAGAGTGGCATCAAAATTGGAATAGAAATTTACCAAGTTGGGAATATACTCCCGGAAATATTAATATTCCTGTTCTGCTTTGGCTTTCAAATTTAATTGATTGGTTGGGTATGGAAGGATATGCAAGAGCTAGATATCAATTGCTTGGTAATGGAAGCCATTGGTTTCCAGGATTCAACGCGAATTTACTAGATGTAGATGTTTCTGAAGGGCAATTAATGAAAGCATTAGAAGGTCATATAAATCCAAAAAAAGTTATTAAAAAATTAAGAAATTTAAAGGAAAAGTTTGGAGATAAGAATGCTAAAAGATTATCAAGAAAATAATTTCATAATGGATTTTTTTCAGGTTTGCCAACTTTTCTTGGGTAAATTTCAGGACAAAAATTCTTTGGTTGAATAAGAATAATATTTCGGGTTCCTTTATTTCTTGGTAATAGTATCTCTTTTTTATCTTTAACTTTCCCTTCTAATATTTCTAAAGTTTTATCTAGATTTTTGCTTTCTTGATTCGTCCATTTGCCACAATATAAAACTCCAAACCCTTCTTTTTTTAACATTGGTAGTATATATTCTGAAACTGTTGATGGGTTACTAACCGCTCTAGTTGTTGCAATATCAAAATTATTTCTCATTGACGATTGGTGGGCTAAATTTTCAACACGATCATTGATTACATGTATATTGTTTTTGAAATTGATCTGCTCAACTAAAAAATTTATTGCATCTGTTTTCTTTTTCAAAGAATCAATTAGGTATATCTCAGAATTAGGATGAGTTATTGCATAAGCTAAACCTGGGAATCCACAGCCTGATCCAATATCTAAAAATTTTTTATCATCAAAATTAATATTCGTGAAAGCTTTGAATGGCCAAATGCTGTCAAAAACTTGAGATACCCAATAATCATCACCGTCAATTAATCTTGTGAGATTGGTCTTATTATTTAATTCTTTAATTTTAATTTGTAACTCTTGAAATAAATTTATTTCTTCTTCAGTTATTAAGGAAAGAATTTCTTCTGGAATGTTTTGTTTTTTCA
>CACGFX010000032.1 GCA_902572395.1 uncultured Synechococcaceae cyanobacterium
CAAAAAATTCTAATCTTATAGGAAACTCATTATTGACAGGATAAATATCTATTATTTCCCCTCTCCTACTCCAGAATCCTTCTGTTGAAGTTACATTATCCTTCGTATAACCCAGCAAAGTAAGTTTATTTGCTAATTCTTGAATCTCGATTTGAACCCCTTTTTGCAAATCTAACTTGTTTTCAATTAATAGGTTTTTATTTATTAGATGAGGTTGTAGTGATCTCTCGGTTGATATAACAATATTAAGTTCATTTTTCTCTTTTTTTATTAATTTGGATAAAATAGTAAGCTGACTAAATTCAATCTCTTTGGATTTATTAATTGATGAATATGGTAGATGTTCTGTTGGAGGATAATATAATACCTCTTTATCATTTATACTTTCAAAATAACCAATCCATTTATAAGCAATTTCTACATTAGGACAAATTAATAATATATTTTTCTCCTCTTTTTTTGCAATGCTATCTAATATTATTGATTTTGCATATCTACTTGAACCAACAATATTTAATTCATTATTTTTTGAAATTCTTTTTATTAATTCAGAAGTAATTTGTGAGTTCGAAATATAATCAACTAAAGTATTTAAACTCATTTATAGCTATCAATCTTGATTACAAATATCCGATACATTATATTAGATTTTATACTGTTTGTGAATAATATTTGATGGATTCAGCCGCTATAAATTCTTTTATACCCACACTAGATCAGGTAGACAGTTGGTACGAAATCTTTACGCTTTTGCCAATATTAATTGCTCTAGAATTATTATTATCGGCAGATAATGCTGTAGCACTAGCTTCTCTTACTAAATCCCTAGATAGTTCAGAATTAAGGTCAAGAGCCTTAAATATTGGCATAACAATATCTTTATTATTTAGAATTATTCTAATCATATTATCTAATGTTCTTCTAAAGTTTATTCTCATTAGAGTTTTTGCTGGTTTTTATTTAATATATTTATTCTTCTCTAATGTTTTTTTAAATTCAGATATAGAAAACGCTGAAAATGGGACAGATAATAATAAAAATAATCTTAGATTTTTAAGGGTTGTAGCGCTTCTTTCAATTACTGATTTTGCTTTTTCCATAGACAGTATTACTACTGCAGTAGCTATAAGTGATCAATACATATTAATTATATTTGGAGCAGTGATTGGAGTGTTAGCCTTAAGATTTACATCGGGGATTTTTCTAAAACTTCTGGATATATTTTCTAGATTAGAAACAGCAGGTTATGTAGCAATTTTAATAGTTGGGATTAAACTTTTACTAAATACGTTAATTAAAGAATCTATTCTTCCAGACTATTATTTTTATTTTTTTATTCTTTTTGCTTTCATTTGGGGATTTTCTAAAAAAGAATCTAAAACTTAATCTGAGAGATATTCACCTGATGATGGATTTAACTGTTGAATCAATTGCTTTTTTCTAGAAATGTTTTTGCCTTCAAGTTTTGCTTCTAACAAAATAATCGGATCAGTTTTAGTTGAAATTATAATTCCTTCATCTTCTATTACAGCAAGAATAATACCTGGTCTTGAATCATTGTTCATAAAAAGGTGTTTTTCATTTTTTATTTCATCACTAGTCAAAACTTTGATTTTAAGTATTTTAAGGTTTTTCCCTTTAAAAGTTGTATTTGCTCGTGGGTATAATGCTTTTATTTTTTGAGAAATTTTAAAAGCCTCATCACTCCAAACCACTTTATAATCTGATTTTTCAATCATTCTTGCGTAAGTAATTTCTCTTCCAAGGGTATTTTGTTTTGTTAATTGAGAATTAATATTTTTATTAATATTTTCTTCGATTAAAGATGTAGCATTTAATAATAATTTTGCCGATAAAATACTAAGCTTTTCCGATAATGTATTTAAATTATCGTTATTATCAATTTTAATTTTTTCTTCCAACAATATGTCGCCAGTATCTAGTCCCTCATTCATTTTTATAATTCCTACTCCAGTAAATTCATCGCTTTTTATTAGGGACCATTGGATTGGAGCAGCACCACGCCATCTTGGAAGTAATGAAGCATGTGCGTTCCAACAACCATATTTTGGGATTTCTAATATCTCTTTGGGTAAAATTTTCCCGTAAGCTACAACAATAAATAAATCACATGAAAGTGATTTAAGTTCATTTACAAAATCTATATTACCCCTGATTTTTGCTGGAGTATAAATTTTAATAGATTCTTGCTCGGCAATGCTTTTAACAGGTGAGGATATTAATTTATTTCCTCTAGATCTTTTCTTATCCGGTTGACTAACTACTGCAATTACCTCGTGCTTAGATTTAATAAAATTATCAAGACTCGCAATTGAATATTCAGGTGTCCCCCAGAATAAAATTCTCACGCGTCACCAGTTATTGATAATTCATCTACCCATATATGTGGAGATATTCCACTTGTTGTTAACTCTTGGCTTGATTCAATATTTACTATATTTTTCAAAAGATATTTGATATCCCCTGCTACGGTGGCAGATTCTATTGAGATTTTTTTACCGTTTTTATAAAGCCATCCATCAAATGGAAGAGAGAATGAACCTTGACTTGCTCTGACACCTGCATGGATTGCATTTAATTCTTCAATATAAACAAATTCTCCCTCATACCTAGAGTGATCTAATGATGTTTTTAGATCTGAGTTTTCTTTTGATTTTTCAACTACTATCCAATCAGGAGATACTGAGACTTTTGATCCTAGTCCAGCGTGACCTGTTGGTATTGTTTTAAATATTCTTGCAGTTGATTCAGAATGTATAAAATTTTCAATTCTCCCTTTGTTAATTAAACATAGTCTTTTCGTAGGAGTTCCCTCTCCATCAAATGGTGATGAGGAAATATTCTTTTCGTGAAGACCATCATCGTAAATATTAAGTGCTTCTGTAGATAGCTTCTCTCCAATAGAATTTTTATTAGATAAGCTGACTCCATCTAAAATGCTTCTAGCATTAAACATTGAACTAAAGGCATTAATGATCGTTAAAAAAGACTCTGGGGAAAAACATATTAAATATTTATCTGTTTTAATAGATGAATAATTTAAATGAGAAATTGTTTTATTAGAAGCGTCTTTAATACACGACTCTATATCTATATCTTCAACCCCATATCCAAGTTTTACAGAACCTGAGCTACGAGGTTTCTTATTTTTCTCTTCTGCTCTTGCATATAAATAAAGTGCAGCTTGACTTTTGGTATAACTCCGAAAGGCACCATCACTATTTGCATATACTCTTTCATAAAAACTCTCAGATAGACCATTATATGGAACAGATTTTATGGATTCATGGCTTTCTAATAGTTTTACTTCTGCTTCTCTTAAAAGCGTGAGTAAGTTTTTAATTCCAACAGGCTTTCTTTTTTTAGCGTCCTTAACTTCAATAGGATCCTTAGCTAGTGGAGAGAATTCTGTTCTTTCATTCTTGTTGCCAAAATCCGATGCAATATAAGCTTGATTTAGAGCCTTTTTAATGCCAGATTCACTGATATCACTTGTTGTTGTAATGCCAACTAAATTAGATTCGTTCCAAACTCTTAAAGTTAAAATTTGCTTTTGAGATGCCTTAAGTTGTTTAGCCTCACCTTTATCTACTTGCACAGAATAGTCATTAGAGAAGCTTGCACCATAATCCCATTTTTTAAGATTTAGGAAGTCTGCAGCTTTGGAGATTTGAGTTGTTATTTCTCTTGAATTCATCTCCTATCTTCCTCCAACAGTGATTGAATCAACCTTTATATGAGGTTGGCCAACAGTTACGTTGACACTTCCACTAATGGAGCCACAAAATCCAGGAGCTAATTCGAGATCATTTCCGCACATTGATATTTTTGGCATAACTTCTTTAGCCTCACCAATCAAAGTTGCTCCCTTTACTGGACTAGTTAATTTTCCATTTTTAATAAGATATCCTTCTTCTACCGCAAAATTAAATTGCCCTGTAGCGCCTACACTACCACCACCCATTGATTTGCAGTAAAGACCATCACTAATACTATTGATTAAATCCTCTTTAGAGTGCTCACCTTTAGCTATATAAGTATTTCTCATTCTTGAAGCTGCAGCAAAAGAATAATTTTGTCTTCTTCCACTTCCTGTTCTTTTATGGCCAGTTCTTAATTCACCTGCCCTATCTGAAATAAATTTTTTTAAAATTCCATTTTTTATGAGTACTGATTTTTCTGGTTCCATACCTTCATCATCTACAGATAATGAACCAAAGGATCCTTCTGATATCCCTTCATCTATTGCTGTTACAGATTCATGTGCAATTTTTTCATTCAATTTATTCTCAAATGGTGTTGTTCCTCTTTCTATTTGAGTAGTTTCAAGTAAATGACCACAGGCTTCGTGGAATATAACCCCACCAAACTTATTAGCTAATACAACAGGCATTTGTCCCGCATCAACATAATCTGCATACAACATATTCATTGAACTTTCAAATACATCATTAGCTGCTTTTTCGTGATCCCATAATCTGAATTCATTAGGCATTCCTGACGATCCAAATCTTCTACTTCCACTAGATCTGTATTGGGCATCACTAGCAATTACGTTGAGTCCAACTGTTTGATGCAACCTAATATCTGAGACATAGGTTCCGTCGCTAGAGGCTATAATTACTTCTTGCAGGTTTCTTGAGTAACTTCCTTTTCTAGTTATTATTTTATTATTCTTTTTTAAAGATTTTGTGCTGACTAATAGTTTTTCACTTATCTCATGAATAGATGGAACTTCATTTATCCATTTTTTTTTGGATAAACTGTAGTCCCTGAGTTTATTTAAACCGTTAAATACTTCTATTTTTTTATTATCTGTTATGTCTAACATCTCAATAGCCTGTGATACCGACCTCATCAAGCCGTGCTTCGTTAAATCATTTGTACTTACAAAACCATCCTTTTTTTCTTTAAAGATTCTAATTCCAGCACCCCTTCCAAATGATGGACTTACACTTGTAATAAAATCTTCTTCAGCTAAAACACTTGAGTTATCGGTATTTTCTATAAATATTTCTACAAAATCAGCACCAAGTCCAATCCCATAGAAAATAATTTCTTCTAATAAATCTTTATTGCAACTCCCAAAAACAATTTCATTTGATTTGATTTGTGACGAAAGCATTTGAATCTATAATTCTTCTCTGTATAAAGATTATCTTATCGAAGGTTGGAAATCTTTGCTATCAAGAGGTTTTAATAAGTATAGTCTTAATAACTGGTAACCGTTTGATAAATATTTAGGTAATTTTTTCAAAGTTTTAGATACTGTATTTCCCTCACTGCTTGCAATATCGGAAAGAACCTTATTATTCTCTACTATTTTATCTAATCTTCCATAAAAAGATTTATCATAAACGTCGAGGACTACAGGAAAAACTCTAGCAGAAGTTTCATTTGTTTTATTAATAACATATTGGTCGTAATCTTTAGCATCTAACCCTAAAGAAGCGTAGAAATCCTTTTTAATCCCCAGATCCCTTGCATACATAGTTGCAAAAACAGCAAGTAAGAAAAACCTAGACCACAACTTGGATGTTAATGGAAGATTATTCAAAAAGTATCTAAATCTATGGAAGTAGTCAAATAGTGGGTGTGTAAAGGTAGAGCCGCCGATGGTAATTTTTTGACTTAAAGATTTAACAGTACGAGGCTGTGCTTTCATCAGTGCATCAAAGAAATCACCATGCCTATTTTCATCTTGACACCAATTTTCAAAATAATTAAATAGTGGAAAAATTTTGCTGTCGGGATTTTTTTCAAGATGCCTATAAATTGCAATGTATCTCCAATAGCCTATTTTTTCTGATAAATAAGTAGCGTAAAAAATACTTCTTGGTGGGAAATAGGTGTAATCCTTGTTTGCTGTTAAAAAACCTAAATCTAACTGTAATCCAAAATCACTCATTGATTTATTCAAGAAACCTGCATGTCTTGCTTCGTCTCTGGCCATATGGGCAAAACATTCAGCAAGAAGAGGGTTTTTGTCTTTAATCCTTTTGCTAAGCTCCTTGTAAAGTAAAAAACCTGAAAATTCTGAAGTACAACTTCCCTCGAGAAAATCAACAAAAAGCTCTCTTGTCTCAGGATCTAATTTTTCTGCAGCGCCTTCAAATTCACTATTTCTTACAAAATGATGTCTATTGTAATCTTTCCTAAATTCTTCACATATAGCTTCCAATTCCTCCTCGTTTATTGATAAATCCATATTTTCCATTGCCTCAAAGTCTGTTGTATAAAATCTTGGGGACAAAATTGTTTCTTTTGCTGGAATCTTTCCATTATTAATATCTTTTTTATTTTTTGATTCAACAGTTGATTGAGCCATCTTTTATTGGGTTTATTAATACTATTATTTACTATGATTTGTATTTTCGAGGGAAAAGTTAACTTGGTGTTATTGTTTTTCTAATTAACTCCTATTAATTTTTGCCCATTCAATCTTTGAAGTACTCTTGAAATTATTAATTTTAGGGTAATTCTTTTTTCATCAATAAGAAAAGATTCAATAATACTGGGCTGTTGATTAGGTTTTGATAATGAAATACTTTTTAATGAACTAATATCATCCTTCTCAAAGGATAGCCAAAAGTTACATGTATCTTTAATTTCACAATTTATAACCCAACATTTATCTCCAGCAATAGGTCTATTTGTGTTTGTGAGATTAATATTGTTTATTTCTAATCCTCTTTGATTAATTTCCTCAGTAAGTGAAGGAATTAGGTGTATGTTAATAAATTCTTGGAAAGGCTTTTTCTCTACTGGGAGTTCTTTTTTGGGTTTTGTTATAGGTTTTTCGGGAGTATTAATTTTATTTTTTATAACAACTTTAGAAGCAGAATCACCATTATTTAAATCCATATTGATAACTTTTTCTGATTTAGGTACTTTTATTTCCTCAGAGTTTGATTTAGGAGTGTTGTCAGATATTTCTTTATTTACTTCATTATTTTTGTCTAAATTTTCTTCCATAAAAAAAACTATTTACCCCATTATAAATTAAAAAAATATTTTTTAACTAATTTATTTTTCTACCAATCATTATTAGCATTATCCCAGTCATCTTTAATATCTTGATTTGAATAACTTTGATCTTTTTTTAAATTATTATCATTGATATTTTTGACTACTCTGTAATTAACAGAAATTGTTGGTTGAGTTTCTCTAATATCCCTTTGTGGCGGCATCTCAACGTTTTGTTCCATTTCTTCCTCATTATTATTAGGTACAAAATCATCTTCCACATTTTCGAAAGTTTTTTTTCTGAAACCAGTACTAGTAATTGTTGTATTCAATAAAGTGCTTACAAAT
>CACGFX010000033.1 GCA_902572395.1 uncultured Synechococcaceae cyanobacterium
CCAATAATCCAGTAGAAATGATCCCATCTGGATATTGGCAAGCTGCAAAAAGTACAGGCGAATTTACTTTAGTGAGTTGTTGTGTTGGCCCTGGCTTTGATTTTAAGGATTTTGAATTACTCAGAAATACAAATCATACTTCTAGATTGGATAAAGCAATTAATGATCTTATTTGAGACATTTTTGTTTATATTTTTGAAATTATCCTCTAAATTTACAAGGCTACTCTATCAATCTATATTTAATGAATCAAGATTCCGTCAAAACAATTGGTATTAATGATGAACCAAGAAAAGATTCATATTTAGTATATTTAAATCAGGCTGATGGATTAAAAGGTATCCTTAATAGGGATTTTGATGAATGGTCGAATTTTGATAGTTGGGAAAGTATTTCAGTTCAGCAATGGATTTTTTCTAGAGCTCTAGAGGTTTTCAGAGGTAAGAAAATTGATATTAAATGCGACTGTTGTGAACATAATGATTTAATCCCAAATGATTTGGAGAGTATTAAAAAAGAAAAATGTTTTGGTAAAAAAAGTGCTTTCATGATTGAAAAAGTTTTAGATGAAATTGTTTTAGCTAAGGCAAGAAGAGAAAGTGATGGAACATATTCTGCGTAAGATTCATAAATATTTATGGAGTGAAAAATCTTTTATTTACCAGTGAAAATTATTAGAGGAACCAATCGTTAAATTTCTAGTGGACATCTTATGGAACTTAAGGTGTACCGAATCACTGAACTCCTTTTCATCTGTGTAATTCACAAGATCCAATGGGTCGATGTTTTCATCGAACCATGCATCATATTCAATATGGTTTGGTTCAGCAAAGTAACTCATATCCAATTAATAGCTTTCAAAAAACATATAAACGGTACATGTGATACAAAATTAACATTCTTAATTTTTAGATAATCCATATTTTTAACTTGTTCATAAAGATTAGTTGCTAAAAAGATAGGAGCAATATCTATAAATTAATGTCTCTAGATACAACCATGGTTTCTATCCATCCCCACTTCACAATCAAGGATGGGAAGATGGACCAGTGCATAGCTCTTTTAGAAGAAATTTTGGCGCTGACAAAAGCTAATGAACCTGAATGCCTTTTTTTTAATATTACTACTTGCGGCTCAGATAAGGCTTATGTAAGAGAGGCATATAAAGATGGTGCCGCCGCTTTATTTCATCTCAAAAATATGGGACATATGATTCCCAAGCTTTTTGAAGTGTCAGATATTAATGTGCAGGTCCAAGGCCCTGCCAAGGAGATTGAACCCTTGAAGGAAATACTACCAGAGGCTGATTTCTATGAAGCAATATCTGGATTCTGATTTAGGTTTTATATATTGACAGTCGATCGCTGGGGGCTTTTAGCACCCTTTTTATTTAGGAATTCAAAATAAATTAATCTTCCCTTTACTTATATAAAGTAACTTTATTATCAGCTCAAATATTATTTTTATGGCATCAACTTTTTATATTGTTCATCATGAATTTAAGGCAGGAAAAGCTGAAAAATGGTGGGAAACAGCTTATGCGGCAATGTCACCAGGTGGTGGATGGGATGATGCGGTGGCAGCTAATAAAGAAAAAGGATTTTTTAACCATTCTGTAAATGCCGTAACAAAAACAGGTCCTGTATATTGTTTTTGGGAAGTAAAAGAGGGTATTTCAGCTGAGGAGTTTCAGGAGTTTATAGACGGCCCCTCTGGTCCAGGTCTCGGACAAGATGCATTGATGAATATCTGTAATCAAATTGACACATCATTAATGAATGGACAAACACCTTATCCATCAGTTTTTTCTTGATTATTGACAGTCGATCTAAAATAAATAGCAACTAGCTTTTTTTTATGACTATTGAAACTACTGTTTTCACCTTTAAACTTTCAAATACATTTGAGGAGTGGGTAAAAATGTTTGATAGTTCAGAGATTGATGCATTTCATAAAACGGTAGGTCTTACTCCTTTATATCGTGGCAAAAGTTTAATTGATCCAAAAGAAGTGATTGTTATTCATCAAGCTGAAGAAGGTGTGGCTAAGCATGTTTTTTCAGATCCTGAAACCATTAAGAAAATAGAATCTGGGGGGGCATATTTATAGCACAACGAAAATCACAAGTTGGGTTTCTGATTAGTCGAAAAACTAACTATGCAAACTTGTAGAGTTTTAATGCGGAATAGGAGTTTCGCATAAGATCTTTAAAATAAAATTAGGATATAGCAGAGTTTATGGATAAGAGTATTAACTAATTAATTCGACTAAATTATTAAGAAGAATCTGAGTGCCAGAGGTAACCATAGACATAGAAGAAGCAATAGTAAAATTGTAATAGCATGGATATTTGGGATGTAATGCTCTTTTAAAATTTGTGTTTTCATAATTCATCTCGCCTTCTTAAGTTTGATTTCTCTTCTTATAAGCAATGCTATAACTACAACGCACATGTTCATTAGAAATACGTCTAATGGCATTTAATGAAAAAGTCTCTACTCAATTAATAGCAAGATTTTTGATTTACGAATCAAGAAATGATTACTAATATTTATTGGCTTAATAAAACGAATTTTAAAATTAAATTTATGCTTAAATATCTCAGAACTTTTAACTATTAAATGGCTTATTCAGAAACAAGAATAGTAATAGGTGGTCTAGCCCATGTACCTGTTCTTATCTTTATAGCTAATTTTATAAAAGGTAAGTTTGGAATTAAAACTGAAGAGATAAAAGATACGGTAATTAAAGAAGAGCCTGTTAAAATTATTGAGAAAAAAATACCTTATTTAAAGAGGGAAAAGAAGAAACTTTAAAGGAACTTTCAAATAAGCTGGATAATATTGAACAGAAGGCTGATGAGGTTTATAAAAAGGTAAAGAAGAAAAAAAAGGATAATAAGAAGAAAAAAAAGAATAACTAAATTGAGATTCTATCAAGCATCAATATATCTTGAGCTTGGATTGTATCTCTCTTATCCTCATCTTCAGGATCTTTATAAGATTTAACTTCAGCTTGAGTTTTTCTCTTGTAAACTCCTTTGATATAGTCAATTTCTCTACTCTCTTTATTCAATATTGAGAATGGTGATCTTTTTAAGTTCATAACTTTCTCCTAATAAATAAGTTTTGATCAGCTCCAATTCTTATCAGATTCAACAAAGCTATCCAATGTTTGCTGATTCCTGATTTTTTCCTCAAGAAGTTCCTCTTCTGATCTTTCTTCAATCTCAGATTTAAGATCTTCCTTTAGAGTGGATTTGGTAGACATTTGCTCATACAACTACTACTATGTTCTAACTAGTCAGGCAAGCTGTCCGACTAATAAATATGTACGGTTTGAGGAACTCCCTTATACGGATAAAGGATCAACAATTGAATTTGGATATGGTTAAAATTTTGGGAAATTTCGATTAATTTTTTTTCCTTTAAAAATCATCAGTAAAGGCAGACCAATTAGCATAAGACTTCCATCAATTAATAAAAAAGTATTTATATTCATTTATCTATTTCTTCAGGGTTATCCCAATTAAGGAGGGGTACCCCTCTTTTAAAAGGTTCTTTTCCCATATCATCCATCTCTTTTCTGATTTTGTTGTAGTAGGCCAACTCTTCAGGATCATTAGAACCAAGACCATAATTCATGGTCGCTGCAAGATAAATTCTGTGCACACGGAATGATGATAGTGACATTACTGAATACAAGATTTATCAAATATATCTGAATTTTGGATAAAGTGCTGATCTACGAGATCCCATTTATATTGATCAATTCTGCAAGGATCCCCTGTCGAATTAAAGAAACAATATTTATACTTTTTTATTACTTATCTTTTTTGAGACAGCTTGTTACTAAATCTTCGAAGATCATACAAGATGTTTATAAAACTTAGAGCCCCCTCTAGAGCTCTCTCCATTTCAAAGTCAATATATTAATTACTGCCACAAGTT
The DNA here is from genome assembly GCA_902572395.1 of uncultured Synechococcaceae cyanobacterium. GTDB lineage: Bacteria > Cyanobacteriota > Cyanobacteriia > PCC-6307 > Cyanobiaceae > Prochlorococcus_A. The sequence goes on from CACGFX010000033.1 coordinate 3,951, forward strand.
GAGCATTCTTCGCAATCTTTACATTCGCAAGGACAGGTGCAGCCACACCCACTACATACTTTTTTATCAGAAATAGATAAAATATTTATATAAATATTTTTTAAAAAAGAAGTAAACATAACAAGATAAATTATCTTCGATAAATATAAAGATATTTTTGCTAAAAGTCAATTGTGACAATATTTTTTAGCAAAAACTAAAACTATTTTTGAAAATGAAAATCATTTTTAAATGAGCTTTATTTCTATTTACTAATTTATACATTTAAAAGTTAATAGTTTCATTGTTATTAATCTTATCAACCACTAAGTTGAAAGTAATTATATCCAAAAATAATGTCAGATCATTCTGAATTAAAGTGGCAACCCACAAAGGAACAGCTTGATAACATAATCTTGCCAGCATATACGGAGATAGCAAAACAAAGCGTTGCTTATGTACGTAAATTTGGATGCCCTCCAGAATATGTCGCTGATATGTTGAGAGATATCGCAGATGCTTTAACTTCAGTTCATCCGCAATCAGAGGGTGATTGTTCTTGCTGTTAATACAACAACCTAAGATGCTTTATACGAATTTCTTTACTAAATTTTCTTTCTATGAAGTTATAAAGATGAATAGGGTTGGAAAATATAATTTATTCATCTCAGAATGTTCATAATGAACTTTTTAATATAGTTTTAAGTAAAAAAAGTGATAAATATTTCTCATAAAAGAATATAGATTTAGATTGCTTCTTTTATTTCCTCGCACGTAGTTATAAAAGGAGTATAAAACTTTTTAGTTGGAGATTAACTCGCAGGATCAGGAATTAGATTTTAGTATTGAAACTGTATTGATTTTGTGTTTGATTTGAACAAGGAAGTTAAAGAAAAATTATTTAACGGACTAGCGGATTGGATTATTGATAAAGAACCAAATTATCCCTCATTTGCTGAATGTAAATTATGGATTAGGAAACAAAATTCTCAATATATGATCACTAAAAACGATGAGAAAGAAATTTTAATGTATTTGACCTATCTTCCTATGAGCCAGCAAATGAATAATGATTTATACGCAAAATATCTCGACCAAATCCTAACTAAGTAAAAGAAAACAGTATGGATAAATATTCTAAGCAAGTAACTGAGGAAGCATGGTTAATATGCCCTAACTGGACTGAGGTAAGAAGATTTATCAAGAACAAAAATAATACAGATAAGTTTTTTGAGTATATGTTTGTAGATTCTGGAATTGTTGTTGGTTCTAATGGCGAATCTCCACCACTTATGAAAACAAGAAAAGAAATAAAAATAGAAGATGCGAGGAAAGAATATCAACAATTAATCACAGCAGGATGGCAAGTGACTGAACCTAAATGGTAAGCCTTTTTTAGCCCTAAAATAAAAGTAATATCTTCAGCGATAGTATTTTGGACGATTGCCAATAGATCACGCTCGTCATCATTTATCTTTGTATGTCCTCCTGCATACCTAAAACTTAACTCATTTACTGTTAGTACGCCTAAAAGTTTTATACGATTATTACCAGTTCCATAATCAGTAATAACATCTCTCCCGGCACCAGTATTTATCTGGAAAACTATCATGGAATACAAAAAGCGTTTCAGCGGAAAAATATTATTATGTTTGTTCTCCACATGCAACTTTTGGCATGGGAGGATCTATTATTTTTGAATAAAAATTAAACGCTTACTCTTGGCTGAGCTTTTGTTAGTTTTAATTACCATAATTTTTGTTTCTCTAATCCCAATTTCAAGAATTTATATTGCTAACTATTTAGAAAAGATATCCTTTTTTTTATTTAGAACAGTAAGTGATGAAGATTTAAATAAGTGGTATGAAAAAAATGATAAATATGAATTACTTGAGGAATCAGGAGGAGCGGCTTATTGATTGTCAGTCGATCTAAGATAAGTTGCAATTGATTTAAAATGTATGCTGTTTCTAGTTTCTTATAAATTCACTGATCCAAACGCCCAAGACAAGGGATCCAAAATTTTAGAAAAATGGTACGACAAAGGAGGCCCATAAAAAAGGAGGGCCATAAAATAGACCAGAGGGTTATGACGTTAAATCTTGGATTTTCTTACCTCAACATCGCAATGGTTACTCTGTTGTAGATGCTGATTATTTAGAAACTATTTGGAATCAGCGGAGACCTTGGAGAGAATTATTGGAATTTACTATTGAACCTTGTGCGGATATAGATCTAACAGTAGCTTTATATTGTTAATGAAACGCTTAATACTTTTACCACCATCTCATTTTACGTAAATAAATGAAAAAAAAATTATAAATTTTTTTTTAAAAAGTATCCAATGACAATCATATTGGCGATTATTGCTATTAATTTGTTTTCCATAGCAGGAAGTTTAAAAAAAAATGCAAATCTGGCCTAATATAACGGAGTTTTGTGCAAGATATTTTGCTTTTTACTCCAGTGGAAATGATAAGCAAGCTGAAAGCAACGAGATAATTACTGCTAAGAAAGTCAAAGTCCCAGTAAAACTTGTTGATGCTTACTGCCAAAGAATTGTTGATTTCTAAAAAATTTCTTAAAAGCTAAGGAATATAATTTTCTTATTTTAGGAGATTTAAGGCACTCAACAGACCACTGCTTTGCATCAGAAGATGAATAGTGCTCCAATATAATGACAGATAAAGTGGTTATTTTTGCATAAATAATTATTT
>CACGFX010000034.1 GCA_902572395.1 uncultured Synechococcaceae cyanobacterium
CACGTTCTGGAATTTCAACAGCCATCATTACTTCTTTACACTCTCCAAGTTCTGCTCTTTCTGCTACAAATCTAAGCCTCTCAAAATTCATATTTGCACCGCAAGCAATCGCAACCATTTTTTTATTTGAATGATTCGAATTTAAAATATCTTTTTTCATTCCCGCTATTGATAAGGCACCTGCGGGCTCTAGTATTGATCTAGTATCTCCAAAAACATCTTTTATAGCCGCACATATTTCGTCAGTATTAACCCTAATCATCTTATCTATATATTTTCTACCAATATCAAATGTTTTTTTACCAATTTTTTTAACTGCCACTCCATCTGCAAATTGACCAACAGAGGGTAATTCCACAATTTTTTCTTCCTCCAAGGATTTTGTCATAGCGTCTGCATCTTCAGGTTCTACACCAATTATTTTTACTTCAGGCCATATTTTTTTAATATATAAAGAAATTCCTGATATCAATCCACCACCACCAACAGCAATATAAATTGCATAAGGTTTTTCAGTAAGTTGCTGTTCAAGCTCAATAGCTATAGTTCCCTGTCCTGCTATTACATCTGGATCATCAAAAGGATGAATAAAACATAAATTTCTTTCATGGCTAATCCTTATTGCCTCTTTGTGAGTATCATCATAATTATCACCAAATAATATAACTTTTGCTTTAAGATTTTTTACTGCATTAACTTTCACTAGCGGTGTTGTAATTGGCATTAATATGGTTGCTTGGCAATTTAATTTGAGAGCACTAAGTGCAACACCTTGAGCATGATTGCCAGCACTTGAAGTAATTACTCCCTTAGTAAGCTGAGATTTACTGAGCTTACTCATCTTGTTGTATGCACCTCTAATTTTGAATGAAAATACATCTTGAAGATCCTCTCTTTTTAGAAAAATTTCATTATTAAGCGTATTACTTAAATTATGTGCTTTCTCTAGCGGTGTTTTTTTTGCTACTTCATAGACTTCCGCTTGAAGTATTTTTTCAAAATAATCATTCATATATATATTTTTAGCATTAATTATTAATCTAATAAAACATTACATGATCTATTTCAAAAAAAATACTCATTTTGCACCTCCACGTTTTAGATTATATAGATACCAATTTTTGTTAAATGCTTTTAAGTGAGTTAAGTCATCCAAATCAACTTCATGGCTTAACAGTTTCACAATTAGAGGAAATTGCCTGTCAAATTAGAGAGAGACATCTGCAAGTAGTTTCTACTAGTGGTGGACATCTTGGTCCTGGATTAGGTGTTGTTGAGCTTACATTGGCTTTATATCAAACTCTCGATCTTGACTTCGATAAAGTTGTTTGGGATGTAGGACATCAAGGTTATCCTCATAAATTAATAACAGGACGTTTTAGTCAATTTGATTCCCTTAGACAACAAAATGGAGTAGCAGGGTATCTCAAAAGAAGTGAAAGTAAATTTGATCATTTTGGTGCTGGACATGCAAGTACATCTATTTCTGCTGCTTTAGGAATGGCAATAGCAAGAGATAGAAAAGGTGAAAATTATAAATGTGTCGCTGTTATTGGAGATGGAGCATTAACTGGAGGAATGGCATTAGAAGCTATAAATCATGCAGGTCACTTACCAAATACTCCTTTAGTTGTAGTATTAAACGATAATGATATGTCTATTTCACCTCCAGTTGGAGCACTTTCATCTTACTTAAATAAAGTAAGAGTTAGTCCACCATTGCAATTTTTGTCCGATAGTGTTCAAGAAAGTGTAAAGAATATTCCATTAATTGGTAAGGATATTCCAGAAGAACTAAAAAATATTAAAGGTAGCGTTAGACGACTAGCAGTGCCTAAGGTTGGAGCTGTTTTTGAGGAACTTGGATTCACATATATGGGTCCAATTGACGGACATGACATTGGAAATTTAGTTAATACTTTTAACGCTGCTCACAAACTGAAAAAACCTGTACTTGTTCATGTTGTCACAACAAAAGGGAAGGGTTATCCTTATGCAGAAGCTGATCAGGTTGGATATCATGCACAGTCAGCATTTGATCTAACTACTGGGAAATCTATTCCATCTAAGAAACCCAAACCTGTTAGTTATAGTAAAATATTTGGTCAAACCTTATTAAAAATATGTGAACAAGATAGCAAAGTTGTTGGCATTACAGCAGCAATGGCTACAGGGACTGGTTTAGATATATTGCAAAAAAATATTCCAGATCAATATATCGATGTAGGAATAGCAGAACAACATGCAGTTACTCTTGCGGCAGGAATGTCTTGCGATGGTCTTAAACCTGTTGTAGCTATTTATAGTACTTTTCTTCAACGAGCATTCGATCAATTAATTCATGATGTTGGTATACAAAATTTACCTGTATCGTTCGTACTTGATAGGGCTGGGATAGTTGGAGCTGACGGTCCTACGCACCAAGGTCAATACGATATTAGTTATATGAGATCTATACCTAATTTTGTATTGATGGCCCCTAAAGATGAATCTGAACTACAAAGAATGTTAATAACTTCTATTAACCATAATGGACCTACGGCTCTAAGAATACCAAGAGGTTCCGGATTAGGGGTGGCTGTCATGGATGAGGGTTGGGAACCATTGAATATAGGCGAAGCTGAGATACTTGAAGAAGGAGAAGATATTTTAATTATTGCTTATGGGTCAATGGTTGCATCGGCTATTGAAACAGCAAAGATCCTAAATAATATGAACATTAATGCATGCATTGTTAATGCAAGATTTGTGAAACCTCTCGATAAAAAACTTATTATGCCTTTAGCAAATAGGATTCAAAAAGTTGTAACTATGGAAGAGGGAACCCTAGTAGGTGGATTTGGTTCCGCAATTGTTGAATTATTAAACGATAATGAAATAAATATTCCTGTATACAGAATAGGTATACCTGATGTTTTAGTTGATCATGCATCACCTGATCAGAGTAAAGAAAAATTAGGACTTATGCCTGATCAGATGGCAGATAAAATTGTTAAAAAATTTAAGTTAAATAATTAAAAATTTAATAAATAAATTTCTATAAAACACCACGAGAGGCTAATCCTAGGATTGCTCCAATTCCGAAAATATGACCTAGGCAATTAGCACCTACAACTGATGCGTGACTTAAACCACCATAGAATTTTGAATTAGGTATTTCAAAACCTTCATTAGGTTTTCTTATTGTTGCTCTAGCAATTGCATAAGCAAAAACATTACATGCAATCATTACGACGGCACACTTTGGAGACCAAGAAAAAGTTGCTGGATCTGCAGCTGCAAATAATGTAGTAAACATAAAAAATCGTTATTTTCATATATTCTCTAATACTTTTACCTAAAAAACACAAAATTGTAAAAGGTCTTAAGAGTTGTTTACTTCTAAGCTATTTAACAACTTTATAAATCCAAACAAAATAACAAAATCACTTAGAGTTAGGAATGATTCTGCTAAGCCATGCAGGAAGTCAATCTCAACAAGGGTTTTATCATAGTAACTTAGTGTGAAGATAGATACCAATATAGTTATGAATACGAATAAAACAGTTAGGGAAAATCCTGTTTTTACAAAAACATTAATAGATTTGATTTTATATAAGTAAAACAAAAATATTACATATGGAATTATTGATACTGCGAATAATATTGTGTTATCAATGGAACCTAATTTTTCTATAAATTTAAAAAATAAATCATCCATAAGTCTCTTCCTTTTTAAAAATAATGAATGATGCGAGAGCTAATGTTGAATTACCAATAAATGTAAATATCCCTTGAAGCGTTACTAATCCATACAATACATCTTGATTATCAAAGATATGCCAAGTAATAGCGCACATAGCTCCTATTAAGTTTGGAACCATAGCTAAGCTTAACCAAAAAAATAAATTGTATTTTTTACTTGTAGAAATTTTGTATATAACAAAGATGGTAAATATCCATTCAATGACCGAAGAGATGTGGATTAACCAAGTTCCAAATGAAAGTTCGTGCAAAATTTATATTTTTTTCTTGAGTACATTAAGTACTTCTTTAGCATGATTTATAGGTAAAACACTTATCCATCTATAAGAAATTTCCCCTTCTGGAGAAATCAAAAAAGTATTTCTATCTGAAAATGGAGGAATCCAAGAACCATATTTATCGCTAATAATTCCTTCAGGATCGGATAATAAAGTGTAGTTTATAGATTTCTCGCTGCAGAAATTTTCATGAGAATCTTGATTATCAGCACTAATACCAACAATTTCGGCATTATATTTTGAAAAATCTTTTTTTAATTCCGAAAAACCTTTAGCTTCAAGAGTGCAACCTGCTGTAAAGTCCTTTGGATAAAAATACATAACAAGCCACTTACCATGAAAATCATTTAATTCCCAAATACTTTTTGATTTTATGTTTTTATTAAAACCTTCTAATTGAAAGTTTGGAGCAATGTCTCCAACCTCAGGAGCAAAGTCAAAAGCGATTGCTGAATTACAATTAAATAAAAAAATAAAATATATTAATATACTTACAACTAAATTTCTCATCAAATTTAGAATTTTTTTAAATCTACCCCATTTGATTTAGCAAATTTATCTAAACCTACTTTTTGTATAGACTTAAGTGCTTTGGTGCTAATTTTAATATTCACCCATTTTTTGCCTCCTTCCCACCAAAGCCTCCTTTTTTGGAGATTAACTTGTTGCAATTTTTTGGTACGAATATGTGAGTGACTCACTGCCATCCCGTTATTAGCTTTTGCACCTGTCAGTTCGCAAACTCTTGACATATTTATTGAGTTAAATCTATTAAAATTCTAACATATGACTCAATTTGTTGAATTAAGTAATTCTGAAATTAATTCGGCATTATTATTTTGTAAATTAATTATCTGTTTTTGATCTAATCCACCAACGGAAAGCTTAGCCATATCGTAGACATGATTAGCAATTTTTAAAGCCAATGGATTCTGAATAGGATCTTTTTCATCAATAATTATTTTGTTGCCTGTAATTTTATTAAGACCAACAATAAGTGGATGTTCTTTGTTAATTAAGAGCACATGATATTCAGGTAAGCCAGGCATCTTTTGTTCCATGTAAGCGCCCATATCATTAATTCTTCTCATTTGTTCTGGAAGCAGAATCATCGCTGGTGGAGCATCTTTACTTGAAAGTGACTGTACTTTAACTGTTACTTTCTCATTGTTAAGGGCCTTAACTATCGTATCTCTTAGATTCTCTGTATTTGATTTGCCATCCTTATCTACAATTTCTTTAGATTCTTTGTCTTCTAGTTCATTTATTTCTGAATCTACTCTTTGGAATTGATAATCTTCATTTTTACTTTCCAACCACGGAAGAAATTGTGCGTCAATTAAGGGATCTGATTTAATAACTTCCTTATTATCAGATAAACAAATATTTAATGCACTAGACTGTGCAATCAAATCTGAACAGTAAATTATTTTTTTAGAGTCAATTAATTTATTTCGCTCTTTGTAATTTGCGAGAGTTGTGAAATATTTATCATTGGACTTGATGAGGGATTTATTTTCAATATCTTTAGTTACGTCTTTCTCTGAATTTATTATTGTTTCGAAAATTATACTGTTATTGACTAAATCAGCAAATTTCTCATCTTCGATTGCACCAATTTTAATAAAAGCAGAGATTGAATCCCAAATTTCTGCATAAAATTCTGGAGAATTTTTTATCAAATCCTTGAGTTTATTAGCGATTTTTTTTGAGATAAATGATGATATAGACCTTACTTTTCTATCTGTTTGTAATGCACTTCTACTAACATTTAGTGGTATATCTGTAGAGTCAATAACTCCTCTTAGAGGTAAAAGGTATTTTGGTACTATCTCTTTAATTGAATCGCTTACGAAAACTTGATTGCAAAATAGTTTTATTTCTCCCTTTTCCCAATCAGCTCTACCTGACAACTTTGGAAAATACAATATCCCTTGTATGTCATATGGATAATCTGTATTTAGATGAATCCATAACAGTGGATCCCCCTGGAAAGGATAAAGGTATTTATATAACTCAATATAATCTTCATCTTTTAATTCACTCGGTTGTTTTCTCCAAGGAGGATTTTTCTTATTGATTGTCTCTCCCTCTAATAAGACGTCTATTGGCATAAAATCACAATATTTTTTTATTAGTGATTTAATTCTTTCAGGCTCGATAAACTCTTTTTCTTCTTCAAGTAGGTGAAGAATAACATCAGTACCAATTGCCTCTCTTTCTGATTCCTCTAACGTGAAATTTGGCGATCCATCACAAGACCATTTGAATGCTTTTGATTCTCCAATTGCCGACTTAGTTAATATATCAACTCTATCTGCCACCATGAAACTTGAATAAAAACCTAGTCCAAAATGACCTATGAATTCATCATTATCTTTTTTGTATTTTGTTAGGAATTCTTCAGCACTAGAAAATGCAACTTGATTTATGTATTTCTTAATTTCTTCATCATTAATATCAGCAGGTATAACTACTAAGATTTCAACATATTGATCACCTACATTATCTTCGAAAGTTAAACCCCTACCTTTTAAACGTAACATTCTTCCCGTGGATGATTTTGGTGGCACTTGAAGTGTGACATT
>CACGFX010000035.1 GCA_902572395.1 uncultured Synechococcaceae cyanobacterium
TAAAAACATTAATTTGACCTAGACCTGATGAGATAGATGCTGGGATAATTAGTTTAAAAATCCTCCTCTCTTCATCTTTAAATAAATTGAAGGTTGACTCTAATCTCAAGAGACCAATTTTACTTATTTCCAAAATTTGAACAACAAACTGAATTAAAGTTCCTGTCAAAGTTGCAAATGCTAGTAATCCCGCGTAAGTAAAGAAATTAGAAGATGTATTTTCTTGGTTGAAAATCCAATTAAATAAAATAAAAAAAATAATAGTTACGCTTGTTATTGCTGGACTTATACTTGACAAAAAGAATTTTCTTTGGGAATTTAAGGCTCCAAAGCTTAAACCTATGAAGCCGGATAAAGGGATGCAAGGTGTAAGTATTCGTAATTGGTAAGTGGCAATAGATTTAGCTTCGTAACTTAAATTCGGGGCCAATAAATCAATTAATAAACTGGAATTCGAGTAAATCAATATGGCTAAAATTATTAATAATATTGAAAGTTTTATGCTTACTTGTGTTAAAACAATCCCTCCATTTTTTTTGTTAAGCGGAGTTAAAACTGCAACGACTGCGTTATGCAAGGGACCATTAATACCCCCAATGATTATTAGCAAAAAACCAGGAATTATATATGCATAATTAAACGCGTCGTACGTTACACCAACCCCAAAAGCAGCAGCTATAAATATTTGTCTTATACATCCGGCTAATTTACTTAGACTAGTACCAAACGAAATTGAAAAAACATTATTTTTTAAAAATGAATGCATTTGGAATCGTCTAAATTTTTCAATAAGCTTAAGTTTCAATTATATTTGATTTCTAAATAACGACATATTTATGAATGATCGGTTAATAGATTTTGATCCATTAATTGAAGGGATTTTAATTAAGAGGTATAAAAGGTTTCTTGTAGATATTAAATTAGAGAGTGGAGAGGTAGTAACTGCTCATTGTGCTAACACTGGCCCAATGAAGGGACTTTTGACTGAGGGGGCAAAAGTAAGAATAAGTGTTTCCCCTTCTCCAAAAAGAAAATTACCTTTTACTTGGGAACAGGTATGTGTTTTTAATGCAAAAAATGAGGAGGTTTGGGTAGGTATTAATACTCTATTTGCAAACAAGTTAATCAAAAAGGTTATTGAGGAAAATCTGCTAATGGAAACAATAGGTGAAATAGAGACAATCAAATCTGAAGTTCCCTATGGAAAAGATAAAAAAAGCAGAATTGACTTTTTTTTAACCCCAAAATCTTCAAATCCTGATAAACGTAACATTTACATAGAGGTTAAAAATACGACTTGGATTAAAGAAAATGTAGCTCTATTCCCAGATACAGTAACGAAAAGAGGTCAAAAACACCTCATAGAATTAAAGGAATTAATTCCTGAAAGTAAAAGTGTTTTAGTACTTTGTATTACTAGAAAAGATGCTTGTTTTTTTGCTCCTGGAGACGATGCAGATCCCTTATACGGCAGTCTTTTTAGAGAATCTTTAAGTGCAGGAATGATAACTATCCCATGTTCCTTCGAATTTCATAAAGACCACGTATCTTGGATAGGAATTAAACCTTTAAAAAAAATAAAATCTTGAAAATTTGAAATTGAAAAAAAAAATTTTTTAAATTTAACAGATATATTTTTAAGATGCAACTATAAAAATGGTAACAACAACTACTAGACACTAATAAGTTTTTTGAGCAAAATTGAATATGAAAGGAAACAGCACAAACTGTTTTTTTGCAGATCTAATTTTTTTTTATGACCACTGCTTTGCAAACGCCTCAAAGGCGCTCTAGGTCCAAATTACAAGATGCAAGTCTTGTTAATGGACCTATGCTCCTTTTGAGGAGTATTCGAGGATTTAGTTCAAACCGCTCTATGTTGTGGCTTGCAACTGTTCCTTTAGCTTTGTTTGGTTTAGGTATTTTTAATCTTTCAGCTCATGCAGCTGATTTACCTGAGTTGAATGCAGCTTTTCTTGCTAACAATTTATGGCTTTTGATCGCTACTATTTTGGTGATCTTCATGAACGCTGGTTTCGCTATGGTTGAGGCAGGTATGTGTCGTTCTAAGAACGCAGTAAACATCCTTGCTAAAAACCTCTTTGTATTTGCTCTAGCTGTAACTTCTTATTGGTTTATCGGCTATTCATTAATGTACGGAGGAAGTGTTGCTGACGGATGGCTTTATTTTGGAGGCTTATTCTTTGATCCAACAGTTACCGCTGATATGGTTACTGATGCTGGATTAGTCCCAACTGTTGATTTCTTGTTCCAGTCTGCATTCGCAGGAACTGCAGCAACTATCGTTTCCGGTCTTGTTGCTGAAAGAGTTAAATTTGGAGAATTTGTTGTTTTTGCTGTTGTATTAACTGCATTTATATATCCAATTGCTGGTAGCTGGAAATGGAATGGTGGTTGGCTTGATTCATTAGGTTTTGTTGACTTCGCTGGTTCTTCAATTGTTCACTCAGTTGGAGCATGGGCGGGTCTTGTAGGAGCTATGCTTCTTGGGCCAAGAATTGGCAAATACTCTGATGGTAAGCCACAAGCTATGCCAGGACACAATATGGCTATAGCTACTCTAGGTGCATTAGTCCTATGGATAGGTTGGTATGGGTTTAACCCCGGTTCTCAACTTGCTATGGATCAATGGGTCCCATATGTTGCTGTAACAACTACTTTGGCAGCCGCAGCTGGAGCTATTGGTGCAACTATTGTTTCAACATTAACTTCTGGTAAGCCTGATCTTACAATGATAATTAACGGAATCCTTGCTGGTTTGGTTAGTATCACTGCTGGTTGTGGTGATATGACTCTTGCTGGAGCCTGGTTCGCAGGACTAGTGGGGGGAATTATAGTTGTATTTTCTGTTGCAGCACTTGATGCCGCTGAAATTGATGATCCTGTAGGTGCATTCTCTGTTCACGGAGTTTGTGGTGTATGGGGTACTGTAGTTATCGGTCTTTGGGGTACAGCTGTACAAGGTGATGGAGCAGGTATGGGATTGTTCAATGGTGGAGGTATTACCCTTCTTCTAGTTCAAGCTCTTGGTGCCGCAGCTTATGCTATCTGGACACTAGTTACTTGCTGGATTGCCTGGTCTGTAATTGGAGGATTATTCGGTGGAATCCGAGTATCTGAAGAGGAAGAGACTCAAGGCTTAGATATAGGAGAGCATGGAATGGAAGCATATCCAGACTTTGCATCTGCTAAATAATCTAACGGACAATTTATTTAAGAAACCTGACTTATGTCAGGTTTCTTTTTTTTTACGAAAAATTATTTAAAACGTTGTAATATAGGAAGATGGATACCCAAGCTTTTAGAAGATCCCTTCATCATTCTGATAGATACAATAGAAGGGGTTTCGATTCTCCAACAAAAAGAGCTAAAGCGTTAGAAGAAGCTTACCAAAGTGATTTGATAAGTTCTATTAGGGATAATAATTTTACCTATACCAAAGGTAGACTAAATATAAAGTTGGCCCAAGCCTTCGGATTCTGTTGGGGAGTTGAAAGAGCTGTTGCAATGGCTTATGAAACTAGAAGACATTACCCAAATGAGAATATTTGGATAACAAACGAAATAATTCATAATCCATCGGTTAATGATCATTTAAGAAAAATGAATGTAAAATTCATTTCAGCTAAAAATGGAATTAAAGATTTTTCTTTAGTTTCTAATGGGGATGTTGTTATACTCCCCGCTTTCGGAGCTACTGTTCAAGAAATGAAACTCTTGCATGAGAAAGGTTGTCATATTATTGATACAACTTGTCCATGGGTTTCTAAGGTTTGGCATACAGTTGAAAAACATAAAAAACATATTTTCACATCTATTATTCACGGAAAATTTAAACATGAAGAGACTCTCGCTACAAGTTCATTCGCAGGTAAATATTTAGTTGTACTTGATCTAGAAGAAGCGAACTACGTTTCTGAATATATTCTGGGGAAAGGTAATAGAAATGAGTTTATGAACAAATTTGCTAAAGCTTGTTCTAATGGATTTGATCCTGATAAAGATTTAGATAGAGTTGGAGTCGCAAATCAGACAACTATGCTTAAGAGCGAGACTGAGGAAATTGGAAAGGTTTTTGAAAGGACGATGTTAAAGAAATTTGGACCAGAAAACTTAAATAGTCACTTTTTAGCTTTTAATACTATTTGTGATGCAACTGAAGAAAGGCAAGATGCAATGTTCTCTCTGGTTGATGAAGACCTTGATATTTTAGTAGTTATTGGAGGCTTCAATTCTTCCAATACTACTCACCTACAAGAAATAGCAATTAATAAAAATATTTCTTCTTTTCATATTGATACGCCAGACAGGATATCAGTTAAAGAAAACTCAATATTTCATAAACCACTAGGATCAGATTTAGAACTTAAAAATAATTTTCTACCTAGTGGAAAAATTAATGTTGGAATTACCTCAGGAGCATCCACTCCTGATAAGGTTGTCGCAGATGTTATTGAAAAGTTAATTGATATTGCATCCTGAATTTGTTATTCATTTATAAATTTGCTTAGTTTTTTTAATTTATTAGTCAGATAATTCCAAAAGATCTACTTTATTAACTAGAATAATGAAAAATTAATGAAGTATGGAAGACAAAGCACAAACTAATCAGGTTCAAACTCCAAGTATGAATAGAACTAAAGCGCCTCAAAAAGTTGAAGTTGTAGTTGCCAATTCATCTTCAGGGTCAGAAGTAAATATCCTTGGTGAACTATCGATTTTTGTTTTAAGAATAGCTTTTTGTGCTTTTATGATTCATCATGGTCTAGAAAAACTTCAGGATCCGCAAGGTTTTGCAGAGTTTGTAGTTGGTAAGTATTTCCCATTTTTGCCTGGTGATCCTGTTATTTGGACTTTTGGAGCAGCAATTACTCAACTGGTATGCCCAGTTGGATTGGCTTTAGGGATTTTTGCGAGGCTTTCTTCTCTTGGTCTATTCTCCACAATGGCATTTGCAGTTTATTTTCATCTCCTTGATACTGGACTAGAAGGCTTTCCTCTGGCAGTGGTTGAAGGTCATAATTATGCTTTCGAATTATCTTTTATATATGGGGCTATCTCTCTATACTTTCTATGTGCAGGTCCAGGTAGGCTATCTTTATTCAGAAAAACTAACAAGATTACATATTATCCAAAATCAACATAATTCAATGTAAAAAGTGCCTTTTTTTGGTAAATACCATTGAAATTCCTTTTGAATTACACATATCAATACTTTCTTGGTCTCTTAGACTTCCTCCAGGTTGAATAATAGCTTTTATTCCATATTCACTTGCAAGTTCTACAGTATCTGCAAATGGAAAAAACCCATCGCTGGCCAAGACAGCATCGGAACATAATCTTCCAGCTGCTTTTAATGCGATTTTTGCTGCTCCAACTCTATTCATTTGTCCAGCTCCAATACCAATAGTTTTTTGGTCTTTTGCAATAACAATGGCATTAGATTTCACGTGTTTACAAATTTTCCATGCAAAATTTAGATCTAACTTAATTTGATTACTAGGATTTTTATTAGTTACTGAAATCCAATTTTCAGTTTTTTCTTCACTATCGTCAGTATCTTGAACTAGTAATCCTCCCATTATTGATTTAGTAGAATTTTGATTCTTTTTTGGAAGTTTATCTTTTGAAAACTTTAAAATTCTTAAATTCTTTTTAACTTTTAGAATTTCTAAAGCTTCCTCATCAAAAGATGGAGCGACAACACACTCTAAGAAAATATCTTTGAGGTGAATTGCGGTCTCACTATCAACATTTGAATTAAAAGCAACTATTCCTCCAAATGCACTAACTGAGTCGCATTCCAAAGCATTCAAAAATGCTTTGGAAGCTGAATTACTTATAGAGGCACCACAAGGATTATTGTGTTTTAAAATAACAGAGGCAAACATGTCGTTTGTAAGTTCATCTTTTTCTGTGTAGCCAAATTCTAAAACTGTTGAAAGTGCCGACTCTAGATCTAATAGATTGTTATAACTTAAGTCTTTTCCCTGTAATTGTTCTGCTGAGTTCCATCCAATGTTACTTAAACCATACCAGAAAGCTTTTTGATGTGGATTCTCCCCATATCTTAAGGTTTTGATTAGGGGATAAGATTCAATATATTTGGAAGATTGTAAATCTCTTTCTTTTCTTATCCAATTAGATATTGCAGTGTCATAGTCTGCTGTATGTTGAAAAGCTTCAAGGGCTAATTTTGCTTTATATGAGTCTTTCAATTTACCTTTTTTACTTTCTTCAAGAAAATTTTGATACTGACTAGGATCTACTAAAACGGAGACATCTTTATGATTTTTAGCTGCAGAAC
>CACGFX010000036.1 GCA_902572395.1 uncultured Synechococcaceae cyanobacterium
TTGAAATAGATGGCAGAAAATTTTTACCTGGAGAAGGAGTTTATGCATCTTGGACAACAATAGAAAATTCCAACAAAAAAATTGAATCTGTTATGAATCTTGGGTCTCAACCAACAATAAATCCTCTATTGCCATCTGCAGTCGAAGTTCACTTAATAAATAAAGATATCGATCTATATGGCTTAAATCTATCTGTTGAGCCAGTTGAAAAACTTAGATCTCAAATCAAGTTCAAAAATATAGATCAACTTTCTAATCAAATTAAAAAAGATAGAGATAATGCTCTTAAAATTTTTAAAAACTACAAAAAATAAACTATAAATGCTTAATTCCAACACTAAAGACGCTGAAGATTTAAGAATTTATCAAATTATTGACGCTAATTTAGATAGAGCGAGGGAAGGACTAAGAGTACTTGAGGATTGGGCTAGATTTGGCCTGGGCAAAGAAAAATATGTTGAAAAAATAAAAAACTTTAGACAAATTTTAGGGAAAAATCATTTAGAGGTTTATAAACAATCTAGAAATTACATCGAGGACAAATGTAAAGGATTGACTCATCAAGAGCAAATCAACAGAAAAACTTCTGAGCAAATTATAAGTTCTAATTCAGCCCGAGTTCAAGAAGCATTACGAGTCATAGAAGAATTCTCAAGGCTGAAGAATCATGAGCTTTCAAAAATCGCTTCGGAAATTAGATATGAAATTTATACTATTGAAATTGACTTATTAAATTATAGCAAGTGTAAGAAATCCGAGAAAATATTAAAAGAAAATGACTTATATGTAATCACAGACCAAAAGGACAATTTATTAGAAATAATAGAAGAAATTTTAATTGCGGGAGTAAGAATTATTCAACATAGATTTAAAACAGGAACTGATCAAGATCATCTTCAAGAAGCAATTCAGATTAAAAATCTATGTCAACGATATAATTCTTTGTTTATAGTTAACGATAGACTTGATATAGCTCTAGCATCTAACGCGGACGGAATTCATCTTGGACAAAACGATTTAGACTTAAAAACCGCAAGAAAACTATTAGGTTATTCAAAAATTATCGGTATAAGTGCAAATAATGCAATTGATATTTCAAATGCTCTTAAGGAGGGTTGTGATTACTTAGGCATAGGGCCAGTATTTGAAACTACAACAAAAAAGAATAAAAAACCTTTAGGTATTGAGAATATCAAAGCATTAACAATGGATTTACATATTCCTTGGTTTGCTATTGGAGGAATCAAGTCAAATAATATTTCATATTTAAAAAGAAATGGCTTTAAAAAAGTTGCTTTAGTTTCGGAACTAATGAATTCTGAAGATCCTAAAGAAGACGCTATTATGATTCTAAAAGAGTTATCTCATGAAAATTAGGGTAAATGGAGAAGAAAAAAAAATAAATCTTGACCAAGAAAATGCTCTTCTATCTACAGCTCTTAACCATATGGGATATAAACCAAACACAATTGTAGTTGAGTTAAACAATTTAATTATAAATTCAATGAAATGGGAAAAAGTAAAGCTTAAAGATGGTGATAATTTAGAAATCGTTTCAATAGTTGGAGGTGGTTAAAAGATAAATTCTTGGTATATTAAAAATCTTCACAATTTTTTAAGTTTAGGCTTGAAACAATAATCAAAATTATCCAGTTTTCGTTTTATATTTTTAATACTTAAATTTAACAATGAAAGAAAAAATTGATAGTAACTCAAGGACCCTTAAATGGGAGCAAAATGGTGAGTTAGCACATAAAGATCTCTCTGAGCTAATTGAAAGATTAAAAAATGTAGAAAGTGAACACGCCTCATCTGAGCTGTCTAGATTAGGTACAAAATCAAACAAAAAAGATTAAATTTGTTACTTAGATCTTGTTTTTATAAAAATTTGTACCAAATTAAAATTACTGAATATGAAAATAAATGCCGAAAAGATTTCCAGAGTGGGTAAATACAGAAGTCGTGATAAGAGCAATCAAAATGAGAGAAGAAGGCATACTATCAAAACAACTTAATTTATGGATAGAAAACCTATTAGAAATAGAAAAAAAGTAATTATTTAGGAAATACTTTTAATAATTCTGAGAGCCGCCATTGCTGCTCCGTATCCATTATCTATATTCATAACTGCAATACCTGGAGAACAACTTGACAACATACTATTTAAAGCAGTTTTTCCATCCTTGCTAACGCCGTAGCCAACTGAGACAGGTACTGCAATTATCGGTTGTGCCAACAAACCGCCCACAACTGTTGCCAAAGCTCCCTCCATTCCTGCACAAACTATTAATACATCATAATTATTAATTTCTTCTAATTGACTCATCAATCGATGAAGTCCAGCTACTCCAACATCTATAAAAGATTGACAATTCACCCCATAAATTTCAAGCGCTAATTGTGCTTCAAGTGTTACTGCTAAATCGCTTGAGCCGCCTGAAATTATGGCAACTTTTTTATTCGTATTTATTTTATTTAGATTTTTTCCAATTATTAGGCAATTTGCTTCCTCATAGAATCGTGCATCTTCATACAAATCTAGAAGATAATTAGCCTTTTCACTATTGATCCTTGTAATGAAAACAACCTCATTTTTACATAATACATTTTCAGATAATCTCTCTAATTGGTCTTTACTCTTATCTTGCCCCCAAATAGCCTCAATGATTCCAAGCCTATCTTTTCTTTGAAAATCAAACTTAATGTCAAAATTCATCTTTGCTTATCTAACTCTCCCTCATAAATTAATTTAAAAGGATTTTCTCCTACATTTAGAGCAGCCTTAACATTATCCTCAAATTTTTGTTGGACTACATTTACTTCTGACATTGGTATACTTTTCCATAATTTTTTATTTTTCCAATTTACCAATATCAAAGCCTCTTCTTTCTCTTTATCCCAAAATAATTGTCTCCCCAAAAAACCATCTTGAGAAGATAACCATGGCTCCCATATTTGTTTTTCAGCGTTCAACCATGCTGTTTTTACTTCGGCAGGGACTTTAAGTCTTAATTCCTCTATGACCATTTCACCTTGATAATCATCCATAGTAAGAGCTTTTAAATTGGGAACACCAGATTGAAAAATTAAAACTACTAAGCAAATTAATATTAAACAAAATTTTTGAAAATTTTTTTTCAAATTAAAATTTAATTTCATTGTTTCTCAAGTAGCACAACTGAATGGCAACTTATACCCTCTTCTCTCCCCTCTGGACCCAATTTTTCATTCGTAGTTGCTTTAATCCCAATTAAATTTTCATCAATATCTAAAATCTCAGAAATATTTTTTTTCATTAGTTTTATATGTGGCATGATTTTTGGCCTTTCAGCGACAAGAACACTATCAATATTATTTATTTCCCAACCATCTTGTCTTATTAAGTCAATTACTTTTGATAACAGAAACAAGCTATCAGCATTCTTCCATTTTTCATCCGAT
Source organism: uncultured Synechococcaceae cyanobacterium (assembly GCA_902572395.1). Classification (GTDB taxonomy): domain Bacteria; phylum Cyanobacteriota; class Cyanobacteriia; order PCC-6307; family Cyanobiaceae; genus Prochlorococcus_A. The sequence goes on from CACGFX010000036.1 coordinate 3,442, forward strand.
GGGGGGAAATACTTTCCTATATCTCCTAGGGAAAGTGCTCCCAACATTGCATCCATTATTGAGTGACTTAAAACATCAGCATCACTATGACCATCCAATCCTAAATTTTCAGGATGATGCAATTTTACACCCCCAATAATTAAATCTCTGTCCTCTACTAGTCTGTGAATATCGTATCCATTACCTATTCTAAATTTCATGAATTGATGATTTTCTTTTATTATTCTCTTACTTTTTGGGGATATTTTGAAGTTTTCATTTGAAATTAAGTCACTTCTTCTCTCCAATGTTCTTTCTAAACTTTTTCTTCTTCTCCACGATTTAATCTCTTTATGATTACCGCTCACTAGAATATCTGGCACTTTCATACCTTTAAAAGTTAACGGCCTCGTGTATTGAGGATATTCTAATAAAGAAGAATTATGACTCTCATCGACTAAAGATTCTGGATCACCAAGAGTTCCTGGTAATAATCTAGTCAAACCGTTAATTATTGATATAGCGGGTATTTCACCTCCAGAAAGTATATAATCGCCTAATGATATCTCTTCATCAGCTAAACATCTAATCCTTTCATCAAAACCTTCATATTGCCCACAAATAATAATTATTTGATCCAAAGTGGACCATCTCACAAGATCCTTTTGCTTCAGGACTTTACCCTGTGGGGTCATCAGCAAAGTTTTACTTTTAGGTAATTTTCTAATTGATTCATATGCCTTATAAATAGGTTCAGGTTTTAATACCATACCTGCTCCTCCTCCATAAGGCTTATCGTCTACTTGTCTGTAAGAACCCTCTCCATATTCTCTCAAATCATATAAATTGACATCGATCAAATTCTTATCTAGAGCTTTAGTTATGACACCTAAATTACTTATTAAGTCAAAAGCTTTAGGGAACAATGTAATTACATCAAAATTAAAACCACTCATCTAGAAATCTTCCTCATAACCAAACTCAATTAACCTTGATTCTTTTTTTCTCCAATTTGGAACAACTTTCACAAACAACTCTAGGTGAACTGGTCCATTAATTAATTTTGACATATTTGATCTTGCTGACTGACCAATCATTTTTAACATTGAACCTTTCTTTCCAATAAGAATGCCTTTTTGAGTGGATCTTTCAACAATAATAGTAGCCAAAATAGCTGTAAGAACTTTGCCATTTTTTCTTTTCATTTCCTCTCTCTTTTCTATCTTTACTGCGACACTATGAGGCACCTCTTCTCTTGTATTTTTTAATACCTGCTCTCTTACTAAATCAGATAATAAGTTATCTAATGGTTGGTCGCAAATTGTCTCTTCGCCATAAAGTTTTGGTCCCTCTGGAAGAAAATTAAGTGCCATATCGACTAGTTCAGAACATCCCTCACCTTGAGAAGCACTTACAATTTGAAAGTTTCTATTAATTCCAAAAAATCTTCTATATTGATCCAATCGTAAATTCCTAAATTCTTTACTAACCAAATCCCACTTATTTAATGCCACAATAAACTCAGTTTTATTTGCGATTAGAAAGTTCAAAATATATTCATCACCTCTACCGGGTTCTTCACTTGAATCAATTACAAAAATTACCATATCAACTCCGTTAATTGCAGATTTTGCGTTTTTTACTAATATCTCTCCAAGACGATGATGAGGTTTATGAACACCTGGAGTATCAACAAAAATTATTTGCCCATTGTCTTGAGTAAGTATTCCTTTTAATTTATTTCTAGTAGTTTGCGCTATTGGAGAAGTAATTGTTATTTTTTCTCCAATCAATTTATTTATTAAAGTAGATTTTCCGACATTTGGCCTTCCTAGTAAAGTTACAAACCCAGATCTATAATTGGCCAAAGACTTTTAATGCATCAATAATAAAATTCTGATCAAAAATGGAAAAAAAAACCATAAATTTAAAAGAAGCTTCGTTCTCGCAAGCAATAAACATATCCGCACAATGGTGCAAAGAGTGGGGTGAAGATTTGCTCAGCGAAGAGGTTTTAGCAGATAGAATCGCAGAGCTAATTAAAACTAGAAATGGGATCAGAGGATTTTTTGCATACTCTTTATCAGATAAAGATTGTTTTTTATTAGATAAACTTCCTTTTGCACTAATTTACAAACTGAACGAAGGTGGTGATTCTGTAACAGACATAGTAGTAAAAAATTTAATAATGAGTTCCGCTCAAATTATTATTCATCGAAGAGACAATAATCATGAATATGAGATAACATCGGAAAACATTTCAGATAGATGTAAGGCT
>CACGFX010000037.1 GCA_902572395.1 uncultured Synechococcaceae cyanobacterium
ATCAAGTACATCCAACTGATACTGGTTCAGCCGAAGTTCAAGTAGCACTGCTTTCAAAAAGAATATCGAAATTAAGTGACCACCTCCAAGGAAACATTCATGATTTCGCTTCAAGGCAAGGATTATTAAAAATGATTGGTAAAAGGAAAAGATTACTTTCTTTCATAAAAGACAAAAACGTTCAGAGATATCAAGAGCTAGTAAAGAAAATTGGAATCAGAGGATGATTTCATTTAATGAAAAAAAAGCAATCTAAAAAAAAGACACAATTTAAAAAGAAAAAAAATTATTCTGAGAAAACTGCGTTTGCTAATCTAGAAAAAGCATCAAGTACTGCAACTACCCCCAAAAGTTCATCAACTGGGATACCAAAATATGTTGCGGATAGAATGGCAAGAAGAATATTTTTTACAGCAGGAATTCCCACCATATTAGGGATGTCAGTTTTCGTAGTTAGCTACATTATAGTAACGAGAAATATTGCTGAAATACCTCCTTCATCAACAATTGCAATTTCAGCATTGTTTTTTTTGTTAGGTCTAGCAGGATTGAGTTTTGGAATATTATCAGCTAGTTGGGATAAAGAACCTGGATCTTTTTTTGGTGTTGAAAATATTCCAATGAACATTCAACGCGCAAAAGCAGCCTTCAAACCTGCAACACAAAATTTCGAGGATAAAAGTTAATCTAGGAAACTAAAGATTTCAAGTTAACTTGGAATGAATTTTCTTCTAATAATTTGCATGCTCCTTGTATATCTCCAATACAGAATTGATCGCCAAATTTAACGTAAGTAACGCTATGCTCATTTCTTACTGCAGCTAAAACTGGAATCTTGATTCCACATCTATCTTTATCTGGTTTAAATTTAGTTAAACAGTTTCTTAAAGTATTTTGTACTCTTACATCTGATGCTTGAGAACTTTCAAGATTAATAATAAGCAATTTAAGGTTATCTATTTCTCTGCAATCATCTATTATTAATTGAGTCTTATCACTTTTTTTATCTATTGTTCCCCAAAACAATAATCTAGTATCAGTCAAAAGAAATTCGGATAATCTGACATAGGTTTTTGGGAAAACTATTGCTTCGCAACTTCCAGAAAGATCTTCAAGCTGAACTATAGCCATCCTATCTCCTTTTCTCGTTGTGATTTGCTTTAAATCAGGGATCATTCCAACTAAAGAGACTTTGGTTCTGTCTTTTGTTTCTTCTAACTGCGAAATGCTTATAGGTGATACAAGTTTTGCGGGTTTAGTTAAATGCTTTAGAGGATGGTCAGATAAGTAAAAGCCTAATAGCTGCTTTTCTAACTTTAATTTCTCAATAAGTGAATAATCATCCACCTTAGCTAATTGTGAATCTGAAAAAGCAACATTAGAAAATTCTTCTTTAGAGTCAAATAGATTTCCTTGCCCTGATAATCTATCACGATTTCTTGAAGAGGCCCACTCAATAACATGTTCAAGATCTGACAATAACTGAGCTCTATTATTATCATTTGAAAACTCATCTAATGCTCCACAATGAATTAGAGATTCAAGACTTCTTTTGTTAAGAACATTAGAAGGCAAACGGTCGCACAAATCTGATAATGAATTAAAAATTCCAAAACTATTTCGGTTATCAATTATATTTCTTATTGCAGAATCTCCTAAATTCTTAATTGCAGATAACCCGAATAAAATCTGATTATTCTTAATAGTGAAATCAACACCAGAAAAATTAATGCTCGGAGAAATAACATCTATTCCCATGGAATAACAATTAGAAATATATCTTTGCATCTTGTCGCTAGAGCCAGAATTAACGCTTAAAAGGGCTGCCATATATGCAACAGGAAAATGGGCTTTCAAAAATGCAGTTTGATAAGTTACGGCACCATAAGCAGTTGAGTGGCTTTTGTTAAAACAATATTCTGCGAATAAAACCATTTGATCAAAAAGATCATTAGCTAATTTTTCATTTACACCTTTCTTCATGGAACCGTCTACAAAAATATTCCTATGCTTTACCATTTCAGAAACTTTCTTTTTCCCCATTGCTCTTCGAAGTAAATCAGCATCACCCAGAGAATAACCGGCTAGGTCTTGAGCAATTTTCATGATTTGTTCTTGGTAAACCATGATCCCATAGGTTTCAGTAAGGATTGACTTAATAAAAGGATGAGGGAAATCAACCTTTTCGTTCCCATTTTTTCTATTTATGAATTTAGGTATAAGGCCAGCATCAAGAGGGCCAGGTCTATAAAGAGCCAATATAGACGAAATATCCTCTAGAGAGTTAGGTTTGAAATCTCTAACTACCTGTTTCATACCGGAAGATTCAAGTTGAAAAATACCTTCAAGATCTCCTCTTCCGATAAGATCAAAGGTTTTACCATCATTTTGTGGTAACTCATCAATGTTTATTATCTTTCCAGTAGATTGATTAATTAGAGAAACTGTTTTTTCAATCATTGTCAGATTCTTAAGGCCCAAGAAATCCATTTTCAATAATCCAAGTGATTCGATATCGTCCATAGAATATTGGGTTATTATTTGCCCTTCATTATTTCTTTGAAGAGGTACAAGTTCGTCAAGAGGATCTGATGCGATAACAACTCCAGCAGCATGAACTCCATATGTTTTATTAGTTCCTTCAATTCTCAAAGCCAAATCAACCCATTTTTTCACCCTATTATCATTAATATATTTTTCTCTAAACTCTTGGCTAGGAGAATTCTTGTCAATCATTTCACTTAATTTATAAGGTTTCCCTCTAACAACCGGTATTAACTTAGCCAATTTGTCCGCTTCTCCATAAGGTATATCTAAAACCCTTGCAACATCTTTTAAAACCGCCTTAGAGGTCATCTTATTGAAAGTAATTATTTGCGCAACTTTATCCTCTCCATAACGATTAGTAACATAATCTATAACTTCATTTCTCCTATCAATACAAAAGTCGGTATCAATATCTGGCATTGACTTTCTTGCTGGATTTAAAAATCTCTCAAATAACAATCCATGCTCAACAGGATCTATATTTGTAATTTGAAGAGCATAAGCTACTAATGAGCCTGCTGCAGAGCCTCTACCTGGTCCAACAGGGATAGAGTTATCTCTAGCAAATTTGATATAGTCCCAAACAACTAAAAAATAATCTGGGAAGCCCATATCTTTAATAATTTTTAATTCGGAAGATAGTCTTTTTTTATAGTTCTCATCAACTTCTGTAAGATCATTTTTTTTAAGTCTTTTTAAAAGACCTTTATTAGATAATTGTGTAAGGAAAGAAAATGAATCTGTATCTTCGTTAAGAGGGAATTTTGGCATTCTATAATTACCAAATAAATCAAATTCTTCAACTTTCTGAGAAATTTCTACTGTATTGTTAATTGCTGCAATAATTGATTCATCATCAATATGATCTTTAAAAAGTTCAAGCATTTCACTTTCACTTTTAATATATTCTGTACCGGTATATCTCAATCTTTTTTCATCACTTATTAGTTTTCCTGTTAATACACAAAGCAATGCGTCATGTGCTTCAACATCCATACTTGATAAGTAGTGTGCGTCGTTCGTCGCGATGACTTTTATTTGATGCTTCTTACCAATTTTTATTAATTCAACGTTAACAATTCTATCCTCAATAGAGCCGTGGTCTTGTATTTCTAGATAAAAGTCATCTGCAAATAATTTTTTATACCAAATAGCTATATCTTCTGCTATGTCTAATCTACCTTTTAAAATAGCCTGAGGTATCTCTCCACCAAGACAAGCTGTAGAAACTATCAAACCATCACAATATTTGCTTAAAAGAGATTTATCAATACAAGGTCTAGAAAAAATGCCTCGACCTCTCATCCCATTTAGGTGACTAATTGTTGTTAACTTCACTAGATTCTTATATCCAGTATAATTTTTTGCTAAAACCACCAAATGATATCTTTTTTCTTTTTTTGGTTGAGGATCATCAATAGAACCATTAATCACATACATTTCATTACCAATAATTGGTTTTATACCTTTCTCTTTACACTTCTTGACCAAATTAAGAACACCATACATAACTCCATGATCAGTAAGAGCTATCGATTCCATTCCAAGATCACAAGCTCTATCAACAATTTTTGAAATTTGACTGGCACCATCAAGCAAGCTGTAGTCACTATGATTATGAAGGGGGACGAAAGCCATATTCAAATAATTTATATATATAAGATAGAGAAAATTTTTAAAAGATCTATACTTTGTGATTACAAATTAACTATTAATACAAATTTAAAATAAAGGTCTGTTCTTAATTACCTGAGCATCAATTTCAAAGATATTTGCTGCATTCAATATTCTATATTCTTCTAGTACATTGCCTATCAATTGCATTCCAATAGGTAATCCTTTAGTATCAAAACCACAAGGAAGACTGATTGCTGGGAGACCTGCTAAATTAGCAGGAACAGTTAATAAATCAGACAAATACATTGAAAGTGGATCATTGACAAAATCTCCCTTTAAAAAAGCAGTGGTTGGGCATGTTGGAGTTAACAAAACATCAACTTTCTTAAAAGCATTATCAAAATCTTTTCTTATAAGTGTCCTAACTTTTTGTGCCTTCTTGTAATATGCATCACTGTATCCAGCTGACAAAGCATAGGTACCTATCAGAATTCTTCTTTGCACCTCATCTCCAAAGCCTTCTGCTCTACTTTTTGAAGTCATATCTATAAGATTTGAACCTTCATTCGATCTGTAGCCATATTTAACTCCATCATATCTAGCTAAATTTGCGGAGGCTTCAGATGGTGCAATGACATAATATGTCGCAATTCCATCGTTAAATCTAGGACATTCAACTTCGATAATTTCAGCCCCTAAAGCTTGGAATCTATCAACTCCAGAAAGAACAGATTCCTTAACTTCTGGATTAAGTCCTGGGTGTTCAAAACATTCTTTAATGATTCCAATTTTTAAACCATTTATAGATTTATTTAAGTCAGTCAAGTAATTTGGTACTGGCTTATCAAGACATGTTGAATCAAAGTAATCTTTACCAGATATTGAATAAAGAATTTCAGCCGCATCTGAGACAGTATTTGTAATTGGGCCAATTTGATCAAGAGAGCTAGCAAATGCTACAAGTCCCCATCTACTAACTCTGCCATAAGTAGGTTTAAGTCCTACAACGCCACAAAAAGAAGCTGGTTGCCTTATGGATCCTCCCGTATCAGAACCTATAGCCGCTGCACAAAAACCAGCGGCAACTGAAGCAGCACTACCGCCTGAACTGCCTCCTGGCACTCTATTAATATCCCAAGGATTCGAAGTGACGCCAAATACAGAAGTTTCCGTTGAACTACCCATTGCAAATTCATCTAAATTTGTTTTTCCTAAACAAATTCCCCCTGAAGACCATAATTTACTCGAAGCAGTGGATTCATAAGGTGCGACAAAGCTTTTGAGCATTTTACTTGCACAAGTTGTTGCAACCCCTTTGGTGCAAATATTATCCTTTATTGCTATTGGCATCCCCGCGAGAGGAGGCAGTTTTTGTTTATTTTGAATTAATTTATCAATGTTCTCTGCTTGCGAGATGGC
>CACGFX010000038.1 GCA_902572395.1 uncultured Synechococcaceae cyanobacterium
TTCCGAGAATGAAATTTTCACATGATTTGACTATATTTAATAGTAGATTTCCTAATTAGTTAAATAGTTATCAGTTATGAATATTTTTGGTGTAGGTTTGCCTGAAGTTACTGTAATACTTATCTTAGCTCTTTTAATTTTTGGTCCAAAAAAGCTTCCAGAATTAGGGAAACAGCTTGGTAAAGCTTTGAAAAGTCTTAAAAAAGCATCGAATGAATTTCAAAATGAAATCGACCAAGTTATGAACGAAGAAGATGAATCTCCTAAATCTATAGAAAGTAATCAAACCAATGAAATTAATCAAGAAAAAATAGATTCAGAAAACAGCAAAAAATAATATCTTGGATAGGCCCATAACCCCCATAGACGAATTTGAAAGAGCATTAGATAAAGCAGCTCTTACTAAAGAAGAATATGAATTGATAGACTACATCCGCTATACAGGTGTTTTTACACAACCTAGTCTTATTAAAGATTTAAAAAGGCCATCAAAACCTCCTCTTTTGTCAGTTCTATGTCAAATTTGCAGAAAAATTGGTTCGGAGATGCCAGATCATTTCAAAAAAGTAATTGAGTGGTCAATCGAAATAAGTGATCACAATACAAAATGGGATGCTCATTTAATTTGCGCAGAAGCATTAAATATAGACAAAATCCCATTAAGTCCTATTCATGGAACAACTTTATTTGATGTTCTTGTTGTACACAAAGAATTATTTCTTGGATTTGATTAAATTAATCATCTAAAGGCACAGAATCAGTATCTATAACTTCCGAATCATCATAATTATTTATTTTATTTTCAATCCAGTTATTTATATAACTAACTAAAGGTAATGAACCTCTAAAAATAAAAATAGAGGTAGGCAAAGCGCTTAATAATCCGACTACAGGACTTTTAAAAAGTAATCTTCCGGCTTTTATGTTAAATAAAATAATAAGTGCTGAGGGGACTATAACTTTAACTACTGTTTTGAGCGCCTCAAGCCAACCGACACGATATATCCACCATATTAAAATTATGCCAACTATATATAGGAATAAGTAAGTCATAAAAATAGTATAATGATTATCTATTTATCTTGTTCTTGCTAAGAAAAAGATTTTATAAATTTCTTTAACATCAATCAATCAAATTCTAGTAATGAGTTTTTCTGAAATAAGAAAATTTTTAATTAAGATGCAATCTGATGAAGAATTAAAAAAGCAGGTTACGACATCCTCTACAGCAGATGATGTAGCCCTAATAGGTCAACGCTTAGGTTATGACTTTTCAGGAGATGATCTCTTAAGATTTAATGGACAAAAAGTTGATAAAGTTACCGTAAGAAAGGTAGATCATCCAGGAGAATACCACTAAATTAAGACTTAACCCATATTGCAAGCCCTCCGCCTCTGCCTCGAGCACAAAACCAATTATCTTTAGTACTAATTCCTACAAGTGAGAAAAAAGGCATTCTTTTATCTTCTGGTTTTTTTAATTCCTTCTTAAATATAGGAAAACTACTAATACTAATTTTTAATTCTTCAAAATAGAAAGCCAATAAAGGTCTAATCCCTTTTAATTCTGCGTTGCCTATAAAAGTGATATTTAATAATCCGAAATTAATTGAATTTTTTATTTCATAATTTATTTGATCCTCTTTATTTTTACTTTTCAGTTCGAGTCTTGCCGACAATACTTGGAGAATGGAACTGGGTATATTTTTGATTTCATCTGACTCCTTTCCCCATACATACTTAAACTTCCATATTCCTAACAATTCCTCATATGCAATTCCGCTACCATTTTTTTGGGAATTTTTTTCTAATAGTTTTATCTCATTAATATCAGGAAATTGTTTCATAATAGATTTTAATCTAAGAATCAAATACTAAGATAACTCTATAAAAAATGTTCTTTGTTAAAAATATCTCCAAAAAGATTTCTTTATTTCAAAATATTTCCAAAAAAATAATTTTATGGCACACATAAGGAACAAGATCTCGTTATTATGTTTACATAAAGTAACTAAATTAATGGATTTTATTTCTAAAAGCCAAGGATACATCCCTCTAAAAGCAGTCCCTTACATATTTTTCTTAGCTGTTGTACTAAGTATCACAACTTCAACTAATACATTTGTCTAAAACTAGTTAGTTGCACGAGAAGAGTAAATTAAATATTTAATGGAAAAGTACGATGTTGTAATAGTAGGTAGTGGAATAGGAGGATTATGTTGTGGTTCGATTCTCGCTTTATCAGGCAAAAAAGTACTTATATGTGAAGCTCACAGCCAGCCAGGTGGTGTTGCCCACAGTTTCAAAAGAAATGGTTACACTTTCGAATCAGGTCCTTCCTTGTGGAGTGGAATAGGTAAATGGCCGACAACTAATCCCCTAGGGCAAATTCTTAAATTACTTGATGAAGAAGTTGAACTATTTCAATACAAAGGTTGGCAAGTAATTGTCCCAGAAGGCAATTTTAATCTTGATGTGGGGGAAGAACCTTTTAAACAAACAATTAAAACTTTAAGAGGTGAGAAATCTGTTAAAGAATGGGAATCATTTATTTCCGGAATAAAACCTCTTAGCCAAATAATAAATGAAATACCATTACTATCTTTTTCTCCCGAATCAATAAATTTCTTAGATCTAATAAATTTAACACCAAAATTTTTACCTAATATCAATCAAATACCAAAAATTAATAAAGGCTTTGGGAATTTAGTAAATAATCATCTAGAGGATCCTTTTCTCAGAAATTGGGTTGATTTATTGAGCTTTTTGATAAGTGGTATGTCAATGCATGATACAAATACAGCTGCGATGGCTACTTTATTTAACGAATGGTTTGAACCAAATTCATACCTTGAATACCCCAAAGGAGGTAGTGAATCTATCGTAAAAGCCTTAATTAATGGATTTAAAAAAAATGGAGGAGAATTAATTCTTTCTTCGAGAGTAAAGACAATTAACTTCAATAAAAATTTAGCTACAGGTATAACTCTTAATAATGGTTCTAGTTATAGTTGTGAATCTGTTGTCACCAACACTGATGTTTGGAATTTAAAAAAGTTAATTCCAAATGAAATTTCCAAAAGATGGAATACAAAAGTTTTGAACCCTAATAAATGTGATTCTTTCCTTCATATACATCTAGGTTTTGATGCTGATGGTCTTGAAAATTTGCCAATACATGCGATACATGTTGATGATTGGGAAAAAGGTATAACCGCAGAAAGAAATATAGCTGTATTTTCAATCCCATCTGTTTTAGATAAAAATATGGCCCCTGAGGGAAAACATGTTCTTCATGGATATACTCCCGCAAATGAACCTTGGGAAATTTGGGAAAACCTAAATCCAAAGGAATTAGAATATAGAAATTTGAAAGAAGAAAGATGTTCAATATTCCTTAATGCAGTTCGAAAATTCATCCCTGATATAGATAAAAGGATTGATTTAAAGATGCTAGGAACCCCAATCACTCATAAAAAATTTACCAATACCTATTGCGGTAGTTACGGCCCTGCATTATCTGCAGCAAAAGGTCTTTTCCCAGGCTGCAAAACTCCAGTGAAGAATTTATTTACTTGCGGTGCAAGTACATTTCCAGGCATTGGAATTCCTGCTGTTTCAGCAAGTGGTGCTTACGCAGCTGAGCAAATTATTGGTAAAAAAGAATTTAAAACTCTTCTTAAGAAAATAAATTTATGAATCAAGTTCTTTTTATAACTCTACAAATACTTAGTTAAGAAATAACAATAAAGAAAGCAAAAACTTTCAATAATGATAATCTTTACCTGAACATAAACTTAACTTATAGCTCTTATATGTTTTTCTTATCAATTCCTCAAGCCTGGCATTTAGTTGGCACTTGGTCAGAACAACTTCCAAACGAGTCAAATCTTATAGGAATGGGCCAAACAGAATTAATGATGACTTTACATTCAATATTCGTTCCTCTCTTACTTGTAATTTCATATTACCTATTCAATAGACTTAATAAAAACGAATCAAAGAAAATTAAAGGATGATCGTTTAAGGTTTATTTAGCTGAACTTCTTCTAACTACTTTTCTGCCTGTAGAAGTATCAACTCCGCTTGAATCTTTAGTTTGTGAATTAGTTTCAATATTATCAACATCACTTTTATCCATTTCTGCGCAAACACCTACTACCATGGCAGCTTGCATTTGATCTGGTAAATCTCCAATAGTTAATAAAGCCTTTAAAACTAATTGAAGTCGAGTTTGCCGATCTATTTCAGGTCTTAGTTTTTTTACGGTATTCCAAAGTTCTTGGGTAACTTCTTTTAAAAGTTCTCGATCTACAGCCAAATTAAATCCTTCTTGTATTTCTACTAATCTAACAAAAAATTGGATCTCGTAAAATAATATTCTATAAAAAGATTGTTAGTTAATATTTTTTCTATCCAAATACAAGTTGCATTTGTTGATGCAATTCATTTTTCTCTTGCGATAGTTCATCTTTTTCAATCTTTTTTAGAGCAAAAGTTTTATAAAATTTTTTTTGAATTTTTATTGGAGTATTTTCAAACTTTGCATTTTTTCTTATTAGAATTCCACTCTTTTGAATTAAAAGGGGCATAAGGAGAAGATGAAATCACTTTCATATTTTATAATACATCTGTACTAATATTAGTACATTTTTACTATTATGCAACAGCTGCATCCATCTATCTTAATTTCAAAGTATCCTTGTGAATGGATTGATTTTTTTTATCTAATTTGTGGGAATTATAAGTTTGATAAATGAATAAAAGTATCATAAGTAACTTATTGATCCCTTTTTTTAGTGTCTTAAGACTTTTATTGCTTAAAAACCTCTTAAAATAGTTAATTTGTTGAAATTAACATTGACAAGATATATTTAGTAATCCTTCCTATAAAAAAGAATAATGAATTGATCGCAAAATGCTTCTTAGTAATTCAAAAAGACTAAAAATCCAAGGAATAATTAAAAGAATTGCTCAAGATAAATCAATTACATTAGAAGAAAGAATATATGTCGAGAAATTTGCACACCATAACTCTACAATTTCTCTTTGGCTGAAAAAAGCTAACAGTTTTAGAAGGAATGGTACGAAAAATGATGGGGGGATTGATAACCTCTTACAATCATTTGGGATAGATGGACTAGATAAAGAAAATCATTTCAACCCTAATGAAGATGACATATCGGATTGGTTTGGCGGTGCTCCTGGTTGGCTAAGGAGAAGCTAGATCCA
>CACGFX010000039.1 GCA_902572395.1 uncultured Synechococcaceae cyanobacterium
TCTTCCATCTGGATCTTTAATCCAAACAGTTCTCCATCCAGGAATCCAAGCATCAAAATCTATAGGACCTAAAGTAATATCTGCATTGGGAATAGATTTTAACTTTTCGTCCACATCATTTACTTTAAAAGCTAAATGTCGAAAGCCTGGGAAAGTATGTCCATCATTTGTAGCCTCTGGACATGGAGATTCCTTTTCTGATTTAAAAAGTTCAAGATAAAATGGACTATCTGCCATTTTAATAAAGATAATCTCATTACCATCAGGTAGCTTGGCGACTCTTGCTCTTTTAAAGCCAAAGTTTTCTACATACCAGTTTTCTGTAATTAATTGATCCTTACAAGTTAAGGCTAATTGAGAAACTATCTGTAACATAATAAGCTAAGCAACCGAACCATCAGGGTATTGAGTCATTCCTGCAAAATGAATTGATATTTTACCTTCACTATTTAAAACCCAGCTATCTGCAAATCTCATTTTTGCTTCACCATCAGAAGTTTGCATAGTTATCGCTTCTACAATCATTAAGGTAGTGGGATTTTCAGTTTCTGCCCAGAATGCTATCTCAGTATCTAGACCATCAATACCTAAAATTCCTTCAAAATGCTTTTCTAACTCAGTATGACCTCTAAAATATTTGGGAGTCTTTTCAAAACTTGAAATTAAAATGCCATCTTCAGCATACTGATTTAGCAAACCGCTTATATCTTTTTTTAGTATAAGTCTAATATGTTCCCTATAGAGATTTCCTAATTTTGATTCAGGTACATTTTTCATAGTTAATTCTTACAAAATTTTTCAGATTAGTTAAATTAGAGTTTACATGAACCCTCTTCATAATTCATGAAATTCACCACATATTTTGAAACAGAAAGAGTTTTATCTTGATTCCTTAAAACTGTCCATGTTTGATCCGCATCCATCATTAATTTTGTGCTGCGGGCTTGTGGAGGCGACCAAATACTTGCATGCCAATTAACAACTACATGAATTTCGCAGGAATTTTCTTCTTGACTTACTATGTCAGCGACTTTCAAAGTATGTTGTTCATCAAAAAAAATTTCAATAACTTTGTTGTACCAATTTGCATAACCATCAAATCCTTTTAAAGTTGCTTCTGGGAAAACCAAATCTACATTTTCACTAAGCAGTGGTTTATATGATTCAAGTGGTGCATGAATATCTAGTAAGCGATACCAATTGCTAGCGAAACTCCAAATTTCTGGATGAGTAAACATAGTGAGAAAATAAATAAATTTTTATTGTCCGCAATGGACTCCAACAAGTTCTGGATGAATATCCCCATCAAGAACCAAATTGATCAGATAAGGTTTTTTTGACGCCAACATTCTTTCAATGGCAGGTTTTACGTCATCAGGTTTAGTTACTGTTTCTGCTGCTACAGTAAAAGATTTTGCAATATCAGAAAAATCAATTTGAGGATTAGACAAATCAAATGCTAGTGGAAGTTCTCTATTCTTGATTCCTCTTTCTTCCCAAAATTTACCAATATTAAGCTGAAGTAAATGATAAGATCTATTCTGACAAACTATAAATTTCGCAGCAATTCCATGTCTTGCAGCTGTCCATAAAACTTGTATGGTATACATACTGCCCCCGTCTCCTGAGAAGCCAATAACTTCTTTATCTGGATATGCTAGCTTTGCACCAATAGCACCAGGGAAACCAGTCCCTAAAGACCCTCCCCTTGTTAACATTCTATCACCAGGTTTGAGACCAGGTATGTATTTATTTATAGGGGGGGAATTAGTTAATGCCTCGTCAAATATAATATGATTTTTTGGTAAAAGTTCCGAAAGTGTTTTGATAAAATAGCCAGATTTCATAGAGAATTGTTTGCCATCATATTTTTCAGAAGGATAAATAGGCTTCACTTCGTAAAGTTTATCAACCTCATTATTAATAACGGGTGAATTCTTCTGCAAATTTTCTTTTCTAGATTTTGCTTTTGTTTTCCAACTATCTGGAAGATTCATGACTTTATCATTTAATGCATCAATGACAGTTGCTGGTTTTGCAACAAAGGAAATATCAACTTTATGATTTTTTGCGATTTGATCAACATCAGTATCAATATGTATGACTTTTGTATCAGGTTTAAAAATGTTTCCCAAGCAAGGATATACTTCAGGCAATAAATAACAACCCAAAGCAATACACAAATCACATGACTGCATTATTGGCAAACTAGCATCTCCGAACATATGTCCAGTACTTCCATAATTTAATAAATGATTATCTGGAAAATTTATTTCTCCTCCATCAGCTGAATATACTTTTGCACCAATAGTTTCTGCTAATTTTATAACTTCTTCATTTCCACCAGTCCATGCAACTCCATCTCCCAAAAGTAAAATTGGATTTTCTGCTTCTTTTATCAAGGAAGCAACTTTTTCAAGATCTTCATTAGAGGGTTTAGTAGAAAAACTTGGTATATGCGCGGGATAAATATCTTCCGTTATTTCACTATCAAGAATATCTTCAGGTAAGCATAAATAAACTGGTCCGCATGGAGGTGTTGATGCAATTTTGATGGCCCTTCTAACCATTCTTAAAAGACTGCTAGGATGCTGGACCATTGCAGACCATTTAGTTACTGGTTCTGCCATGGCTACTAGATCAGCAGCCATTTGGGCATCCATAGCTTGGTATTTGATTCCTGCATCCCCTCCAATTACAACTAATGGGGAATGTCCTCTTTTTGCTTGATAAAGATTACCAATTGCATTACCTAACCCAGGGGAACTATGTATTTGAACTAATGCGGGTTTGAATCTAGCTCTTGCATATCCATCTGCACAAAGAACCGCAATTGATTCTTGAAGAGTAAGAATATATTTCATTTCAGGCACATCACTTAGAGCATCTAAAAAACCCTGCTCAACCGTTCCTGGGTTGCCAAACATATGATCAAGACCGTTTGCTAAAAACTGTCTTAAAATTGCTTCATGACCTCTCATAATAGTTAAAAAATTTTTAAAATTAACTAATTTTTGGGAGTAAGTTAATACTCCCTAAATTTTTACCATCCATATTTTTTTAGACCTTCCTCAAGTACTTTTACCATAAGCTCTCCAACAAGTTGAGAATCTTGAGTAGATCGACCTGTTAAGAAAGGGTAATCTAAAATTGTTGATAAAGTCCTACCTACACCTCCATGATATTTACCATTAGGACCTGTGGCATCTCTGAGAATATATTCAAGAGGATAAAATGGAGGGCCAAAGTTGGCTGATGTGTTCATCGGTAAGTTATCATAACCGTACATTTGAGCAAATCCAGTTCCCTCTTTATAGTCATATTCTCTTGCATGACCGGTAACATTCTTACCCCATATAATACTTTTTCGATCAGTCCAATCTCTTGCAAAAGCGAGGCAAGTAACACAGTAACATTCAGCTGCAATTAATTTATCTCTATTCACATAACCCAAAATCAGATTATGAAGTCTTTCATTATTTACCATATCTACCATCGGACCACTACCACCAGGGAGTAGTAAAGCATCATAGGGGTCAACAAATTCTTTCCAAAATTCATCTCTCAAATTATGGAATTTTTCTAATTCAAGGCCAAATTTATCACTATTAAAATAAGGCATCAAAGGTAATTTATGACTTAAATTAATCGGAGATGATAGTAAATCAGATGTATCTACTTCTTTTGTCCTAGATGCAAAATGAGGACTTGTTACACATTTATTTAAAGGAGGATCAATATATTCTTCATCCATACTTGGAGGAAGAGCAGGTGGTTTGCGGCCAAATGGGGTCATAAAATCTAATTCATAACCAGCTTTCTTTAGAACATCAAGCGGTCCAATAAGTTCTTCACCCCAATATCCCCACTCAGAGAGGACAACTAAAATTCGTTTTTTCATAGTAATAATAAAATTAATTTAAAAAATTTGTTTTAAAAGAAATAATTTAAGGACCATCTCTTATAGCCTTTATAGCGCTTTTAAAGAATTTGACGTAATTAATTTTTTTCATTTCCTAGCATCTATTAAATTAAAAGCAATACAAATTCTTTCTTCAGAAGATTTAAATTTTGTAGTTTCATGTGGTAAGTAGCTTGGGAAAAGAATTAATTCACCTGATGAGGGAGCTATAGATAATTTTTTATAGGAAGGAAATAATAAATTGCCATATTCATTGGAGATTTCAGAAACAATATTAGGAGTTTTTAAATAGAGTACGCCACTAACTAATGAATCAGGATGAATATGTCTTTCTTGCCTCCCCTCTGATTGAAGAATAACAGCCCACCCACTTAATTTAAAATTTATTTGATCATAATTTCTTTCAAATTTTAGAGAATCAAATAAATATTTTTTTGCTAAGTTAAGTAATCTTTTATAAATTAGCTTACTAATATTACCTCCCTCATCAGCTAATATTTCATGAGTTTGGAAGCCATTTTTGGTAGGTTTTTCAGGTCTATTCCATACTAAGGTGGAACTATTTTTTATTAGTTTGATTAATGTGGAAATAACCTCATCAGATTCGTCAAGAAATTTTTCTCGTTTTACTAAATTTTGGGGGTCAAATTGTCTGACATCTCCAAATCTTGATTGATATTTTTCAGGTAAATATGTTAAAGCTGCAATAAATTTAGAATCTTTTTCAGAGTCATTTACTTTAGAAAGGTAATAAAATGATTTTTCCCAATCTTTTTTTTCTATAGCTAAATACACTTTATCAATATTGGTAGAACCATCTCTGTTTGATGTAAGTCTTTCCAAAATCTTTGTTTTGATATTTTTACCTTCAGGTGCACTAGGAACTATCTCTAATGCTTTGTTTATAGAATTCAATGAGTCTTCGAATCTGTTTTGATTGTATAAAAATAAAGAATAATTGTAATATCCCAAAAATTGGCGAGGAGTAATTTTAATTACTTTCAAATAAATTTCTTCTGATTTTTTGTAGTCCCCTTTTTCTGATAGTACGATCGCTAAATTTGACAGAAGAGATGGGTTTTCTTGATTGTATTTAATTGTCCTTTTTAAAATAGAAATTGCTTCTTCTAAATTTCCAAGTTTTAGGAATACTTGAGATAGAGGGAGAGCAAATTCAGCTTCTTTAGGATTCTTATTATTTAATATCTCATATATTTCTCTGGCCAATTCATCATTGTTTG
>CACGFX010000040.1 GCA_902572395.1 uncultured Synechococcaceae cyanobacterium
CCTAAATTATATAAAAATAAATTAAATTGACTGTAAAGTATAATTTGTATGAAGTTGTAAAATATTCCAGTTAAATGCATAGCACTTATTGCTAAAAATCCATTTTTTAAAAAGACTCCAATGTTTATTTTATTTCTATTATTTAAATTATCAATTATTTTAATTAATGGATATAAACCTAATAAATAGCCAAAATTTGGAGTGAGCAAATAACCTATTGAACCTCCTTGATGAAATACAGGAAATATAAATAGCCCCAAAATTATATATATAGAAAATGCTCTGAAAACAACTTTTTTATCAAATATAAGTGTTAATAAAATTATGGTCGGAATTTGCCATGTGATAGGTAACTCAAGGTTATTACTTGATTTATACATAAAAGGTAGTGGAATATAAACAGGTAACATTGATGTTATTACTAGTGATTGAAGACTCACCAGTATCTCAAACAATTTATAAAAATTGAGCATTATTATAAATTTAATTTATAAACTTCTCAATGCGACAATTGGATCTAATTTAGAAGCTCTTTTTGCAGGTAAAACGCCAAAGATTAAACCTATTGATCCTGAAATTATCATTGTAGAAAAAGTAGTTGTAATTCCTACTGATGCAGGAAGTGGTGTAATCAAGGATAAAAGAAAAACACCTGATAATCCCGTTGTTGTTCCAATTAATCCTCCAATTGTGGATAAAATCAATGCCTCAATTAAAAATTGAATTAATATATCTGACTGTTTAGCTCCTATTGCTTTTCTAAGTCCAATCTCTTCAGTCCTCTCGCTTACAGAAACGAGCATTATATTCATGATTCCTATGCCTCCAACCACTAAAGATACTGCCCCAATACCAGCCAATAAAAAAGTAAGTCCACTTGTTATGTTAGTTACTATATTCAATGCATCTTCTTGCGATCTAACCGCAAAGTCATCATCTCTGATTATTTTATGTCTTTGCCTTAATAAATTAGTAATCTGAAATTTAGCAGCACTAGTTGCATTTTTATTTATAGCTTCAACACTAATGAAGCTTAAACTTACTCCATATGTCGGGTCCTTCCCTGTAATCCTATTGACCATGGTGGTTAATGGAATATAAGCATTTTTGTCTTGATTACTTCCAAATACAGCACCTTTTGGTTTTAGTATTCCGACAATTTCATAAGTGTGGTCTTTAATTCTGATTTTTTTTCCAAGTGATGAAGATTTATCTTTGAAAAATTCGTCTTTAAGATCAGGTCCTATTACAACATAACTTCTTGCACTATTAACATCACTTTTTGATAAAAATCTTCCCTTATCTACTTCAAAGCTTCTTACTTCAAGAAATTCAGGAGTAACTCCAGCGATAGATATATTAAGGCTTTTAGAGTTTGATTGAACTATTTCATTAGCAGATATTTGAGGAGCAACTTTTTTAACCGTTGGGACTTGATTACTTATTGCTATTGCATCTTCTAAAACTAGGTTTTTAGGAAATGAAATACCTCTTCTTCTTGTGTCATTATTTCCAGGAACAATGAATAAAACATTTGCACCTAAATTACTTAATTGGTTTTTTGCTAATGTTTGAGCACCTCTTCCAAGTCCAACAAGTGTAATAACTGATGCATTTCCTATAATAATACCCAGCATTGTTAACGAACTTCTTAGTTTGTTCGAAACTAATGTTTTTGTTGCCATGCCTAAGGCTTCTTTTATGGAGATATTCCTAGACATATTTATATTTATCTATCGCATCATTATCATCTTCAATTTGCCCCATGTATATAACACCCTCATTAAGCTGAAGAGTAATAAGATCACCATTATTAATTTGATTATTATCCATATTTTCTAAATTACAAATTGTGGAAATTTTTTTATTATTTTTGTTAAACAAAGCATAAACATCATTTACATTTTGATTGGTAACAATGCCCGCAATATTTTTACTCAATGGAATATTTTTCATTAATTCCTCAGGAACAAATAATATTTCACCTGGACAAATTAAGGACATGTCAAGACTATTTTTTATTATTCTTGCTTTACCTGTGACACCGATTTCCCCTATTGAGATTCCTCTTGATACTATCTTTCTCACTAAACCGACTTTTATTAAATCTGTTGAGCCACTAATGCCAGTTAATGTACCGGCAGTTTGAACTACTAAATCTCCTTGATTTAAGATCCCCATTTCCTGGGCAATTTGCATGGCTAAACTAAAGGTTTTTGCTGTTCTATCATCCTTTTTAACTACTATGGGCGTAACTCCCCAAACAAGTTGCAATCTTCTCGCTACACTTCTCTCTGTAGTAGTTGCCAGGATAGGTGTTGGTGGTCTGAATTTACTTACATTTCGAGCAGTAGAACCTGATTTTGTTAAAGGGATAATAGCTCCCGCATCAAGTTGTCTAGCTATATTACTTACTGCTGCACTAATAGCATTTGGGATTGTACTAGGTAAATGGCTTTCAATAGCTTTTAGTGGATAATCCCTTTCAATTCTTCTTGCTATTGTTGCCATCGTTTCTACTGCCTCCACAGGATAATCGCCAACTGCAGTTTCATTTGAAAGCATTACTGCATCGGTTCCATCCAGAATTGCATTTGCAACATCACTAACTTCCGCCCTAGTTGGTCTTGGATTAGAAGCCATAGAATCAAGCATTTGAGTCGCTGTAATGATTGGAATACCCAATGTATTGGCTTTTCTTATTAATTCCTTTTGTAAAAGAGGAACTTCTTCAGCAGGCATTTCTACTCCCAAATCACCTCTAGCAACCATAACCCCATCACATAAGGGTAAGACAGTATCAATTTGATCAATTGCTTCAAATTTTTCTATTTTTGCAACTACGGGAGTTGAATGCCCATTTTTGTTTATTAAATCTTTTATCTCGTTTATATCGGATGGATTTCTTACAAAACTTAGGGCTATCCAATCAACTTCTTCAGATAAACCGAATTTTAAATCTTCTTTATCTTTTTCTGTTAATGCTTTTACGGATAACTGAACATCTGGGAAATTAACGCCTTTATTATTTGAAAGTACCCCTCCTACAGTGACAATGCACTCCAAATTATTAGCTTTTTTATCAACTTTTTCTACAATCATTTCTATTTTTCCATCATCTAAAAGTATTCTTTTCCCTTCGCTAACTTCTTGAGAAAGTTTGTCGTAGGTAACATTAGCAATAGTATTTGTACATTCGACTTCATTTGATGTCAGTGTGAATTTATCACCTTTTTTAACTTTTACTGGCCCATCTTTAAAGCGCCCTAATCGTATTTTAGGTCCTTGAAGATCTTGCAATATTCCAATATCTATATCTAACTTTTTTGATACTTCCCTTATGGTTTTTATTCTCTCAGCATGATCTTTATGATCTCCATGTGAGAAATTTAATCTGAATGTTGTTACTCCAGCTTTAATTAAATTTGTAATTATCTCTTCAGATTGAGTTGCTGGGCCAATAGTTGCTACTATTTTTGTTCTTCTTTTTAAATCAATATTCGACATATATAGATAATATTGCTAGATATAAATAAATTTACCATACCCAAAGTTAGTTATTTAAGTCATGGATTTTAAAACTTATCAGAAAAAAGCTAGAGAAACAGCACAATATCCAGATTTAGGCTCAAATAATATTTATCCTACTCTTGGTTTAGTTGGAGAGGCTGGTGAGGTGGCAGAAAAAGTTAAAAAGGTTATAAGAGATAAAAATGGAATATTTGATAACGAATCAAAATTAGGTATTAAAAAAGAGTTGGGAGATGTTTTGTGGTACATATCAAATCTTTGTACAGAATTAAATTTAAATTTAGAGGATGTTGCATTACAAAACCTTGAAAAATTAAAATTAAGAGCTGCTAAAGGGAAGATAAGTGGTTCTGGCGATGACAGATGAGTTCAGCTATAACCTAAGCTTGCATACTGGAGATTTGTAATTAAATTTTGTACAACATTTAAAAGTAAAAAAGCTAATAAGGATGAAATATCAAATCCACCTATTGGAGGGATAATTCCTCTAAAAATGTTTAAATAAGGATCTGTGATAGAAGTTAGTGCAGATAAAACGCCGTTACTCCAATCAATACCTGGAAACCATGTAAGTAAAATTCTTATTATCAATATGAAAGAATAAATTGATAAAGTTTGGCCCAGAACTGCAAAAATCTCAGATAACATTATCTTGTCGTAGTTTATTACATTCTAACATTTACTTATTATTGCTGCTTATCATTACTGCTCCCTATATTTGAGAGATATTCAGTACTTACAGCGAAAGTTTGAAAAAACTTTTCTGATAATGATAACCAATATGATCTACCATCTTTTTGCTTTCGTTTGACAATAAATTTCTTTTCTAATAATTCTTTAATATGATCATAAGCACCTGAACCTCTAAGAAGTATAAGATCCGATTGTAGGATCTTTTTTTTGATCGCAATAGTAGCCAATGTCCTTAATTCTGATGTTTTCAAATCAGAAGGAAGTAAATCATCGACGAATTCATTAAGACTAGATTTTAGTTCGAGAGAAAAACTGTTATTAGCTGTATTTAATTCAATAGCTGAATTGGGATTAGAGTATTTATTTTTTAGATCTTTAATTGCATCATTTATTGAGTTTATATCAGAATTAGTAATTTCTGAAAGGTCCTTTTTTGTTATTGGTCTGCCTTTCAAATATAGAACAGCTTCAACTTTAGTAACTAGATCTATATCAGATATTGACGTAGTATTTAGATCAGATTGATTGATTTTAATTACCGAAATCTTTCCTAATTTACCTTAAATTTAATCTGATGCACCAAGGAACAATCTATATGTATCGTTTTGAGTTTCATCCCAAAATTTATAGCCTAGAATTCTTACAAATTTATTCCACTCTAAAATCTCATTTTTATCAATTAAAACTCCAATAACAATTTTCCCAACATCAGCTCCATAATTCCTATAGTGAAATACGCTTATAGACCAATTAGATTTCATATTTTTTAAGAAGTTTATTAATGCACCAGGCCTTTCAGGAAACTCAAATCTGTATAAAAGCTCTACAAAGTTTCTATATTCCATCTCTTTAAAATTCCTTGGTAATCTTCCACCTACC
>CACGFX010000041.1 GCA_902572395.1 uncultured Synechococcaceae cyanobacterium
AAATAATTTACTAGATCCCCCATTATTACTCCCCCTCCAATTGTTACTAAATTGGTTTTTCTATCTAGATGAATTTTGCTGTAATTTTTTCTTAGATCAAGAGTTGTAAAACCATTTTTTGCACAACTAGAGGTTGTACCTCCACTACATATGCATAGGTGTTCGAATTTTTCCTTAGAATAGTTACTCTCGCAAAATAAGGAGTCATTAACGTCATAAATTAATTTTTTTAATTGTGCATCCTTTGAGTTAATATTTGGAACTTCAAGCAATTTATTATTATTTTTCACTACGTGATATTGTTCTTTACTATTATGGTATAAGTAATAATTTGAAATTGGATAGTTTAGATTCGAAGTTAAATAATCAAGTCGCGATACTTATTTGTGGACACGGGAGTAGAAATAAACTAGCCATTACTGAATTTCAAGAATTAACTAAGTTCATCCAAAAAAGATATCCAAATTTTTTTGTTGAATATGGCTTCTTGGAATTCGCTAAACCTTCTATTGTTGATGCTCTAAACAAGTTAAAAGATCTTTCTATAAAAAAAGTAATTGCAATACCCGCAATGCTTTTCGCTGCGGCCCATGTAAAAAATGATATACCTAGCTTGCTTATTAATTATTCAAGTAAAACAGGTATTGAAATAATTTATGGAAGAGAATTAGGTATTAATAATTTAATGATTAGTGCAGCTTGTGAAAGAGTAAAAGATGTATTTAATCAAAATAGTACTCTCAAACCTGAAGAATCATTATTAGTTGTTGTTGGTAGAGGCTCTTCTGACCCGGATGCGAATTCCAATGTTTCAAAAATAACGAGAATGATCGTAGAGGGTATTGGTTTAGGATGGGGGGAAACAGTTTTTTCTGGAGTAACGTTTCCTCTTGTCGAACCTGGCTTGAAAAATGTTGTGAGACTTGGTTATAAAAATATAATTGTTTTTCCTTATTTCCTTTTCTCGGGTGTCCTTGTAACCAGAATAAAAAGGCAAAGTGATTTAGTAGCGATTAATAATCCAAATATTTCATTTATACATGCAAAATATCTTTCTTCACAGTCTTATGTGGTCGATACTTTTGTAGAAAGGATTGAAGAGATTCTTAATAACGAAGGTAAGAATTTTATGAATTGCTCAACTTGTAAATATAGATCAAATTTATTTGGCTTTGAAAAAGAAGTTGGAATGGTACAAGAAAGTCATCATGACCATGTAGAGGGCTTGGGGATCAGCTGTGATTTATGTGATCTTGAATGTAATGGTACTTGTGAAATACAAAATCCAACTCATAACAAAGAAAAAGCAAACTCAGGAGGAGGTCGTTACTTAGAACATGAACATGTTGAGGCTCATCAACATGAACATAATCACCATCACCATCACCATAGTATTTATCCAAATTCAAAACATCCTTTAGGACCTGTCACGCTTCGCTTGCCTAATAAAGAATAAATCTTAAGAAAATCAGTTGAAAATCAATTAATCACCTGTCTCTTTCTCGACTAAGTCTTAATAGACTCAGTATATATAAGTATTCTTAATGTAAAATCTTGAAAGCATTTTAGACTAGATTTTCCACAATTTATAGGTTGTTTTCCACGTCCAAATCCACATTAGATTAGAAATGCCAGTATTTTTAAAAAAAAACAGGACATCAACATTATTGTTGACTTTTCTCTAAGATTTATTCAATTTCCTTTTTTAAAAAGTAAGTTTTTTAAAAACTTACTTATAACATGAGTCTCGTTTGATAAATAGAAAAGTTACATTCAGATTTTTTTTGATTTTTTTAAAAAAAAATATCATTATGGTTATGCAGGAAAATATAAATCTATGGATCAAATCAGCCAATCAAATTTAACTGATAAGAGACTTATCGAATGCTCCTCAAATAAAGTCTCTTTAGAAACAGAGCTTTCAGAAACTCTTTATAACACTATGAAAGATTTCGTATTAAGTAATCCAACTTGGGATCAATATAAGCTTATAAATTCAGCACTAGCTACTTTTCTCGTTCAAAACGGATGTACAGATAATTCTGTCTCAGAAATTTATTTAAATCAATTGTTTACACCTTCTAAGTCTTTTTAATATTTAAACAGGCTCTTCTACTCAAGGCCATCATTGTAAGTGTAGGGCTTTGCCAAGATGATGTGGGCCAGCATGCTCCATCTAATACAAGTACATTTTTGCATCTCCATAACCTATTGAATTTATCAACTACGCTATTTTCTTCATTTATCCCCATTGGTGCTCCCCCTACTTCATGAATGTAATATCCAGGAGGAGGAGGACCATCTGAAAGTGCGATTAAATTTTTTGTAAATAGACTCCCTAATGGGATATTTATTAGTTCATTAATATTTTTTATTTCACCATTTGCAGCTGTGATTGATTTACGTATTGTTTTTTCCATATGTTTAGCCATGTTTAACTCATTTTTGCTCCATTCGAATTCAATGTAGGGAATTGGGATACCCCATTCATCTGTTTTTCGTGAGAGAGAAATTGAGTTTTCCTCTCTAGGAAGGACTTCGCCATGGGCAATAAGAAAGCCAATGGATGTGTTTCTGTCTTTTTGCAAAAATTTAGGAATCCCTAATCGATCAATTGCCCCCCAGATTCCATAACCTCTATAGAAATTTATATCGTCAATTTTTGGTAAATTTGAACCGAATGGAATAAAGAAGCTGCCTGCTCCAGAAAGATCGGGAGGATTAGATAATGGTTTCCCTGAGTTTTTTGTTTTTGGGACTGAAAAAAATCTACAGATAGATATGTGGTCCATAAGGTATTTACCTAATTTTCCAGAAATATCTTTAAAACCTGAGGAATTTGATTTATATTCTGAGTTCAGTAGTATTCTGAGTGTTGAAATTGTTGATGCGCAAAGAAGGATTAAATCACAATTTAATTCTTTTTTGCATCCATTTTCTAAGTTTACGATCGTTAGTTTTGATGCAAGCTCTGTTATCTTGTTAATCTCAAAAGACTCCACTAGGTGATTTGAAATTATTTGTACATTCCCAGTATCTAAAGCTTTTTTTAAAGTGCTACCTAAACTGGAGGATTTGGGCCACTTTTTATCTTTTACTGATGTATTACGGTCAAATCCTCTTGATTGTATAAATGGATAATTTAATTTTGATTTAACTTCTCTGCCAAAAATATTTTCGTTTTCTGTAAGAGGCATTTCACCAATATATTTACCGTTTGGGACTTCTTTAATGTCATCTTTTCGTCCATAGATGCCGCAGAAATTTTCAATGAAATCATAGTGAGGGGAAAGTTCATCGTATGAAATAGGCCAGTTTGGTCCGAATCCGTCTTTTTTAGCCGGATGAAAATCTTCTGAGGAAAGTCTTAATGTTATGCCTCCCCACGTTAATGATCTCCCCCCACATTGTTGACCTTGGGTCCAAAGAAATGGCTTTTTTTTGGGGAAGTTATAAGGATGCTTCAATTCATTTGAATATAAGTCAGGATTATTTTTCCAATAACCAGGATGTTGGCATTGATTGGCATGTTTTTTTGTTAAAACTCCTGATAATCTTTTTATTGTACTTTTTGGCTCATGATTACTAGCTTCATGCCTTTTAACTTGAGGCCCTGCTTCTATTACTAAAACTTTGATCCCTTTTTCTGCCAATGTAAGTGCTGCTATTCCTCCTGTAGCTCCAGAACCAACAACAATTGCATCATAGGGACTTATATCCAAAACCTTGTTCGTGATTTGTTATTTCAATAAATATAGCATTCAGTAAATAATTAATTTTTAGATTTCAGCTTAAGAAGTTAGAATTTCTTGAAATACTACTCAAACAAATGAGATTTATAATCTTAACTTTTTTAGTAATTTTTTTAACCTTCCCTTCTGGAAGCTTCGCTGCGTTGGATTATGGTAAACAATCTTTGGTAGGGGCCGATTTTTCGGGATCTGATTTAAAAGGAGCAACTTTCTATTTGACTGATTTACAAGATGCAAATTTATCAGATTGTGAGCTCCAAAATGCCACTCTTTATGGAGCAAAATTGAAAGATACAAATTTAAGTAACTCCAACTTAAGAGAAGTAACTTTAGACTCAGCTGTTTTAGATGGAACAGATTTATCAAATACTAACTTGGAGGATTCTTTTGCTTATAGTACCCAGTTTGAAAATGTAAAAATACAAGGTGCAGACTTCACAAATGTTTTTTTGCCAAAGGATATTATTAGGAAATTTTGTGAAAGTGCTACTGGAACTAATCCAATCACAAATAGAGAAACTAGAGAAACTTTAGAGTGCGATTATATTTAAATTTATGCACATACAAGTTCTTTTTTAATCTTTCTTTGTTTATAAAGTGATCTCCCAACAGGCCAACCTAAAGTTGATAAATGTCTCATTAAAGATCTTGAGTATTTGAAATAAAAATTGTCTGAATATTTGATACCAAGTTCTTTTAAAGTAATTATTAATAAACATAGATCTTTCTTGTTGCCTTTTTTCATATCCAATAATATCAATGCTTCACCTGATAATTTTTTTTCTAGAACCTTATCATTTTCAGCAAAACCAACTTTAAGTGAATTAAATTGATCAGAATAAAGAGTATAAATTATTCCATCTTTGAATTTATCTATAGAAGTATCTACGTCAAACCTTGATGATATTAATGTTTTGTATCCTTTAATGATTTTTTTGTTATTCATAATTATTTGATTTCATTCTGAGCTATTTCGTATTTCTCCAATAAATTGTTTACTTCTGCTAGTGCAATCCTCTTTTGACATGCTGAGTCATATCTTTTTACTGCAACTGAAGGTATTGAACCTTTGCTTTTCATTTCCCTTATGCCAGTTTCTAAACATTGAAAAGCAACACTTGATAGATCTCTTCCTTCTGCTGCCGCCCAAACTTTCAAAAGATAAGTAAGATTTGATGGTACTGAGATCTGTACTTTGTTTGAATTTGAAGTATTTAATGCAATATCATCGAGACTAATTTCTTTAGAGGAGATAGTTTCTTTAACCCTTTTCTT
>CACGFX010000042.1 GCA_902572395.1 uncultured Synechococcaceae cyanobacterium
ATGAACAAAAATATTATGTTAAAGCCATATACAGTGCATTATCGTGATTTTCAAAATGTAAGATTAGAAAATTGTTTTTATGCTTTTGACGCTTACGAAGCTAGAACACTAGCAATGGAATTTAATAAATATATTAATGAACATCCGAATAGTATAGACCTTATAAGATGCGAAAAATGAATAAAGCTTTTTTTTAATTTAAGATAATAATCTATTTAAACACTCAAGAATTTATCAATAACTGCCTGACTCAACTCACTAGTATTTCCGCTAGCAACAATACCCCCGCGTTGCATAGCATAATATCTATTCGCTTGTCTTACAAAATGCAAATGTTGTTCAACTAATAAAACGCCAATTCCTGTATCTCTAATTATCTGATTGATTGCATTTTCAATGTCCAGAACTATATTAGGCTGAATACCTTCTGTTGGTTCGTCAAGTAATAGAAGTTGAGGTTTGCCCAGCAATGCTCTTGCAATAGCTAATTGCTGTTGTTGACCTCCACTAAGATCTCCTCCCTTCCTTTGAAGAAAATCTTTTAGGATTGGGAAGAGATCGTAAATAAATGGATCTATTTTTTTGTTCTTAGATAATCCACCCGGTAGAGACTCCATTCCTAACATAAGATTCTCTTCAACTGATAAATATGGAATAATTTCCCTCCCTTGAGGAACGTACGCCATTCCTTTCCTAGCCCTCTGATGAGGTGCTTTTCTATTAATATTTTCACCAATCAGAAAAATATCTCCTTTTTTTTGTTTTAACAAGCCAATTAGTGATTTCAATAAAGTTGTTTTGCCAACTCCATTTCTTCCAATCAAACAAACCATTTCTCCTGATTTAACATTTAAATCTACATCTCTAAGAATATGACTCTCGCCATAATAAGTATTTAATGATTTTATTTCTAGTAAGTTTTCCATAACTAGTTCTCAGGTCTTCCTAAATAAACATCAATAACTTTTTTGTCTTTTTGTATGGTTTCCATCGTTCCCTCACATAATACAGTGCCCTGATTTAATACTGAAACATTACTATCAAGTCTTCTTATGAATTCCATATCGTGATCTATTACCACTACTGTATTTTCTCCTGATAAAGATTTTAATAAATCAGCTGTAAGATCAGTTTCTTCATCAGTTAAACCAGCAACAGGTTCATCTACTAACATTAAATCTGGCTTTTGTCCTACTAACATAGCTATCTCTAGCCATTGTTTTTGGCCATGTGATAAAGATCCTGCTTTAGAGTCAACTTTTTGAGCTAAATTAACAATCTTCATAAGACGTTCAATCTCATTAAGCTGCTCATCCTTAATACTTTTATTTATAAGGTTTAGGGGACTTTTGGGAGTTGTCACCGATATTTCAAGATTTTCTTTAACTGTGAGATTTTCAAAGATTCTTGGACTTTGGAACTTTCTTCCAACTCCAAGTCTGGCTATTTTATGCTCCTTTCTTCCAACTAGAGATTTCCCTTTAAAAATTACTTCACCTTTTGTTGGCTTAACCTTTCCAGTTATTACATCAAGAAATGTTGTTTTACCTGCGCCGTTGGGTCCTATTACAGCTCTTAATTCTCCTTTCTTTAAATTTAGATTAAGTTTGTTGAGAGCTAAAAATCCCTCGAAACTAACAGTGATATCTATTAAATTTAGAAGATCTTTATTATTCATTGTTCCCCTCATTATTGTTAACTTCTAAGCTTGGATAGGTTTCAATCTTCCTTTTCAAACCAAATCTTTGAAGAAGATTCCTAGGACCATCTCCCTGAATCCATCCTAAAACTCCTTCTGGCAGAGCTGTTACAACTAAGATAAATAACCCTCCTTGTATAAACATCCAGCTAGCAGGTAGAGCTTCACTTACTAGACTTTTTGCATAGTTGATGAAAACTGCTCCTAGTATCGCTCCCAATAAAGTTCCTCTTCCTCCAACAGCAACCCATATAACCATTTCTATAGAAAAGGGAACTGTCATAAATTGAGGTGATACTATTCCAGACTGAACCGTATATAAAGCACCCGAAATCCCTGCAAGACCTCCAGCAATTGAGAATATTATCGTCTTGAATATAACTGGGTTGTATCCTGTAAACCTAACCCTTGGTTCATCATCTCGTATCCCTATAAGGATATTTCCAAATCTTCCTTTAACTACCCACTTTGCAAAAAACCATGCAGCTATTACTAGTATGGATGTTATCCAAAAGAATATTCTTTGCATGGACTCAGAACCTACCATCTGACCAAATAGTTGTGTTACATCTGTTTTTAATCCATTAGTTCCATTTATAAGTTTTTGTTGTCCGTTAAAAAAGTTAAAGAATACAAGAAGAGAAGCTTGAGTAAGTATAGAAAAATAAACCCCTTTGATTCTATTTCTGAAAACAAGAAATCCAATTAAACCAGCAACTAATGCTGGAATTATCCAGATAGCGAAGAAGGTAAAAAAAGGCGATCTAAACGGTTCCCAGAAAAAAGGTAATTTTTCAACACCATATAAAGCAAAAAACTCAGGAATATTATTTGGAAATTCTGATGAGCTGGTTATTTGCAAATACATTGCTGCACAATATCCACCTAGAGCAAAAAATATACCTTGTCCAAGACTAAGTAAACCTGTATATCCCCAGATAAGATCAACACCAAGTGCAACTATTGATAGGGATAAGTATCTACCGAGAAGGTTTAGTCTAAATACAGGGAGTAGAGTGGGAGCTGCAATTATTAAGGCTATTAATATTATCCAAAATGATAATACTATTTTTTTATCAAATTTAATTTTACTAAAGGACATTAGTTTTCAACCATCCTTCCTTTTTGAGGAAATAAACCTGTAGGTTTAAATTGTAAGAATATAACAATTAGTGCAAATATCATTACTCTTGCCATACTTGTGGTCGCAAAAAAGTTGATTGTATTTGATAGAGCTAGAGGCATATCTGGCCATATTGATAAGAGCCTTCCAGCTCCAATTAAATCGGTCATTATTCCTATTCCAAATGAAGCAAGTACTGTTCCTAATAAATTTCCTACTCCTCCCAGCACTACAACCATAAAACAACCAACTATATAGTTTCCGCCAACATTTGGTCCTACAGAACCTAAGAGAGATACTGCTACCCCCGCAACTCCTGCTAAGCCAGATCCAATCCCAAAGGTAATTATATCCACTTTTTCAGTAGATATACCAAGGCAATCACTCATTTGTCGATTCTGAGTAACTGCTCTTATACGCATCCCCCAAGCACTTTGATTAAGAAATAATGTTATTGCTATTACAGAGATTAGTGTAATGACAATTATCATTAATCTTGTTTTAGGAAATGCAGTGCCAATAATTTCTATTTGACCTCGCATCCATGAGGGTGCTGTTACATCAACATTTCGAGCGCTCGCTCTACTAAGTTTGCTGACAGAGGATGAGATTACGCTACCTGTCAGTACTCCAGTTAAAGCAGCAAATATCCAAGAACTAAATTTAAAATATTTGAAATTTATTGATTCTTTTATTTTTGAAGGGAATGTTGTTGGCAAAAGTAAACCAATTAACAGACTTATAACCAGACCGGTACCATAAGCTAAAGGGACACTTCTGACAAATTGTTGAAGAATTAAGCTTACTCCCCAGGTTGCGAGAAGTGTTTCTAGTGGACTTCCATAAAGCTTTCTTATGATAGTTTTTTCCAGAAGAATGCCTACAACGCCACTAACAATAAAAGCAAGGAAAATAGAAACTATTATATACGAATTATAGAAAGGTTTTAATATAGGTAATTTGAAAATTAATTGTGTTACGTATGTTGTGTAAGCTCCAAGCATCATAAGTTCTCCATGGGCAAGATTTATTACACCCATAAGACCAAAAACAATTGCTAGACCTAATGCAGCAACAAGTAGTACAGATCCGATCGCAACACCATTAAAAAGACTATCGAGAAGTAACTCCAATTTAGAAAAAGAAAATTTTTGATTATATAAAATAAAAGGAGGTGTTAACCTCCTTTTATTTTGAAGTATAGGTTTAATTGGATTAAAGCTTATACTTTTCTCCTTTTGAAGGATCTGTCCAATCGCATGCAAATCCTTTTGAACTTGGATGCTTTTGGTTCCATGCTTGAGGAAGAACAACTCCTGTCTCTTCAAGGATTGTAAATCCACCCTCTGAATTAATCTCCCCAATTCTTACTGTTTGAGATAAGTGGTGATTAGGCATAACTTCAACAGGACCTTGTGGAGCATCAAATTTTTGTCCAACAAGGGCTTCCCTTACTGCGTTGTCGTCGAATGTTCCAGCATCTTCTACTGCTTGTTTCCATAAGTAGACCATGTTATAAGCAGATTCTTGAGGATCAGCC
The DNA here is from genome assembly GCA_902572395.1 of uncultured Synechococcaceae cyanobacterium. GTDB lineage: Bacteria > Cyanobacteriota > Cyanobacteriia > PCC-6307 > Cyanobiaceae > Prochlorococcus_A. The sequence continues at coordinate 4,363 of CACGFX010000042.1, forward strand.
ACAACACGATCTGCTCCCCATCTTTTTTTGAAACTTTCAGCAAATTTCTTAGATGCAGGAGTATCAATTGACATCATGTAGTTCCAAGCGCCGTAGTGACCTTCAAGGAACTCAGGACCAATTGTACTAATCTCTTCTTCAGCAATTGAATAGTTCATTACGTAGTACCCACTTGATGGTGTGATACCTGCGTCTTGAATCTGTTTGAAGAATGCGACGTTTTGGTCACCATTAAGAGTATTAATGATTATTCCACCGTCAGGCAACGCTTTTTTGATCTTTGAGATAATTGGAGCAACTTCAGTATTTCCTAATGGAAGGTAATCTTCTCCAACAACATTACCCCCTAACTGTTTAACCTGAGCTTTTGTAATTGTGTTTGAAGTTCTTGGGAAAACATAATCAGAACCTACAAGGAAGAAATCTCCACCAGCTGCGGGAGAACGTTTATACATGAAATCTGTAGCGGGTTCAGATTGTTGGTTTGGTGTGGCTCCTGTATAGAAAATGTTGTTAGAACATTCTTGAGCTTCATATTGTATTGG
>CACGFX010000043.1 GCA_902572395.1 uncultured Synechococcaceae cyanobacterium
TGAAGGTAAAAGTTTAAATAGTTCTGAAATGATTTCATATCTTTCAAGATTAGTTTCTAATTATCCCATAGTTTCAATAGAGGACGGTTTAGCTGAGGATGATTGGGAGGGTTGGTCAGAATTAAACAAAGAATTAGGGAATAAAGTTCAGCTTGTAGGTGATGATTTATTCGTTACTAATACAGAAAGATTACGGAAAGGGATTATAGAAAAATCTGCCAATTCAATCCTAATAAAGGTAAATCAAATTGGAACATTAACTGAAACTTTGGAAGCTATTGAGTTAGCTAAAATGTCAGGTTTCACAAGTGTTATAAGTCATAGAAGCGGTGAGACTGAAGATACAACAATTGCAGATTTATCTGTCGCCACAAGATCGGGTCAGATCAAGACTGGGTCTTTGAGCAGAAGTGAAAGGATTGCAAAATATAATAGGCTTTTAAAAATTGAGGAGGAATTAGGAAATCAAGCAAGATTCGCAGGAGCTCTAGGTTTAGGTCCCAAAAATATATAGATTTTTAGCGCTTAAGTTTTTCTAAACGTGAGCCTTTTCTCATACTTAATTGGCACTTTATCCAATCAATACTTATGGGTAGTGCAAAAAAAAGTGGCAACAATGCAAAATTATTTTGTTTATTAGTTACAAGTAAAGCAGATGCAATTGATAAGCTTCCTATGAGAATTGAATGGCCTAAAGTTTTTTGAGCCGTAAACATTTTTTTGAATTGTCTATCAGACTCTCCCATTCTTATTTGCAATTGTAAATCGCCCTGTTCTAATCTTTCTAAACTTTCATCTATTCTTTTGGGAATTCCAACAGCTTTCGATCCTAATTCACCTACTTGCCTTCCAAATTGGTTAATTAAATCGTTGGGACTTTGATTATTTGAAGTCATAAGTTCTATTAAATAAGGCTTGGTAACTGATACAAGGTTAAACCCTGGATCAAGCATTCTACCAACTCCTTCAAAAGTTGATAAAGCTCTCATCACAAAGATTAAATCTACTGGCAGTTGAAATGGTGTTTCATAAACAAGTTCGTATAAATCTCCAGATAATTTTTCAATAATATTTGGACTAAATGGTGGAGTTAAGGCTTCTTTAAGCATCAATCTGACTAATCTTCTGATAGGTCCTACATCAATATCTTTTGAAATTAGCCCAGCTTGTTGTAATTGACTGACAAGTGATGATGAGTCTCTTAATGCAGCAGCCTTAACCATCCCCCCTAATCTCGTTTGAAGATTATTTGAGATATTGCCCATCATTCCAAAATCATAAAAAATTAATTTACCTTCATTAGAAATTGCTAGATTCCCTGGATGAGGGTCTGCATGAAAAAAACCGTAATTTACTAATTGTTTTAAATAACTAATGGCGCCTATTTCTGCAATTTTAGGTAAATCAATTTCTTGTGATTGTAATTTTTCTAAATCGCTTATTTTTGTTCCCTCTAGATAACTTAAACAAAGGACTTTTTCACTGCTCATATCCCAAATTACTTCAGGAACTTCAACATTTTCATCATCAAGAAATTGCTGTCTAAATCTTGCTGCATATTGTGCTTCGCAATTAAAATCAAGCTCCTTCATGAGAACTTTCCTACACTCTTTAGCGATCTCAATCCAGTTTCTACCTCGACTCCAATTCTTATTTTTTTGCAATAATCCTGCTATTTTCTGCATTATGCCCAAATCTATAATAAACAATTCTTTTAAATTAGGTCTTTGAACTTTAAATACTACTTTCTTGCCATCTTTTAAAGTCGCCCTATGAACCTGAGCTAGTGATGCTGATCCAACAGGATCACATATTATTTGATCTATTTCATGAAACTTAGATCCTAGTTCTTCTCTTATGGTTTCTTCAACTTGCGCAAATGAAAAACTAGGAACTTGATCCTGCAATTGAGACAATTCCTGTATCCAGGTATTAGGAATTAAATCAGGTCTCGCTGATAATAATTGTCCAATTTTAATAAATGCTGATCCAAGATTTATTAATTGATTAGTAAACCACCTAGCTCTTTTAATTTGGACCCTACTTTTTTCATTTTTCTTAGTTTGGAAAATTGTAAATCTAATATTATCTATCCATAAATTTATTAAAAGCGAAATCAGAGTTATCCAAATAAGAAAGGCCCTCTTCAGTTTTTTAAAACGATAATGAAGAATGTGATAACTCATTTAATTTGATTATTTATAGTTTTATTTAAGAGATCAATTTGCTTATTGATACCTTCAATTTCATTTAAAGCTTTTTTTATTTTGGAATCTTCATAAGTATTTGTAGACTCATTTTCTTGAATATTTTCGGCTTTTTCCAGTCTTGATGCTTCTTCGATTATGGATTCTTTTAAACTATCAAATTCTTTTTTGAGAATTTCTGGAGCATCCTGAGCAATACTTGTTGCTTCTTCAATCTTTTCAACCAATATTTCGTTTAATTTTTCGGTAACTTTCTTAATAGTAGCTTTTAAAAGGTAATCAGAGTTGGTCATGAAAAATATAATGTTTCTACGGAAATTGATTTATCGATATGACCTAATAATAGATCAATACAGAACATTTCACGTAACTGATCATTTTGATAATTAATTTTTTATGTTTTTCCTATGTAAGTTTGTTTCTATATTAAGCTTTTTTCTCTTTTTTCTTTTAACTTATATCTATATATAGGTTCAGGTATTTATTTTAAAATATCTTCTAACCAAGAACTCATCTAAATTAACTACTAAAAAAGGAGTTTTTTAAAATTGGAAATCATTGAGTCAGATGTAGTTATTATCGGAGGAGGCCCAGCCGGATGTACTTGCGCACTTTATACATCTCGTTCAAACTTAAAGACAGTAATTTTAGATAAAAATCCATCTGTTGGCGCCTTAGCAATAACTCATCAAATAGCTAATTACCCAGGTGTTCCTGTTGATATAAGTGGAGAGAAATTGCTTACCCTAATGAGAGATCAGGCTGTGCAATACGGCACAGATTATAGAAGAGCGCAAGTCTTTGGAATAGACGCTAGTGGAGAATGGAAAATGGTTTATACGCCCGAAGGAACTTTCAAAGCTAAAGCACTTGTACTTGCAAGTGGAGCCATGGGTAGGCCTGCATCATTTAAAGGCGAAGCGGATTTTCTTGGCAAAGGAGTAAGTTATTGTGCTACATGCGATGGGGCTTTTTATAAAAATAGAGAAGTTGCCGTTGTAGGAGTGAATAAGGAGGCAATTGAAGAGGCAACTGTTCTAACTAAATTTGCATCAACTGTGCATTGGATTACATCAAGTGATCCTAAATCAGATAATGAAGAAGCTATGGAATTGATGGATAATTCAAATATAAAACATTGGAGTAGAACAAGATTATTGGAAATTTTGGGAGATGATATGGGTGTGAATGGGGTTGTTGTAAAAAATAAACAAGAAGAAAATCCTATCAACTTAAATTTAGATGGAGTGTTTGTCTACATGAGTGGCTCAAAGCCGATTACTGATTTTTTAGGGGATCAAATTGCTTTAAAAGAAGACGGAGGAGTTATTGTTGATGACTTTATGTCTACAAACTCTGATGGAGTATGGGCTATTGGAGATATAAGAAATACACCATTTAAGCAAGCCGTAGTTGCGGCTTCTGATGGATGTATTGCTGCAATGTCAATTGATAGATACTTAAATAGTCGAAAAAATATAAGAGTAGATTGGATTCATTCTTAAAAAAAATATTTCTGCTTCAGCTTAAAGGGGTGTTGCTTCAGAAATATAAGCTACTCCTCCGTAGTAGCTTAAATCGTCCCTGATGTTATCTCTCATTTTATCTATTAATTCTTGCTCACAAAAAACAATTACATGAGCATTTGATCCATATCCAGTAAATTCCATATCTTCAGTAACAACTCTTTCAGGACCTCTGCCTGTGGCGTGTTTCATAACGGTATAACCGGGAACATTAGCTTTTTCTAATGTTTTAATAATTGCATCAAGTTCTCTTTCACTAAATATTAGGTCTAATCTTTTCATTTTTATAAAGGTGAAAGTGGGATAATGGTATTTACTAAACTCATATATATGGGAATGCCAAGAACTATATTGAATGGGAAAGTTAGACCTAATGTAGTTGAAATATAATAACTAGATTTAGCCTCTGGAACTGTCATTCTCATCGCTGCAGGCACTGCCAAATAAGAGGCGCTTGCACATAAAACCACAAATAAAAGTGCGTTGCCAGGTTCTAAAGATAAAAATCTTGCAACGAAAACACCAATAAATGCATTAAATAAGGGCATAAAAATAGCAAACCCAATCAAGAATGAACCCGCATTCTTCAATCTTGGCAATCTTTGAGCAGCGACTATTCCCATATCTAACAAGAAGAAGCATTCTGCTCCATAGAATAATTGTCCAGTAAAAGGCTCCATTTTTGCAATTCCTGAGGGATTACTAGAAGCAGTCAGAAATCCTACAATTAAGCTTGAAAGCAATAAATAAACTGATCCATTCAAAAGGGATTCATGTAATATTGCGCTTAGATGCATTTTTCTTGATTTTGGTCTATTTTTGGGAGCTGCAAGTTTCACAAGTAATAATCCAACAATGATTGCAGGAGATTCCATTAAAGCTAAGGCGCCAACCATAAACCCATCAAAAGCTATTTTTTGACTTTCTAAAAAACTTTCTGCAGAAATAAATGTAACAGCACTTATTGAGCCATATGCTGCTGCTATT
>CACGFX010000044.1 GCA_902572395.1 uncultured Synechococcaceae cyanobacterium
AAAACTTCTTTAATTCTTTTACTGCCTTTTTACATTTTTCTCTAAATCCTATATCACCTCTTGCTAATACCTCGTCGAGTAAATATACGTCAAACTTAAAAGCTAATGATAATCCAAAAGAAAGTCTTCCCTTCATACCAGAAGAATAAGTTTTGTATGGTCTATCAAAATAATCACCAATATCTGCAAAGTCTCTTACTATTTCAATTTTTTCTTCTATTCCCTTTTTAGAATGAGTTCCGAATATTTTACTTACAAATTTTACATTTTCGCTTGCAGTTAAACCTGCTTGAAAACCCGAAGCGACTCCAAATGGCCAACTTATGGAACAATTTTTGTTTATGTATCCAGAATCTGCAAAGTCAATTCCTCCTAAAATTCTTAGTAAAGTAGACTTACCAACACCGTTACCGCCAAGAACACATACTGATTCACCATCTTTAATACTAAAATTTAAATTTTTGAATACATACTTTCTCCTGCCTTTATGTAAATAACTTTTAGTGAGGTTTTTAACTTCTATCATTTTGTTTGCAATATCCTTTCATTCTGTGAATATATTAATAAGCCTAGGAATAAAATAATTAATGTACTTTTGGCAAGATAAGAAAAAGATATCAAGGGATCAAGATAATAAAGCTCTGAAAATCCCTTCCTAGAAAGTTCTATTGCATGCAATACAGGATTCCAACTTAACCATGGTTTCAGCCATTGAGGTAATGCAGCAAGGGAAAAGAAAGTTCCGCTTAGAAAATACAAAGGCCTAAATACTATATTGACTATTTCTCTCATGAAGAGATATCTATTACCTGCCACCATAATTATAAGTCCAAGACCAAAAGAAAGAATTGCAGTAAATAAGTAACATATTAAAATTAAAGGTAAATTATCTAAAACCCACATATTTTTAAAATAGAAATAACCTAAAATGACAATTAAATAGATAGAACCATAAATATAAATTTCTACAAATGAGCGCGCGGTTAGAGTATCAAATGGTTTAACTCTGGAATAATAAAAAAGTGCATAATTCGAATTAATAGAGTCAACAGACCTTCGAGAAATCGAATTAAAAAGTCCGTAAACAATATTAGCAGAACCAAGAAATATAATAAGGTCAAGCGTGAAAACAGGTTCAAATCCTCTTCTAAATCCTAAAAGTAATAACCAAACTACAATTAATCCTATTGGTTCAAATAAAATACCAATTAAACCAAATCTTACTTTTGATATCCTCGTTAAAAGTTCTCTATAGTAAAGCCCTCTCACAACATCTATTTGTATTTTCAAACCTTTTTTGATTTGTAAAAAGGAAGTCATTAGAATTTTTTTATAGAAACAATTTAGTCAGAGAAGACTCTATATATTGTTATTGGAGTAAGTAATTCTGAAAATGGTTCGACTAGCGTCTTTATATTTGCTGAATTTTTTGCCCAAGCATTTTTTTCAACAACTATCACATCACCATCAATTAAAATAGGATTATTCAAATTATCAGCCTGCTGCGAAATACTATAGGAAGATATTGATTTTGAAATTGTTCCATTAGGGTTCATTCTAATTAATGCAATTTTATCTTTATTACTTTTGTTTGTAATACCTCCCGCACTCAAAATTGCTTGTGATAAAGGACTATTTGTTTTTATGGTTTGCAAACCAGGATTATTGACTTCTCCAACTACATTTATTGTTATTGTGTCAGGTGAAAAACTAGATGAGGCTATTGTGAATAGTTCATCATCCTCTCTATATTCAATAGAATCTATTCTTACACTATCACCATCATATATGTAGTGATTTTCTATTGGTTTGCCATTTTTTAAAGTGTCCCAATAATTAACTTTTGTAATTTTAATTTGAGAGTTTTTCTTATTTTTCCTAATTAAATTAACATTTTTAAGATCTCCTTTTTTGGTTATCCCGCCTGCTTTTTGTATAGCATCTACTAATGTTGGCCAGCCAAAAGTTTTTATAGATGTCTGCTCTCCTCCATCATTATTTACTAGTTTATTTTCACCTTGGATATTAATACTATATATACCAGGCCTATTAACCTCCCCTGAGATTGCTACTCTTATCGGTCTAGTTTTCACTAAGTCTAGATATATGATAGGGTTTCTAAGTAAGTTGGAGTATGAATTGGAGAGTTTATTCTTAGCATCTTTTAGGGTCATATCGTTAACATTTATTGAACCAATCCTACTGACATTAATTGTCCCATCAGGTAATACTATGACTTCTGAATTAAACTCGTCATATCCAAAAACTCTTATTAAAAGCTTGTCTCCTGGACCTAAATAGTACCTAGGTAATAATTTAGGTGAATTTAAAGAGCTTTCATTAAATGTCTCTGCCTTAAATCCTTTAGCGAAGAGTTTAACTTTAAATCCAAGCAAAAAAAATACTATAAAGATAAATAATATATTATACTTTTTCACTTCTTATCGATAAAGAAATCTACTCATAACTATATCATAATGATTTTTATTGCTAGAAAATTTTGTAGATTAAGAAGTGTATAATTTTTTTTTCAAAGTGAATTTTTCAATTTTTTTTTCTAAGGCTATAAAGGACAATTAAAGTCTCTAATGTTTGTGGTTGCGATATCTCTTATTATTTTATTTTTTTCTAAACCATTTTGTATTTTAGTTTAATTTAAAAGCACTTTGAGCAGCGGAAAATTAATTCACTTTTTAAGCGTTAGTTGTTTCACCAACCCACAATCTTAGCTTGAACAAAACGGTTGTATCCAGGCCTGATTCCAAGCCTGCCTCGGTTTAACCATAATTCTAATATCTGTTTAGAAGTATAAGTTAATTCTGGTTCACCGAGTGAAAAATCCTGATCGACCGAAATGCGATATGACTCTAAAATTCGTGCGACTTCATTTGCTGCCACTGCATACTTCACTCCTTCGATTGTGCGATTTTTCATAAGGTTTACTACTGTTTTTTTATGAGCCTTTTCCAGCTTCTCGGAGTAAAAAGTAGCGTCTATTTTGCCGTCACATAGAACATGCCAGTTTTCACGCCAACCGCTAAGGACATCAACTGCAAACTGCAGGCCGCCATCCGCTAATCAAAAGATGTTTATCTGTTAGATAAGATAATAAAAATTAAAATTTCAAAACAAGCTCATCGTCATTTAAACATTAATAAAACTAAACAGGCATAAAAAAAGCAAAAATATTCATCAATATTATGTCGTCATCTTATAAAACAAATAAAAGATATTTTTAATAATAAATTGCTATTTATTTTATCAAATATCTGACTTCCATAGATGTTAAAATTGGGCGTAGAGATTTTTCATGTTGTAGACCATCATCAATTCTATGAGTTTTTTGAAGCTTTATACATTTCCCAGACCTAATGCCTCAAACACTCCATCCTTTGCCATAAACAACCTGATGTTTTGAGCAAAATTTAGATCCACTTATCATCCCTTTTAGCCATTGCACTTGTAAAATCAATCTTGCGCAGATTACTTCGCATAATTGGAAATAACAGCAACGAGTGATATATGACAACTTTAAGACTTGAAATGGTGAGTCTCAATTAAATCCATTAATACAACAGAAAAACCTTTTCTTGGGGCCATAGCTCAGCTGGTAGAGCACCTGCATGGCATGCAGGGGGTCAGGGGTTCAAATCCCCTTGGCTCCATTGAATTTTATTAGTGATAACAATAGATTCTGATGATTCTCATAAATCTAATGATTAGACTTATATAGGTTGATAGTTGACGGTATAGCTAAATTCAGCATTTCTGCTCATTGCAAATTAAACCTCTTTAATTTAGTATCACGCTGTTACATAGTCTGTGCAGTATATTATGAGCAAAATTGTATTTAATAAGAGTTGTAATTTTGAAAGATTACCAAATCGTCTAAGCACAAGATTTATAGCAGTTGTAGCATTGCTAATGTCATTAATAAATTTTGGAGCAGGTTGTTTAGTTTTTTTATACATGAAAAGTCCAAATTTTGAATATCAATTATTAGGACAAGTGATGAAACATCTTCGACCAATAATTAATTTTGAAATCGATAAAAGACTTGAAGAAATACCTTTTAATTATTGACAGTCGATCTACAATAAGGGGCAATTAGCTCCTTTTTTTGTGAATTTTTTTAGGAAATTTTTAAATAATGCTTCTTTTTATATTTTTTATTATTTTCTTCTTTTTGTGAATTTTTTTAGGAAATTTTTAAATATTGCTTCTAGAAAACTATCAGTATCAATTAGAAGAAAATAATAAAAAATATAAAAAATGGATAGAGATAAGGAAGGGAAATTAAAGCTCGGTTATCCCGATTAAAAATTAGTTGAGAGTCTTTAGAATCCTTAAGTTGATAAGAGTGAAATAGGCTTTATACTTTTTGAATAGAGATTATATTGATTACTTTAAGTTATAAATATTTGAAAATTAATTTAACAAAAGATCTCAAGATATTCACAAAAAAATAGTTTCATTTAATCTATATATCTGACTAAATAAAAAAATGCAAGAAACAACTGATGGAGCAAATAAAAAAAAATTAAAGTTTGATGATTCTGAATATTTTCTTGATGATCTTCCTAAAGAAGCAAAACAACTGGTAATGGGTCTAAGAACAGCTGATGCTCAAACAAAG
>CACGFX010000045.1 GCA_902572395.1 uncultured Synechococcaceae cyanobacterium
GATTGATTAGATTTATTTTCAATATTTTGGATTTTGAAGTTGGAAATTTCGTGATTTAAAATATTTTCTACATGTCCGGTACCATCGCATGTAGAACATTTTTTACCGAATAATTCATATATATTTTGACCTTGTCTTTTTCTGGTTAACTCTACTAAGCCTAATTCAGTAAGCTGAGCTATCTGAGGCCTAGCAGAATCATCTTTTATTGCTAAGGTAAAATGCTCAAGTAACTGAAATTGATCTCTTCTAGATTCCATATCAATAAAATCTATTACTATAACTCCACCAATATTTCTTAATTTCATTTGCCTTGAGATTTCAACTGCTGCTTCGCAGTTTGTCCACAAAACGGTTTGTCTTGAGTTTGCAGATCTTGTAAATGATCCAGAGTTTACATCGATTACAGTTAAAGCCTCAGTTGGTTCGATAATGATATAACCTCCCGAAGGAAGATCTACTCTCGGCTGGAGAGCTTTTTGAATTGTTTTCTTGATTTCATACTTTTCGAAAATATGTTGGTTTAAACTGTTATCGTGAAATTCAATATTTATCTCAGATTCATAATTTATTAAAAAATCTTTTGCCCTTGCAACTGAAAATTTACTATCAATAATTATGCTTTGAGTTGATTCTTTAATATGATCTCTCAAGATCTTAAGAGAGAAATCATCATCTCTTTTAATTAAATTTGGCGGATTAGAAGCTTCAGAAATTTTTAGTATATTTTCCCATTGTTGAGTTAATTGTTCTAAATCTTCAATTAGAAGTTCTTCTTTTATTTTTTCAGCCTCTGTTCTAAATAACAAGCCTGTGCTGGGTGGTTTTATTAAAACCCCAAGAGCTTTCAAACGGCTTCGCTCTGTTTCTGTATTTATTTTTCTTGAAATATTTACTCCTTGGCCATATGGCTGTAAAATCAGGTATTTTCCTGGGATCGAAATACTCCCGGTTAGTCTGGGACCTTTAGATCCTGTGGGTTCCTTTATTACCTGTACTAAAACTTTTTGTTTTGGTTCTAGTAATTCAGTAATTTCAAATGTCCCTTTTTTAAGTCTTAGTGGACCTAAATCTGAAACATGGATGAATCCATTTTTCTCACTTTCTCCAATATTTATAAAAGCGGCATCAATGCCAGGGAGAACATTTTCAACTGTTCCTAAAAAAATATCGCCAATTTGATATTGACCTTGTGCGACGATTAATTCATCAACTCGATCATCTGTGAGTAGTGCTGCTATTCGAGCCTGCTCAGCTATGATTATTTGCTGAGACATATAATTGATTCTGAATGATTTGGATTTTGAAAATTTTCTAAATTAAAGAATTAGCTTTTATTTTTTAGTAAAACTTTTGAGCTATTATTATTTACTTTTTAGAAATTAATAAAGTTAATAGTGATTAAATTCTGCTATTTATAAAGCTTTAAACGATTTTCAAACTAATTGAAATTGATTTCACAGCTATGATTATCTCTTAAATTAACCATAACTTATATAATTTTAACATCTAATCACCACCAAAGCACGTTAATACATTATTCTAAGTACTGGTGAAATTTTTTATCTAAAGTGGTTCAAGTAAACGAAAATTATTTAAAACTCAAAGCAGGCTATTTATTCCCTGAAATTGCTAAAAGGGTAAAAATGTATTCTCAATCAAATAAGAGTGCTGAAATTATTAAGCTTGGTATAGGAGATGTTACAGAACCATTACCTAGAGCATGCATAGAGGCTATGGGTAAAGCTTTAGATGAGATGGGAACAACAGATGGTTTCAGAGGTTATGGACCAGAACAAGGTTATTCTTGGCTGAGAGAAAAAATATCTGAGAATGATTTTATTTCGAGAGGCTGTCAAATTTCACCTGAAGAAATCTTTGTTTCTGATGGTTCAAAATGCGATAGTAGCAATATTTTAGATATTCTTGGCAAAGATAATTCAATAGCCGTAACTGATCCCGTTTACCCAGTATATGTGGATAGTAATGTTATGACAGGCAGAACTGGTGATTCTCTTGAAAATGGAACTTATCAAGGATTGACATATCTTGCAATAAACGAGGGGAATAACTTTCTGCCAGAACTACCTGAAAAAAAAGTTGATATTTTATATCTTTGTTTTCCTAATAATCCGACTGGAGCAACGATTACTAAAGCAGAATTGAAAAGGTGGGTTGACTATGCTCTTCAAAACAAATCCCTAATACTTTTTGATGCAGCTTATGAAGCATTTATCCAAGATAATGATATTCCACATTCAATATATGAAATTGAGGGAGCAAAGGATTGTGCTATTGAATTTAGATCTTTTTCCAAGAATGCAGGATTCACTGGAGTTCGATGTGCTTTTACAGTAATACCTAAAAATCTCAAAGGTTTGAGCTCAACAAAAGAGGAAATAGAGTTATGGCCTCTTTGGAATAGGCGACAGTCTACAAAGTTCAATGGAGTAAGTTATGTGGTTCAGAAAGGAGCAGAAGCTGTTTATTCTCTTGAAGGGAAGAAACAGGTGAGAGGTTTAATTGATTTTTATATGGAAAATGCAAAAATAATGAAAAATAAACTTCAGAATTCAGGATATAAAGTTTTTGGTGGGGACAATGCTCCTTATATCTGGATTAAAGTTCCTGATCAAATGACATCTTGGGACTTTTTTGATTTCCTTCTCCAAAAAGTTAGTGTAGTGGGAACACCTGGGAGCGGATTTGGATTAGCAGGAGAGGGTTATTTTCGCTTGTCAGCATTTAACTCACGATCAAACGTCCTTGATGCAATGGAAAGAATAATTAATATATAATTATAAGTACAATGTAAACTCTAATAAATTTAATGCTATTCATAAAGTTAGAACAAGGTGTAGATAATAATTCTGCAGTAATTGAAAAGAAACCTGCTGAATTAAAAAATAAATCTCCAAAATATAAGGTTTTACTTCATAATGACCCAGTTAATTCTATGGAGTATGTCACTATTTCACTTCGAGAAGTTGTGCCGCAATTAAGTGAACAAGATGCTATAGCCATAATGCTTGAAGCACACAATACGGGTATAGGTTTAGTAATTGTTTGTGATTTAGAGCCTGCAGAATTCTACTCAGAATCTTTAAAATCTAAAGGAATTTCTAGTTCAATTGAGAAAGAGGATTAATAACGATTGCATTTGTTATTTAGAATGAGCTAATTTCCTTTCTGATAGAGGGCGGACTTTTAGGGAATCTTTTAAGGATGACTTTCCATATTCTCTCTCAAGAATGTCGATAACTGTTTTGCCAAATTCGTCTTCTGGATTATCAAAAGCTTCTAAGCAAACCTGACCAAGTTTTTCCCCTAGTGAGCCTGGATTCCAAAGAAGTTTTCTCGCTGTCCAGGGCATCATGCTCATTGGATTATAATTTGGCTTCAAAATTTTATGTTCCAAGGCGTACTTCTCAAGAAGAGTGTGAGGTTGCAAACCTATAAAGAATATAGCTGGATCAACTAAGCCTTTACCAAAAATATTTTCTAATTCTCTATGGTAAGCAATTGTTTGTCTTATAGTGCTGGGCGTTTCATCAAAAACATTAAATGAATAATTTACTGAAACATGATTCTTGAAACCTGATTTGACTAGCATTTTGCAATTATTTAATACAGTTTCAAGGTCATATGCTAATCTCATTTTTCTAACAAGTTCTTGAGATCCCGAGGTGATACCTATTTCAAAATAGCTCATACCTGTATCAACCATAAGCTGAGCTAGCTCAGCATCAATATTATCTGCTCTGATGTATGCAGCCCAATTTATATCTTCCCAGCCTTGATCCTTAATTGCTCGCAAAAGTGTTTTTGCATCTTCAATATGTTTTTTGGCTGGAATAAACTGTGCATCTGTAAACCAAAATCCCCTTACTCCAAGATCATATAATTGCTTCATTTCTTTAATTACTTCCTCAACAGGATTAACGCGAACTTGCTTCCCCTCCACAACTGTGTAAACACAGAAACAACAATTATGAGGACAACCTCTTTTTGTTTGTACCCCTACGTAATAATCGCCACCTTCTATATACCAATCGAATTCAGGCCATATTGATTTAATATATTTATAGTTGCAGGCAGTTTTAATAGTTCCTGAAGGTTGTTCATGTATTAATTTTTTACGAGGTTTTTGTCCAGCAATGTAACATCTTTCTTCTTCTATTGAATCTCCTCTAATGATTTTTTCTATAAGATTTTCTCCCTCTCCAACTGAAATAACAGTTCCTTTAGGGAGTAGACTTCCCAATTGTTCATAGAAGACACTAACAGCTCCACCTCCTAAAATTACTTTTACATTTTTATTGTATTTTTGTGCTCTTTTTAGTCCCATCTTGACTAAAGAAGTATTTTTATATATTTCTCCATAATGAGATGCAATTAATTTTAATCCTCCCCAGGAACCTCTTATTTTTTTAAGTATATTTTTTGAGTAGAAAACTTCAAAAGAGTTTTGTAGGGGATTTCCACTTCTACCATCAACAGGTGCATAAATTTGTATATCTCTCCAAGAAAAAATAATTAGGTGAGGTCTAAATTGATCAATTTTTCTAGCTAAATATTTGGAAACTTTATTAGATGGAATTATTGCTAGATCAATTAATTGC
>CACGFX010000046.1 GCA_902572395.1 uncultured Synechococcaceae cyanobacterium
AAGTTCATTAATTATATGAAGTACTAAATCCTTAGCAAAAACACCCTTAGATAATTTTTTATCACACCAAATCTGCCTCACTTTCAATTTGTTGATAGCGATGGTTTGGGAAGCAAGAACATCTCTTACTTGACTTGTACCTATCCCAAAAGCAATTGACCCAAAAGCTCCATGAGTTGAAGTATGAGAATCTCCGCAAGCGATTGTCATTCCTGGCTGAGTTAGTCCTAATTCTGGTGCTACTACATGAACTATTCCTTGATTACCACTACCAATATTAAAAAATCTTATTTTATGTTCTAAGCAATTCTTTTCGAGCATTTCAATCATCTGCTCAGCGAGATTATCTTTGAAAGGCCTGCTCTGATTATCTGTTGGCACAATATGATCAACAGTAGCAACAGTTCTTTCAGGGAATTTTACTTTTAAGTTTTTGTCCTTTAATGCACCAAATGCTTGAGGACTCGTCACTTCATGGATAAGATGAAGACCAATAAATATCTGATCAGATCCTCCAGGAAGACTTGAAACTTTATGTAAATCCCAAACTTTATCAAATAGGGTATCTTGACTCAATTTGTAAAAATAGTTACTTACTATTCGATAATAGGATTAATCTGAGACTGTTCAAACACACATTTACACTTAGTGTTTGTATTTCTTTTCTATTTCGGGTTGAGTTAAATAGTTTTTTTATATTAGTTATGTGATTATTTGGTCCTGAAATTGAGATATAGACAAGTCCAACCGGCTTATCTTGACTGCCTCCGTTAGGACCAGCTATTCCACTAATTGCAATTGCCCAATCTGCGCCTAATTTTTCTTTTACATTAATTGCCATGGCCTCACAAACTTCTTCAGAAACAGCTCCATATTTTGTAAGTTTTTCATCAGAAATATTTAATAATGAATTTTTTAGTTCATTACTATAGGAAATAATACTACCTTGAAAAACTTGAGATGAGCCTGATATTGAAGTTAGTGATGAAGACAGAAGGCCTCCGGTGCAGGATTCAGCAAAAACAATAGTTTGGTTCCTCTTAGCTAAATCTTTTATTAAAACGCTAGGAAGAGTATCATTATCCTCTCCAAAAATAAATTGCGAAAATTCTTTTTTTAATTTTTCTTTTACAGGCTTAATTATAGTTTTTGCTTCTAGTTCATTCTTTGCTCGCGCGGTAATTCTGAGTTTAACCTCTCCTAAGTTTGCATATGGAGCAACTGTCGGGTTTTTAAGATTTAATAAATCATTAATTTTTTCTGCAACGCTCGATTCTCCAATGCCTGTAAATTTAAGAGTATTTGAAAAAAAGGAATAACTATCTGAGAATTTGGTTTTAATAAAATCATACGCTGTCTTTTCCCACATAGTTTTCATTTCACTGGGTACTCCAGGGAAAGTAAGAATAGTAAATCCTTTTACTGGTTCCCAAATCATTCCTGGGGCAGTGCCCCTAGGGTTATTAATAATTTGAGCATTTTTTGGGAAGAAACATTGTTTCCTTAAGCTAGAGGAATCCTCCTGTAGCTTTGAGGTTGTAAGTTTTTGTTTAATTTCGTCCCATAAGTGAGGTCTTTCAACAAGAGATACATTAAAAGATTTGGCTATTGCTTCAGTAGTTAAGTCATCTGGGGTGGGCCCCAAGCCACCTGTTGTAATTAGAAGATTACTTCTTTTCGATATTTCTTGAATTACTCTTATAATTCGATCACAATTATCGCCTATAGTTGATTGCCTAAAGTGATTTAAGCCTAGTTGAGACAACTGTTCAGAAATCCATTGAGCATTTGTATTTGTAATATTTCCTAAAAGTAACTCTGTTCCAATAGAAAGAATTTCAACTCCCTTGGAATTAGGACTCATTTTATTGATGCTTCAAGTTTGCCTTCATAAAGAGGAAAACGATTACATAAGGATAATACTCTTTCTTTACATTGACTTTCAATTAGTGAATCGTTTGGATTAAGTAATCTATCAGCAATAATTTCGCCAACTTCTGCAAAAGCATTCTCATTAAAGCCTCTAGTAGTTAAAGCGGCAGTACCTAACCTTAGACCGCTGGTCACAAAAGGTGATTCAGGGTCAAATGGAACAGTATTTTTGTTCGCAGTGATATTGACTTCACTTACAAGCAAATCAGCAATTTTACCAGTCATATTGATGCTCCTTAAATCGAGTAAAACAATATGATTATCAGTGCCTCCACTAACGATATTAATACCTCTATTTATTAATGTTGAAGCTAGAACTTTGGCATTCTTTATAACTTGTTGGGAATAATTAACGAAATCTGGCTGTAAGGCTTCTCCAAATGCAACTGCTTTAGCGGCAATGATATGTTCTAGGGGCCCACCTTGAGTTCCAGGGAAAACAGATTTATCAAATTTCTTTCCAAATTCTGTATCTTTACACAAGATAAGTCCCCCTCTAGGCCCTCTTAATGTTTTATGAGTAGTTGTAGTTACTACATCGCAATAAGGTATTGGATTTGGGTGAAGTTTACTTGCTACAAGACCGGCAATGTGTGCAATATCTGCCATTAAGAATGCACCAACTTCATCTGCAATATTTCTAAATGATTTAAAATCGATTGTTCTTGGATAAGCAGAATATCCGCATATGATTAATTTTGGTTTTGTTTCAAGTGCTATCTCTCTTATTTCATCAAAATTTAATTCACTAGTTTCTTTATTTACACCATAGTGAACTGCATTGAACCACTTGCCACTCATATTTACTGGAGATCCATGAGTTAAGTGCCCACCGTGAGATAAATCCATACCCATGATTGTGTCGCCAGGTTTAAGTAGACTTAGAAAAACAGCAGCATTTGCCTGCGCTCCACTATGGGGTTGAACATTAGCCCAATTGGCATTAAATAATTTTTTCGCTCTCTGAATAGCTAATTCCTCGATTTCATCAACAAATTCACATCCCCCGTAATATCTTTTTTGAGGTAATCCCTCGGCGTATTTATTTGTAAGGACGGATCCTTGGGCTTGCATGACGGCAATTGATGCAAAATTTTCACTTGCGATTAACTCAAGATGAGTTTCCTGTCTATTTTTTTCAGAGTTGATAAAATTGGATATTACTGGATCACTTTCTTTAAGGTTTTGAAGGATATTCATTGAATTTGATAAGTAATACACATAATATAGACGATATTTTTTAGAAAAATATAAAAAGAATATTTCAGAATTTAAACGCGCCTGGAGAGATTCGAACTCCCGACACCCTGATCCGTAGTCAGGTGCTCTAATCCACTGAGCTACAGGCGCATAATTATGTAATATCTCTGTTTCAGGGTCTCTTAGTCAACTAGATTTCGGGTAAAATGTCTATTATTAACAATCTAATTATTAATATGCCTATAAAGTGGTACGGAAATGGTGATTCAGAAGATCCTATTTATAAACATTTTTCTCGAATAGTAAATTTTGTTATTCACTGCATGATATTTACTGCGATTGTAAGTGGCACGTGGCTTTTAAAAGAGATTAAATATGAAATCAGCTATTTTAATAATATTACAATTTTCTGGTCAGTTCTTTTGGCCTGCCATTTACTTTTCGTAATTATAAAAAAACCTAAAGACACTTCAAAACAATCAACTTAAATCAATTTATATTTATGGACTTTCAGATACGTATAAGTGATCTAGAAAATGTTATTTCCGAAAAGGTTTTTATTAAAATAGAAAAGTGGAATCTGTATCTTGGAGACGCTGGCCTAGCTAGGCATCTCGCTATTGAATGTATCAGCAATAAAGATCAAGACCCATTGGAAGCTGCAAAATTAAGTTTGAAAGCAATAAATGTAAAAGTAGGGGATGGTGTTAATAGTATTCCACTGATAAATTTAATCACTAACTCACAAATTCTAGAATTAGAGGAGATTTTGGAAAGTTTTTTTAAAAACTAAATCTCTTTTTTTGAAACTTTAAATTTATTTACTTTCAGGCCTTTTGTAAGTAAAAAATAAATCACAAAAAAAGTTAGAGTTCCAAATATTAATAATAAAAATTCCGCGAGATTTGAATTAGAGTTATTTGTAGTTTGGAGAACTGTAAAACATAGTTTGCTGTCTATAAATGCTGCTAATGACATGAGACTAATTTTCCTCAATAATTCCAAATTAGGCAAAATGATATTTTCATTGCCCAGATTGAAAGAAAGAAACATACAAACTATTAAGTTGACTATTACTGAAGATAAAATTATTCCCACGACTCCAAAATTATAAGGAGAAAGATTACCAAAATTCTTAATTGGGGCACCAATTAAAAACCAATCAAAAAAAATATTAAATATTATCCCTGTAAATGAAGACTTAAAAGGAAAGTTTGTTTTTTCTATTGAATAGTAAGTTCTTACCAATAAATCTCTATAAAGATAAAAGGGTATGCCAACTGCATAAGCAATTAATATATTCTTTACTTTCAAAGTTGCTAAATAATCAAAAGATCCTCTTTGAAAAACTAATTGTACTATTTGATTATTGAATGTTATGAAAAATCCAGTTAAAAAAATAGCTGT
>CACGFX010000047.1 GCA_902572395.1 uncultured Synechococcaceae cyanobacterium
ACATTCTATAAATTGCTCAGCGATGAATACCAAGATAAAACTCCTGCCTTAGGTTTCGTTCCCTTGAAAGGAGAAATTTTAAAAAAATCAAGAGCCGCAGTTAAAAAAATAGGTAGATAAATTTTTCAATACATGTCAAATTATCATGACTTTCTTATACCTTTAACCCCTCTTAAAGTCTTTTACAGCATTTAGTAGTAAATTTATAGAGATATTCTTTTTTTAATGGAAGAGAAATTACCTCTTTTCAAGAATCGTAAAAGATTCGGTATAGAAAAAAATATAGATATTATCTTCAAGAATACTGCCCTAGTCTTGTCTAGTTTCGTAGCAATAATACTTTTAGGAATTATTTTAGTAGTCTTTTTTCAGTCATTTGAATCCTTTTCAAGGTATGGCTTGAAGTTTCTAGTAACCTCTGAATGGAATCCTGTAAAAGATGAATACGGAGCTTTTACTGCAATATATGGCACATTAGTAACCTCATTTCTTTCGTTATTGATAACTATCCCTTTGGGCGTTGGAACTGCAATATTTATTACCGAGGACTTTGTACCGAAAGTTTTTAGAGAAATAATAGGTTCTTTTGTTGAATTATTAGCAGCAATTCCATCAGTTGTATTGGGACTTTGGGCAATATTTGTTATGGAACCTTTTTTTAGAGCCTTTTTTGTCTTTTTACATAATTTCTTTGGTTGGATACCTTTATTCAGTACAGAACCTACAGGCAGGAATTCTTTGTTAGCAATATTGATTTTAGTAGTAATGCTTTTGCCAATAGTGACTGCTATTGCAAGGGATTCACTTAATCAGGTTCCTAAAAAGCTACGAAATGCGGCTTATGGAATTGGAGCAAGTAGATGGAAAACAATATTTTCAGTAATTTTGCCGGCAGCATTATCAGGAATTATGGCAGGTGTTCTATTGGCTTTAGGTAGGGCAATGGGAGAAACAATGGCTGTGACAATGATTATTGGTAATTCAAATGCATTTAGTTGGTCTCTATTATCTCCTGGATATACCATTTCCTCCATGCTCGCAAACCAGTTTGGTGAGGCTGATGGAAGTCAGGTTTCATCACTGTTTTATGCGGCTTTTGTACTGATGATCCTTTCTTTATTAGTAAATATCTTTGCGCAGTGGCTAGTTAAGAAATTTAGTCTCAAATATTAGATGATTATGAATTCACTCTATTACCAGAAAAGATTATCAAGAAATATAGGAGATAAATTCTTTACTTCTTTATCCGTAATTTGTGCATTGATTGCAATACTTCCTTTGATTTTTCTGGTTACTTATATTCTTATTAAAGGCGGATCTCAAATTACACCAGAACTATTTACTTTAGAACCAAATCCTCCTGGAGATGATTTAGATGCAGGAGGGATTAATCCTGCTTTGATTGGAACACTAATAATTACAACCATAGCTTCAATTATTGCGATACCAGTAGGTGTTGGCGGTGGCATATATCTGGCTGAATACTCTAAAGGTGGTGCTTTTTCAAGATTTATTAGATTCGGAGTTAATGTTCTGGCGGGAGTCCCCTCAATAATTGCAGGTGTCTTTATATATGCCTTAATTGTTTCTACAAAGATCTTGTTTGGGAGTATGTACAGCGGTTTAGCTGGAGGGATGGCGCTTTCAATATTGATGTTGCCTACTGTGATTAAGACCACTGACGAAGGTTTAAAGTTAGTTCCTAACGAATTAAGATATGCGTCTCTTGGTGTTGGAGCAAGTATGTATACAACCATATTGAAAGTTACTTTGCCCTCTGCCTTTAGGTCTATTGCTACTGGCGTTGTACTTGGTATCGCAAGAGCTGCAGGTGAAACAGCACCTTTGATATTTACGGCTTTATTTTCTTACTACTACATAACAGGTTTTGGGGACTTGTTTTATGAGATGGGTTCCTTGGCTGTATTGATATATAACTTTGCCCTTGAACCTTATGATGCTCAAAATAAATTAGCCTGGGCAGCTTCCTTTATTCTTGTTTTGTCGATACTATCAGTAAATATATTTTCTAGGATTTTGGCCGCTTTTACTGAGAAAACTAAGAGAGTATAAATGATTAAAACTAATAAAAAAACACCAAAGAATATCATTTTATCTCTAGAGAATGTCTCTATTAGCTATGGAACTTTCGAAGCAGTAAGAAATGTTTTTTGTAACTTTAAAAAAGGAAATATAACTTCCCTTATTGGCCCCTCCGGTTGTGGTAAATCAACTGTTCTTAGATCATTAAATAGGATGAACGATTTAATTCCTAATTGTTCACTGAAAGGAACTGTCCTGTTTGATGGAACAAATATTTACGATAAAAGAGTAGATCCAGTTGAAGTAAGAAGAAGAATTGGAATGGTTTTTCAACAACCTAATCCTTTTCCTAAATCTATATATGAAAATATTGCATTTGGAGCAAGAATTAATGGCTTTACTGGAGATATGGATGAATTAGTGGAAAGTTCACTAAGAAAGGCTGCATTATGGGATGAATGTAAGGATAAATTAAATGATAGTGGTTACTCTTTATCTGGTGGACAACAACAAAGATTATGTATTGCTCGAACCATTGCAATTGAACCTGAAATAATTCTCATGGATGAGCCATGTTCTGCATTAGATCCAATCTCAACTTTGAAAATAGAAGAGACGATGCACGAACTTAAGAAGAAGTACACAATAATAATAGTTACTCATAATATGCAACAGGCATTAAGAGTTAGTGATATGACTGCATTTTTTAATGCTATTGAATATGAAGATGGTGATGGAGGGAAAGTGGGTTATCTTGCAGAATTTAACTCAACCAAGAAAATTTTTAACTCTCCCAAAGAAAAAACTACTCAGGAATACATATCTGGTAAATTTGGTTGATGTTAAATTTTTACTTTTAAAAGAAAAAATTTTGCCTTAATAATGCCTAGGGGTAGACAAACAGTATAAATACCTATATAGTTGTTTCGAATTAGTAAGTTTATCTTTGAAAAACTATCCTTTTCTTCCTTTTTTAATTTTTGCAGGGGCTCTCATAACAACTGCAACTATAGGCTTGCCTGTCTTTACTTCATAATTTAAAAGTATTTCTATTTCAGATAATTTTATGGTTTCAATAATAAATAAAGATATAATTGGAAGTCCTCATAAAACCCTAATAAAGGCTAATTTATTTGACTTTATAAAAAAAAGAGAGAATATGAATCTGTGTGGGAGTGAAAAATCTGTATTAAAACCATTTTTAAAAGTGGTTAATTTCTAATTTATTTATCATGGATAAAACTAAAGAACAGTTAGAAAAATTAAGAGAAGTAGCAGAAGCATCTCTTACAAAAACGGATGAACTTCAAAAAGTTCTTGCTCAAATCGAAGCTTTAATGTCTAGAGAAGAATCAAAAACATTATCAAAGAAGAAATAATTAATTAAAAAATAATTTTAGTTTTTGTACTTTTAATTACACCTCCATAATTTCATTGTAGTTATTAATTAGATATGCAGAACCCGTTCCAAAGTTTTCTGTTAGGTCTCTAGGTCTTACCTTCTTTAAAGTAAAAGACCTTTTTAATTTGCTTGTTTCTATTATATTTTTATAACCTGATTATTTAGTTGATTACTTTATAGATTTCTTTCAGGCAGACATTTACATCGAAAGATTCAGTATTTACAACCTCTAATCCTGTTTTTTTTGTAACCTCAACAGTGGCATTGCATTCGTCTTGTTTAAGAGCCATGTAACTTGGCTTTTTATCTCCTAGATCTAATTCAAGACTTGATTCAGTATCTTCCTTATATTGCTCCATTACAAGTGTAAGTGCCTCGATCTCAACGGAAAAATTATCATTTGCTTTTGCTCCAAATGGGATGACAAGAAATGGAAATAAAATAAAAACTATTAATTTTTTCATTTCTATAAAATGTGTTTATTTTTTTTATAACGTGAATAGTCCACTAAAGAAAGAGGCATTATCTATTTAAATTTTTTATTGTCTATTTTTAGTTGTAAAAATAAATTATTCTCTACAAATTAATTGATAAAAAAACTAAACGAGACTTTTAAGTATAAATTGGTATATCTAAATGAAAAATTTAAGTCAATTCAATAGGATCTTTTTAAGATTTTATTTCGAGAATTTCTTCTTCAGATAAAATTGCCCATTTTTTGAATGATTTTTTGCAGGGATACCCGCCTGTTAAGTCTCCAAATGCAGGCAAAAATAAAATATTTTTATTCTTATCCATTGCAAAACATCTAAAAAATAATTTATCTCCATTATTTTTTAAATAGATTTTTGGATGATAATGTCCACAAATATTCAAGGTTTTATCGTTTTCTAAATTAACTGGCTCATGGCTAAATATAATATTT
>CACGFX010000048.1 GCA_902572395.1 uncultured Synechococcaceae cyanobacterium
TATTTGCTTTTGAAGAAGCAAGGTTTGTAGTTAATTCATTACTCATTTTTCTGGAAGCTTAATTAAGGTCTTTATTAATGGATATTCGGGAGATAATTCAACCAAAAATTTGCGAGGCTGCCCATCCATAGAATCTGCTAACAGAAGCAATGGCTGCCGCAGAAAAAGATACCATAATTATAACTGCTACTGATTCGCTAAAAAGTTGTTGTTTGTTAGGCCACACGACAAGTTTAAGCTCGTCGTATGTAGATCTAAAAAAATTATTCTTTTTTTTAGGCTCTTCAACTTCAGGAGAATCCTTTCTAAGAGGTTCTTTATTAGTAGTAGGACTTGTCACAAAATTTTTTTGAAATTAAGCTTTATGCTTTAGTTTTATTTTAGCTTATTGATTTACTCCTCAGCTAGGTTTGAAAACGATCTCATCTTTTTTAGCAGGGTTAAGTTTTATTGTTATATTTTTTTTGTTTTTGAAGTTATCCTCTAAAAGTTTTGCAGCCAATGGATTTTCTATTTGTCTTCTAAGTTCCCTGCTAAGTGGCCTAGCACCATATTCAGGTTCGTAAGAATCGTTTGCAATTTTGTTGATAACTTTTTTGTCTATAGCGATATTTATTTTCTGCTCAAGTAGCAGGTTCTTTAAATCTTCTGTTTGTAGAATGATTATTTTTTGAAGTTCATCAATAGATAATGGATCAAACTTTACCACTTCGTCAATTCTATTTAAAAATTCAGGTCTAAAAATTGATGACAATGCATTACTAATTGAATTATCAAGAGTTTGTTGATCTTTTTCTAACTTCCCCTCACTTTTAGAAATCTTTTGTGAATACTCCAGTATAGATTTACCAGCTATGTTACTTGTCATAATGATTACCGTATTTTTGAAATCTACGGTCCTTCCTTGAGAGTCCGTTAATCTTCCTTCATCTAAGACTTGCAAAAGGATATTAAATACTTCTGCATGTGCTTTTTCTATCTCATCAAGAAGTATTACTGAATAAGGTTTACGTCTTACAGCTTCAGTTAATTGACCTCCCTCTTCATAACCAACATAACCTGGGGGAGCTCCTAAAAGTCTTGCAACGGCATTTTTCTCCATATATTCACTCATGTCTAATCTTAAAAGTGCATCTTCTTCATCAAATAAAACTGTTGCAATAGATTTTGCTAATTCTGTTTTGCCAACACCAGTAGGACCCATAAATAAAAAAGATCCAATAGGTCTTTTAGGACTTTTCATGCCAACTCTAGCTCTTCTAATTGCAGCAGAAACAACTTCTATGGCTTTTTCTTGTCCAATAACTTTTTCACTTAGTTCTTTTTCTAGATTGACTAATTTCTTACGTTCATTTGAAACTACTTTAGTAATTGGAATTCCTGTGATTTTTGATATAACATCTGCAATATCATCAGGTTCAACTTGATATTTAAAAGGGAAATTTCTATTTTTTTTTATTTTATTAAAGTTCTCTTCAAGTTTTTGTATATCATTCTCTATTGCACTTAACTCTTCTTCAAGCTTTTCTAAATAATCTAGATCATTTTCAATTCCGCGATTTGATTTATCTTTAATTTGTTTGGTTAGCTTATCTTCTTCTTTCATTAAAACAGATAATTCCTCCATTTCTTCACGTAAATTGTTCCAATTTTCCAAAAGCACTTTCAATTTTGCCTCTGATTGTTTTCTATTATTCAATAGTTTTTCTTGAGCTTCGATATTTTCTCCTTGCAAATTATTCAATTTTTCATCAATAGTATTAAGTTTGTTTTCTTGTTGGAGAATGATTTGAGGCATACTATTAGACTCGATTTTCAACTGTGCAGCTGCTTCATCAATTAAATCTATTGCACTATCAGGGAGACATTTATCGCTGATGTATCTATCGGCCAATTTTGCAGAATAGTTTACAGCCTCTTCAGAAATTTTTATGCCATGATGTGATTCATATTTCTTTTTGATCCCTTGTAATATTTTTGCGCTTAATTCTACTGAAGGTTCATTAACAGCTATCTTTTGAAAGCAATTATTTAATGCCTGATCTTTTTCAATAGTTTCACGAAATTTCTCAGGTGTTGTTGTACCGATACATCTAAATTCTCCTTCAGCTAGTAAAGGTTTTAAGATATTACTGATGTCGGTGGAAGATCTGTCAGAACTTAATATTGAGTGAATTTCATCAATAAATAGAATCATTCCTTGGTTTGGATTATTTAGTTCCTGCATTATTAAGCTTAGTCTTTCCTCTAGTTGACCTCTAAATTTGGTCCCAGAAACTAATGCACCTAAGTCAAGTGAAATAATTTTTAAATCCTTTAAAGTATCAGGAACTTTTTTGTCTACAATTAATTGAGCAAGTAATTTTGCAATTGAGGTTTTACCAACTCCAGGATTGCCAATAAGTATAGGGTTATTTTTGTTTCTTCTGCAGAGTACCCTCATTAAATTATTGATCTCATTTTCTCTTCCTAAAACAGGATCCAGTAAGCCTTTTTTAGCTGATTCTGTTAAATCTTTTCCATAAATTGAAAGAGCATTTCCATCTTTCCCAACTTGTTTTTTGGTTTCAATTTGAAGTTCACTTTTCGGTAATGGAACAATAGCTTTTTTAAATTTTTCTTCTTTTACAAAAGTCTCGTTAGTCTCGTTGTTTGATTCAAAATTAGATTGATTATTTATTTCAATTACATTCCCATAATTAAAAGAATCTTTTGATTGATTAATATTTGGGTAAAACTTTAATTCTTCCTCTAATTTTTCCATTGAAAGGTTTCCTTCTTCAAAAACATAATTTCCAATTCTTAAATCTCTTCCAAGAGCAATTAGTAAATGAGGGATTTCTATTAATCTCGATCCCCATTGAGTTTTAATCTGATTCGCGTTATCTAATAAAATTTCTAAATCTTCTCCAATAGTAAAAATATCTGACTCATTTGTTGGTGTCTCTTCTAAAAAATCTTCTGTTATGTCTAAAACTGTATTTTGGTCGATTGATAATTTTTCAATAAAGGCAAAGAATTCACTTGATGAGAACAATGTATGAATTATGTGTTCAATATTAAATTCGCTATGATCCCATTTTTTTGCGGTTTCTTCCCCTAATAAAAGAAGATTCCAACTAATATCGCTAAATAGTTCAGGACTGGATGTAAGTGTTTCTCTCATAAACTATACAAACTATAGTTGATTATTAATTAATATTCTAAATAGGATCTGCATTAATAATCATCCAATAATTTTCAAATTGTAAGATGAATTTGAAAATTATTTAGACTAGAGGATTTGCGGGGACTTTAGAATAAAAAAACATTAAATAATATCTAAGCTCTTATAAATTTAAAAATCATAGTTGGTTAACAAATATATTTCAGATATTAGCCAAATAGTTCAGCTATTAATAGGATTTAAATAGTAATAATTAAATTGTGAAAGAAACTATTGATTTTCTTATTGATACTGTTGAAGCAAGGCAAGTCCTTGATTCAAGAGGTAATCCAACTGTAGAGGCAGAAGTATTTTTGGAATGTGGTGCAAGTGGTAGAGCAATTGTTCCCAGCGGAGCTAGCACTGGTGCTCATGAGGCGCATGAATTAAGAGATGGTGGTTCGAAATATATGGGGAAAGGAGTTTTGAATGCTGTTAATAAAATTCATGAAACAATATCGCCGGCTTTATGTGGTTTGTCATCTTTAGATCAAACTGCAGTAGATAAATTAATGATTGAAATTGATGGAACTCCTAATAAGTCTAACCTTGGAGCAAATTCAATCCTTGCAGTAAGTCTTGCGACTGCTAGAGCATCAGCAAATGCTTTAGACATTCCCCTATATAGATATCTTGGAGATCCATTATCCAATCTTCTTCCAGTCCCATTGATGAATGTAATAAATGGTGGTGCTCATGCACCAAATAGTCTTGATTTTCAGGAATTTATGCTTGTTCCACATGGAGTTAATAATTTCAGTGAATCATTAAGAATGGGCACTGAAATTTTTCACTCATTA
>CACGFX010000049.1 GCA_902572395.1 uncultured Synechococcaceae cyanobacterium
TGCTAACAAGAGTTTGTTCATCGTCTGGGGTAAACCAAGTTAACCCTTTAGCTTGACCTCTTGGAATGACGGTCACTTTTTGAACAGGATCATGGGCTTTAACAAGTGAACCTATGAGAGCATGTCCAACTTCATGATAAGCAATTAATCTCTTGCTTCTACCATCTGTTAATGGAGAACCTTCCATTCCTGCGACAATTCTATCTACAGAGTCATCAATTTCTGAAATACTTATAGAGTCTTTTCTCCTCCTGGCGGTTAATATAGCAGCCTCATTTAATAAATTTGCTAAATCTGCACCAGTGAAACCTGGAGTTCTTCTCGCAATGCTTTCAAGCGTTAAATCCTCTTGAAGTTTCTTATTCCTAGCATGAACTTCCAATATTGAAAGTCTGCCCTTGATATCAGGTGCATCTACAGTTACCTGCCTATCAAATCTGCCTGGTCTCATTAACGCAGAGTCTAGAACATCAGGCCTGTTTGTAGCTGCAATTATTATTATGCCGCTATTACCTTCGAAACCATCCATTTCAGTAAGTAATTGATTGAGAGTTTGTTCTCTCTCATCATTACCTCCACCAATACCTGCACCTCTTTGCCTTCCGACAGCATCGATTTCATCAATAAAAATTAAACAAGGACTATTCTCTTTAGCTCTTTTGAAAAGGTCTCTTACTCTACTAGCACCAACACCTACCTAAAATAAGTTGCACAGATCTAACGGCATCATCGTTACAAGGAATTGGAACTTCACACAAATCTGGATCGCAATTTGTATCCAACATTGATACTAATGAGATATCTAATTTTCTAGCTTCTAATACTGCATTAGATTCTCTTCTCTGATCAACCAATACAACTACATCTGGTAATCTTCTCATACCCTTAAGTCCACCTAAGTATTTTTGTAATCTTTCAAGTTCTCTCCTTAATACTGCAGCTTCTTTTTTAGGCCTCATTGCTATTGCACCACTACTTTCCATTCTTTCAAGATCCTTTAATCTTTCAATCCTAGCTTTCATTGTTGTCCAATTAGTCAACATCCCTCCAAGCCATCTTTGATTTACATATGCAGCTCCACAGCGTGTTGCTTCCTGAGCTACTACATCTGATGCTTGTTTTTTTGTCCCGACAAATAGGAAACGTTTACCGCTTTTTGCAGCGTTTCTCGTCCACTTATATGCATTGTTCATACACAATGCTGTTTTTACAAGATCAATAATATGAACTCCATTTCTCGCGCAATATATATACTTAGACATCTTGGGATTCCAACGTCTAGTTTGATGCCCAAAATGAGCACCTGCTTCCATCATTTCTGATAGTGATACAACAGCCATAATTTAAAAAGGGTTTCGGGTTAGCCTCCATCTGACGGGTAATTAATATTAATAATTCACCCGAAACTGTCAGATGTGTGAAATTTAATTTAAATATTTTAGCAAGTGATGTGTATTTCTAAAAGTTTTTTATCTTGATTTGGTTAACTGTTTAATGTAAATCATATTTAAAGGGATCCTAAGTATCTCAAGTGCAAGTCTATTTCTTCTTATATTTACTAGGAATCTTAATAAAGGAACGATTCTATCAACACTTATTAGTCCTCCCAAGCAAAGAATTTGCCAAAGTAAATTATGGAGGGGAGTTAATTGAATCATAAATCTAACCCTTAAATTTGAGTGTTTCTTATAAAACACTAAAGCCATTTTTGCTCTCTCTTTTTCTTGAGCTATCAGTGAATCTATTTGTTCGCAATTAAATGGCGGATGCCAATGAAAACCTACAGCATTTGGGCATTTAATTAATTTTGTCCCAATTTTTTTTAATCTTTCTCCAAGTTCCAAATCCTCCCAACCGTAAAGACTAAAAGAAGTATCAAATAATCCCACACTTAAAATCAATTCTTTTGATATCGCAACATTCCCAGTAGCAAAGTATGCAAAAGAAGTATCCATTATTTTATGTTTTTCACTCTGAGGATTTTGAAAATTAGATGTATTGACTACCGAGCCATAGGTAAAACACTTTTTATCATTTTTTCTCCAAAAGGCAAGTAATTTTTCTACGTGGCAATTTATAAAATTATCTAAAACAATAAGATCACTATCAATGAATATAATAATTTCATATTTTGATTTAATTACTCCCAGATTCCTTCCAAGTGCAGGCCCTCCATGTTCTTGCTGAAATAAGATAACGTGTGGAAGATTAGCTTTGTTTTTATTTATCCATGAGGCTGTCCCATCAGTTGAACCATCATCAACTACTATTACTTCATAATTACTGATATTTGTATTTAATTTTTGATCCTCAAGCGCAAATAGACATTTCTCTAGTATAGGTAATCTATTGTAAGTCGGTATAATAATACTTACATTCATGATTATGTCTTAAATATGCATAATATATTGAACTCCAAAAGATAAAAATAAAAGATATTCCCTAATCAGCTGCACCGCCATTATTTGCTGTACCTGTAACGTTTCCACCATCAGGTCTTCCATCAGTTCTTAATTTCCTTTTTTTGAATTTCCTAGCATAGGCTCTATTACGCTCCTGCTTTTCTTTTTTTAGATTCCTTCTCTTAGACATAAAATTTTTAACTTTTAATTATATTAGCTCACTATGAGCACTATATATTTTACCATCTTCCATATTTAATATCCTATCAGCCATATCAGAAATTCTTGGATCATGCGTCACCATAAGTACAGAACAATTTTGCTCTTTTGCGAGTTTCCTTAAAAGGGTTACTATTTCTCTTCCTGTTACGCTATCTAAAGCAGAAGTGGGCTCATCAGCTAATAAAAGTTTTGGGTTAGCAGATAAAGCTCGAGCAATTGCTACTCTCTGTTTCTGCCCACCAGATAAGTCATTTGGCAACTTTTTATGATGTTCTTCTAATCCTACTGCTGACAACCAATTCCGTGCTATTTCACGTCTTTGCAAATATGTTAAACCTTTTATTAAATCGGCGCCCATCTGGACATTTTGTTCTGCTGTTAAACATCTCAGAAGATTGTGACCTTGAAAAATCATTCCAATACTTCTTCTAAGAATCTGACGAGTTTTCCTTGATGCTCCATTTAACTGATTATTTAATACAGTTAAATCTCCACTTTGACAGGTTCTCAAGGCACCAATTAATGTTAAAAGAGTAGTTTTACCACATCCAGAAGGTCCTTTCAAAAGAACCAACTCTCCTTTTTCAATATTTAAATTAACGTCATTAAGAACTCGTTTTTTATTCTCATTTTTTCCATAAAAGTGACTCAAATTATTTATTGAGACTGTTTTAAGGTTCTTAAAATTATTTTTTGATTTATTAGCTTTAAACATTTATCTTCAATTGTTTAAAAAATTTCGGCAGGATCAGCGTCAACTAATTTACGCATCGCAACAGCGGCGGACCCCATACACATAACTAAAACTAATACGAAAATTAAAATAGTTTTATCTGCGTCCATTATTATTGGGAGTTTAGTAGAACTTCTTATGACCGAGTAAAGTATTTGACCAGAGAAATAAGCTGGTAAATAACCAAACAATGCCAACAAAAACCCCTCTCTAGCAACGACAAAGAAAAGGGACTTAAGTCTATAACCCATTGCCAATAAGGTGGCGTACTCTGGGAGGTGGTCTGTAACGTCACTATAAAGAATTTGATAAACAACCACACACCCTACAACGAAACCCATCAATGCTCCCAAACTAAATATAAAACCTATTGCAGTACTATTTTTCCAATAATTCTTCTCAAATTCTATAAATTGATTTTTTGTAAGAACCCTAACATCATTTGGTAGTGAGTTATTTAATATCCTTGAAATCAATTCAGGATCAGATCCTTTTTTTAGCTTTACCAAACCAATTTCTATACTGCCAGGAGGATT
>CACGFX010000050.1 GCA_902572395.1 uncultured Synechococcaceae cyanobacterium
AAGACTATTTACTGAAGCTTTCTTTTTGTTTATTTTGAGTGCTTTATTAGTTTATATAAATTATTTAATCCCTAATAAAAATTTGCTGTTACAAAATCTACCCTCAACATTTAATAAATCTATTTTATTATTAATTGAACTCCTTTCATATCTCTATGAGATATTTATTGTGATTTTTATATTTTTGTCTTCTTTTACTGCTCTTATTTTTATGGTAGGTTCATTTAACAGGTTATTTAAAGTCTCTAAGAGAAAGTCAAAACAAATTGTTTATAAATAATTTCAAATAGGTTGCATTAGGCCACCACTTCCTGAATCAGAGTCATCATCATCATTTTCTGTTTCTTCTCCAAATAATGCAAATATGCCTAGTACAATTGATGAAAGAATAATTGATAAGGGTAATATCGATGTTTGGATTCCGACGTCTATATATTCACCCATAAAATAAATAAATTTTTATAAACCTAACCGAAATCAAACTGTTTCGCGGATTTTAAATAATTATTTAATAATTTATACTCTTTTAATAAGTTCTTTATCGAAATTCTTTATTTCTCTTTCAAAAGACCCCAACCACAATATAAGTTGATCAATTTGATTTTGAATTTCAGTTGCACCTAAACCCCTTATAGTGATGGTAGATAATTGTTCTCCTTCATTAAAATTAAATTTATTTTGAATACTACTTGGCAAAGAATTTTTAAGCATTTTAAAAGTAGAATTTTTTAATTTTGTATCTATCAAGATATTTGGCTTTTTGAGCTTGATCTTATTAAAACCACATTTTTTAGCTAGTAATTTTAGTCTCATTATCATAATTAGGGACTCAACAGGTTTGGGTAAGTTTCCATATCTATTTACCCAATCTGTAGCTAATTCAGTTAATTCATCATTATTTGAACATTCAGTGGCAGATTTGTAAGCCTCAAGCTTCTCTTCTCTGTTTAATATCCATGTTGCAGGTATAAATGCATTTATTGGCAGATCAATTTGAGTGTCGTTAACTTCAGGTATTTCTTGCCCACTGATTTCTGAAATAGCCTCATGGAGCATTTCTATATATAAATCATATCCAATAGCATTAACTTTCCCACTTTGTTCTTCTCCTAGTAAACTACCAACACCTCTTATTTCCATATCTTTCATTGCAAGTTGGTATCCACTACCTAGTTCTGAAAAGTCTTTTATCGCTTTCAATCTTTGTTTTGCAGCGTCATTAATTTTATTAATATTTGGATAAAACAACCAAGCATGTGCTTGTACACCGCTTCTACCAACTCTTCCTCTAAGTTGATATAGTTGTGAAAGGCCAAATTTGTGGGAATCTTCAATAATGATTGTATTTACTTTAGGGATGTCTAATCCACTTTCAATTATCGTCGTGCATATCATTAGTTCTACTTCTCCATTATTAAAAGCAATCATTGCATTTTCAAGCTCTGTTTCGTTCATTTGTCCATGAGCAACAATAAATTTTAACCTGGGAAACATATTTTTTAATTTGTTTACAGCTTGATCTATATCAGAAATTCTTGGAAGAACATAAAAGATTTGACCTCCCCTATCAAGTTCTTGATTAATTGCAGTTCTTATAACATCCATATCTATTTCAGATAAATATGTTTTTATTGATCTTCTTGATGGTGGAGGAGTATTTAGTAAGCTCATTTGTCTTAGTCCAGATAAGCTCATATAAAGAGTTCTAGGAATTGGAGTTGCCGAGAGAGTTAAAACGTCTATGTTGGTTTTGATTTTTTTTATTTTCTCCTTTTGTCTTACTCCAAATCTTTGTTCTTCATCAATAACTAGTAGTCCTAAGTTTTTAATTTCTATTTCTTTTCCTAAAATTTGGTGCGTTGCTACAACTAAATCAATTTTGTTATTTTTCAAACCTGCATAGATTTCCTTTCTTTCATTTACGGTTTTGAATCTATTGAGTAATGATACTTTTATTGGATAAGGTGAAAATCTATTATTTATTGTTCTCCAATGTTGCTGAGCTAGGATTGTTGTGGGTGCTAGTAATATTACCTGTTTGCCTGATGTAATAGCCTTAAAAATAGCTCGAACAGCTACTTCTGTTTTCCCAAATCCGACATCTCCACAAACTAGCCTGTCCATTGGCTTATCGCTTTCCATATCAGATTTTATTTCTTCTACAGCAGTAATTTGGTCAGGTGTTGGTTGATAAGGGAATGATTCCTCTAATTCATCTTGCCAAGGACCATCTTCCGGATAAATGTAACCCTTTAATTTTTCTCTCTTTGCATAAAGTTTTAAAATATCGACAGCAACTTTTTTGATTTGTTTCTTATTTTTTTCTTTTATTTTTTCCCATTCTGTCCCTCCTAATTTATTTATTTTCGGCTTTATTTTTCCGCTTGATCTATATCTGTTAACACTACCAAGTTGATCAGCGGCAACACTTATCTTCCCATCTTGATACTGAATGACTAAGTAATCTCTTGAATCTCCAGTTATATTTATTTTTTCTATTTTTAAAAATTTTCCTATTCCATGATTTTTATGAACTATAAAATCTCCGGGACTAATCTTATTTACATTTATATTTGAATTTACACTTCTCTTTTTTCTTCTTATGAATACATTATTAAAAAGAGATTGTTGTGAAAATAATTCTTTATCTGTTATCAGGACAACTTTCCATATCGGAAGATAAAACCCCTCGATTTCGTAATTGTTCTTATTTTTTAAAATTAGAGGAGTTGAATTATTAATTGACTTATATGCTTCATCAATATCATAAGGATTGTTTAAGAAGTTTGTATTACATTCGTGCTCAAAAAGTAAAGTTCTTGTTCTCAAAGGTTGTGCTGATAATATCCAAACTTTTTCATTATTTTTTATATTTTTGTTTATATCATTGGATAATTTCCCTACATTTTTAGAGTATGAATTTAATCTTTTATCGTTTAACAAAAATCTATTATCAATATTGACTTTAGATTCAAATTCAAAAAATTTTATTAAATTAAAATTTCTTAGTGAATTTAATATTTCGTCAAACTTTAAATGCAAATTAGGTTTGGCCTCTAAATTAATGTCATTATTTTTAAGGTTCTCATTTAATTCATATGTACAATTATCAAAATTACTTT
>CACGFX010000051.1 GCA_902572395.1 uncultured Synechococcaceae cyanobacterium
GACTAATAATAAAAAAAAAGAACTCAATATACACCTCTGGGAGAAAAAAAGGTATTTGGTGGAAATATAAAGTTGATCCTATGCAACTGGATGCAGTTCTAATTTATGCTAGAGGCGGGAGCGGTAGAAGAGCTGGTCTTTATACAGATTACAGTTTTGCTTTATGGAAAGACCAAGAATTAATTAAATTTGCAAGTGCATATTCTGGTTTAACGAATATTGAGATTAAAGAGCTAGATAAATGGATAAGGAAAAATACAATAGAAAAATTTGGTCCTGTTCGATCATTGAAACCTGAAATGGTATTCGAAATATCTTTTGAGAAAATACAAATTTCAAAACGTCATAAGTCTGGCATAGCAGTAAGATTTCCAAGAATAACAAAATGGAGAAAAGATAAAACAATCAATGATGCAGATAGCTTAGAGAATGCTTATGAACTGATGAAAAAAATATCATGAAAAATATTACGCAAAATAGTAACCAAAACTATTTAATTTCTAAGATTAAAAAGTTTTTCTCCACAAATGGATGGGAGCCATTAAAATACCAGATCGAATCTTGGGAAGCATTTTTAAATGGAGAGAGTGGAATAATACAAGTTCCCACTGGTTGCGGCAAAACTTATGCTGCATTAATGGGACCTCTATCACAGATAGAAGATCCCAAAAATAATAAAAGTGTGAATATATTATTAATAACCCCTTTAAAAGCTCTAAGTAGAGATCTAAAAAATTCAATACAATTGGCGGCTTTGCATTTTAATAAAGAAATCACTGTTGAAATTAGGAATGGGGATACCACATCATATGAAAAGAAAAAGCAATTAGCTAAACCACCTAATATTCTTATCACGACTCCAGAGTCTCTATCTCTTTTACTTTCAAATAAAGGATCTAATATTCTGTTTAAGGAATTGTCATCAATAATTATTGATGAATGGCATGAATTGATGAGTAGTAAAAGAGGTAACCAGTGCGAATTATCTTTAAGTTGGCTCAGAGGTAATATAAAAAATTTACAAATTTGGGCAATGTCTGCAACTATAGGAAATATTGAAGAAGCGGCCAGAGCAATAGTTGGCATGAGCGCTAATAAGCCCAAAATTATAAGTACAAATATTCAAAAAGAGATCGAAATTATAAGTGTTTTGCCAGAGGAGGAAACGACCTTTCCATGGAGTGGCCATCTAGGAATTAGAAGTCATTCTTCACTTTTAAAAATCCTAGACAAAAATAAAAGCACCTTATTATTCACCAATACAAGAAACCAATCTGAAAGATGGTATCAATGTCTTAAATTTTTCCTGCCAGAGATGGAAGACAAAATAGCACTTCATCACGGCTCCCTAGATAAAGAAGATAGAAAAAGAGTTGAAGAAGGGGTTAAAGACGGATTAATAAAATGGGTAGTCTGCACCAGCTCATTAGATTTAGGGGTTGACTTCCAACCTGTAGATCAAATTGTTCAAATTGGTAGTGCAAAAAATCTAGCTAGACTTATCCAAAGAGCGGGAAGAAGTGCTCATAGACCAGGCGGAAAATCAAAAATAATATTTATGCCTACAAATTCTTTGGAGTTATTAGAAATTAGTGCAATGAGAAGAATAATAAAAAGTGGTATATCTGAGGAAATTAGACTTCCTGAATTATCTTATGATGTTCTTCTACAACATCTAATAAGTTTGGCATGCGGAAATGGCTTTGATCCGAAAATTGAGAAAGAAAGAATTAAAAATTGCTGGAGTTATAGAAACTTAAAAGATCAAGATTGGAATTGGTGTCTTGACTTTTTAGAATATGGAGGAAAATGTCTTAAAGCATACCCAAAATATAAAAAGATAGTTAAAGAAGAATCACAAAATAATAATGAAAACTTTAAATATTTTGTAAAAGACAAATCTTTAATAAGAATGCATAAGTTCAATATAGGGACAATTACAAGTGACAAATTTGTGAATGTCAAATATATGAAAGGTAAATCTCTAGGTAATTTAGAGGAGAATTTTGCCTCAAAATTAAATCCGGGAGATACATTTTACTTTGCTGGCAAAATGCTTCAATTTGTAAGAATAAGAGATATGGTTTTATATGTTAAAAAATCAACAAAAAAAAGTTCTCTAATTCCTGCATGGGTTGGAGGTCAAATGGCAATTTCTGATCTACTTTGTGAGAGTTTGAGAAAAGAAATAGATATATGCAATCAACTAGAAAATTATGATTGCTTAAATCCTGAAATCAATTCATTACGCCCAATATTGAAGAAACAAAAAGTTCTTTCAAATATTCCAAAGAATGATGAATTCCTTATAGAAATATATAAAACCAAGGATTTATCAAATCTTTTTGTTTTTACACTTGATGGCAAATTTGTAAATGAAGGAATTGCATTTTTATGGGCTTTGAGATTGGCAAAATTAAAACAATCTACATTTAGTATTACTGCTAATGATTTTGGATTCAGCTTAACTACAGCAGAAGATTATGATTTTTCCATAGTAAAAAAAGAAGCCGATTATTTTTTGGATAATAAAAAATTAGAAGAAGATCTAGAAAATGCAATTAATTTTTCAGAATTAACAAAACGTAGATTTAAAAATATTGCCCAAATAAGTGGGCTTGTAAATCAAAATAATCCAACCAAAACAAAAACTTCCTCTCAACTTCAAATAAGTTCCAGTCTTTTCTACGATGTCTTTACTAAATATGAAGAAGGACATCTTTTAATAAAACAATCGCATCAAGAAGTTAAAGAATATCAATTAGAAAATAAAAGAATATCTAGATCATTACAAAGATTAAAAGATTTAAAAATGCTTTTAAACGATATAAAAACTCCAACTCCCTTTTCTTTCCCTTTATTAGTTGAAAGACTTAAAAATACTTTAAGCAATGAACCAATAGAAAAAAGAGTAGAAAAACTTATAAAAAAATATAGTGATTAAATGAAAAAAAGTTCTTTTAAATTTTGTTGGGAAGATACATTATTTGAGATGCTTCCTTCAAGAGCTTTATTACTACCGGAAACAAAAGAATTGT
>CACGFX010000052.1 GCA_902572395.1 uncultured Synechococcaceae cyanobacterium
GTAATAATTGCACTTGAAGAGGAGATCATTAAATTAAATATCAAACTCTTAGAAAGAAAAAGAGTTTTTGTTTTGAATGATGTCCCCGAAATAAAATTAATTGAAAACCAAATTAAAAGTTTAAGGGAACAAATTGAATTAGAAAGGGGGAAATTAGTTAGTGAAAACGAATATGCTTTAAATCAAAGATCCTTTGAACTTAATGAGCTAAATAACAATATATTATTCTTTGAGGAGCTTTATAAAACCACTCTTGCCAAGACTGAAAGCAATAGGATTGATAGTATTCAACAACAAATATTTTTAGCAATATTATCAAGGCCTCTTAAACCAGAGGAACCTTGGCATGTATGGAGACATAGAGGCTTCCTAACATATCTCTCTCTTTTAATAATAATATCATCAATTTCGAAGTTTATATTCGGAATAACTAGTAACCACACAGATTAAAATAATATTCTGAAAAAGAAAAATAAAATTTTGAATTTGAAGTTAACTTAATATCAAAAAATATTATTCAATAGTTTTCTAAATAGATTTATAGGTGTCAAACCAATTAATGGTGCGCTCTAAAGCTGATTCTATTCCATAATCACATTTAAAATTTAAGAGTTCGCTTGCTTTTTGATTTGAAGCAAATGTTCTTTCAACTTCGCCATCTCTAAAATCTTGAAATTCAATTTTAATATTTTGTTTATCACAGATTTTTGACATTAATTTTGCTACATCAGATATTTTGGTCTCAACCCCAGAGCACAAGTGAAAAATTTCTGCCGGATTAATGTTTGCGTTCGCCCCCGAAATTAATCCATTAACAAGATCTCCAACATATATAAAATCACGAGTAGGGTTACCATAGATAACGAGTTCTTTACCATTTAAAAGATTTGTATAAAACCTATTTATTACTCCCTTTTTATGTGCAGAGAATTCTCCAATAACGTTCGCGAACCGAAATATAGTAGTATGTAAGCCGAACGAAGATGAGAAGGCTTTACAATACCCCTCGCAAGCTAACTTACTGGCTCCATAAGGTGATATTGGAGAAGGAACACTCTGCTCATTAACAGGAGGAGGGGTATTACCCATAAGTGCTCCACCTGTTGAAGAGAATATAAATTTTTTTACATTATTTGCAGAGGCGGCCCGAAGGCAATTTAAAGTGCCGAGGACATTACTCTGCAAATTAGCTATTGGGTCTTTAATTGAATCAATAACGTTTCCAGAAGCTGCTAGATGAAAAAAAGTATCACAACCTGTAGACGCCTCAGACACCTCATTGAAATTCTTTATATCTCCTACAATATTTTGAATATTTGGATTACTGATATATGGCTTTGGACTTCCTGAAAGATTATCAAAACTAACAATCTGCAATCCAGATTCAAGCAAAACATTGATAAGGGAAGAACCTACAAATCCAGCTCCACCAGTAACAAATACTTTTTTCACTTAATTAGCACCATTTAGCAGAATTTAAATCAACACTTGAGTCAAAACAATAAATTTTAAATATTATTAATAAATTACAAAATTTCATAAACAATAATCACCAATGATTTTATAAATTACTACTAAATTATGCTGATAAATATATATTTTGAAGAATGTTGTTGATAAATTTAATCTTATACGGTTAAAATACAAAGAATTAATTTAAGAAATTTGAAACCCATCCCTATACCACGGACTATGACTATGGAGGGTCTCAGCTTCCTAACTTCTATAGTCAAAGAACAGAGCTTAAAAAATAATGAAGGTGTGATTCTAGAACTTGGCCCTCTTTTTGGTTCTTCTACAGATGCTATATCCAAGGGAAGATCGTCTGAAAACCCCAGTAAAATAGTATCAATAGACACTTTCGAGGCTGCACCATGGGTAAAAAAGAGACTCGGCTTTGATCTAAGTAGAGAAAGATTTAATTTCTTCACATCACATATCAGTAATCTTGAAGTTATTGAAGGATACTCACCAGACGTTGTTAAAGATTCTTGGGATCAAAAAATTGATGTTTATTTTGACGACGCTACACATGGAAATCCTACCTGGATGGAAAACTTTCTTTTCTATAAACCATTTTTTGGCGACAACACAATTATTTGCGGTGACGACTTTGCGTCTGGTTGGCCTGATATTGTTAAAAACGTCAGGCAAATTTCTAAGGAGTACAATCAAGATTTTTATGTAATAGGTAGATTATGGGCAATGGGATTGTCAGATAAAGCAGATTTAGTTGTCAGAAATTCGATAAAAAATTTATACTCAAAAACTTTTGATTATAATATTCATACTGAATCACAAATATCCTCTGGCATATCACCAGCTCCATGTTGGTCCGAGAACCTTCATGTAACAGACAATCATCTTAAGGAATTCAAAATTACTTACGACAATCAAGAGGTTAAAAAAGATACTGAAATAATCATCACTGTTGGAACCCCTGAAGGCCCTTTCTTTTATGCAGAAAATGAATTAATTAGTACTGAGAATATGACATCAATCTCCCTTTCTTGCAAAGATCCAAGTTTTAACAAAAAATATTTCTTCCAAATATCTTATATTTCTGGACGTACTACCGCCAATAGTGTGATAATTTCTTTTGGTTCAGTTTATAAATTCAAAGAAAATAGCAGACTTAATTGCTTGCGTATTACTGCTTTATAATGAATGTAGCGTTTTTTAGCCTTTATGTACTAGGTACACAAGGTGCAATTGCTGCAGAAACCTATATAAGAGAAGCTTCAAAGCAAGATAAGATTGATAAAGTCTTCGTATTTGACGCCCCTAGAAACAAAAGTATAATAGAAGGCTTTGATTCAGTATTTCTGAGATTGCGGAATAACAAAAAATATGTCAACAGAATCCTTAATGCTATTCGCATATTTAAACTTATCAAACGTAACCAAATTAAAGTATTGCACTTTTTTTACAGACTAAACAATATTCCAACAATATCATTAGCAAAAATATTATGTATCTTATTTAACGTTAAGTGCACTTTTATTTGCGACCATAGGTCTGTTAACCTTTCG
>CACGFX010000053.1 GCA_902572395.1 uncultured Synechococcaceae cyanobacterium
TCTAATGTCATTTTCTTTATAAATAGATCTAGATAATTTAATAAACTCCTCATCAAAATCTTCAGCTAATTCTTTATTTCTAATCATTGACTCAATATTCCAAAGATTTTTGTTAACTCCAGCTAATTTAGCGAATAGCTCATCATCGAAGCTTATTTTTTCTTTTTTAAGAATGTTTTTTAAATTTATAAGCTCTTTTTTTAACATTAAAAAGCTTTTCTCCATTCATAAATTTACACTTTATTTCTAGTATCGTTATTTTATCAATTAATTCACCTATAGATACAGGCACAAATACATTCAATGATTTGCTTTCTTTAAAGGTCAATTTTTTAAAATTCTTTATTTAATTCCAAAGATAATTGCTCAATTACGTCATGCCAATTATTTTTGTCTTTTTGTCTAAATAGTTTTATTGATGGATACCAAAATGTACTTTCGGAATCT
This sequence comes from uncultured Synechococcaceae cyanobacterium, assembly GCA_902572395.1. Classification (GTDB taxonomy): domain Bacteria; phylum Cyanobacteriota; class Cyanobacteriia; order PCC-6307; family Cyanobiaceae; genus Prochlorococcus_A. The sequence continues at coordinate 448 of CACGFX010000053.1, forward strand.
ATTCCCCATCTCCAATCTGAAGAAGAATGAAGAAGTAAGAAAGTTTTCTTCCCGATGGCACCTGCAAGATGAGCAACGCAAGTGTCAGTAGTAATAATTAAGTCGCAATTTTCAATTATTGCAGCTGTTTCAAGAAAATCCCAAGATTGATTAACAATTTCTTGAAAAGAAACAAAATTATCTTTAAATGAACAGACAGATAATTGCTCGGATCCATATCCTTTTTGTAGAGATAAAAATTTGAATGTGTTTTTTTTAATTGATGCAAATTCCTCCAATTTCATTGATCTACCTTTTACTCCTTCCTTTTCAACATTTGGATTCCCTTGCCAATTTATTCCGATAATTGGTTTTTTTTCTTTATCAAATATCAATCTCCACTTATCTATGAGATCTTTTGATGTTTTAATGTAAGGTTTTGTGATTATAGGCAAAGAATTTGATACATTTAATATCTTTGGTAAAGATAGTAATGGCAACCAATAACCTTGTTTTATAAAAGTAGCTTTTCCTCTACTCAAGGGATTTTGATTAATATTTGAGATTTTTATTAATGAATGAAGTTTTTCCTCTACAAATAGAGTTATCTTAAATCCTTTTTCTCTGAGATATGGGACATATCTCATGAACTGAATCGTATCTCCAAGACCCTGTTCGCTAATAATCATAAGATTTTCATAAGTATTATCTTTAATGGTTTTGATTCTTTTCACATTTTTATTAAATGGAGAATTAAAATCACGAAATTCATACTTTTCCCAACCTTCCTTGTATTTCCCAATTCTTAAGTATTCCATTCCGACATTTTTATTTATTGCTTTATTGCCTGGATCAATTTTTAAAGCCTCAAGAAAATAGATTATAGAATTTGCATGGTCTCCTTTTTCTGAAAATGACAAGGCTAAATTAGATAAAGCCTCTATTAAATTATTGTTAATCTTTAACGCTTTTTGGTAATTTAAAATTGCCAGATCCAAATTATTCTTTTTTTTATATATATTTGCCAAGAAATAATAAGCAAATTCTGATTTTGCATCGTTCTTAATAGCTTTTTGAAAAACTTTAATTGCCTCTTCTGAATCGCCTTTATCATGTAATGCATTTCCTAAATTTATTAAAGTTACTAAAGTGTCAGGTTTAATTTTTAATGCTTTTTTATATGATGATATTGCTTTCTTATGAAGTCCCTGAGAGTTATAAATATTCCCCATATTGTTGAATATTTCATAAGAATTTGATCTTAATTTTTGAGCCTTTTTCAAAGAAAATAAAGCCTCTTTAAGCTTATTTTGTTTTTTATAAATATTGCTCAAAAAGAGAATTCCATCAAAATTAGATGGATTAATTTCTAACGCTTTTTGGATATTTGTAGAAGCCTCATCTAAATTTCCTTTTTGTGAACAAATTAAAGCGAAGTTAAAATAAGAAACCTCCTCTAAATTGGGTAAATCGATAATCTGCCTATAGATGATTTCCGCTTCTCTAAAGTTTTTTTTCATAAAAAACTGGAAAGCTAATTTTTCTTGCCTTTTAATATTGAATAAATCGTTCAAAAAATTACTTTTATTGTCTTCCATTTATTTAAAAACTTTTTCACACATTTTCTTCATTAAAAAATTGAATATGGGATTTTTCGTAAATAACATTATTAACCCTAATATTAAATGTTTTACAAATTTAAAAAATTTAAATAAATTATCTAACAAAAAAATTTAGAAGCTAAATCATAAGAATTTTTAACAAATTACTCTCAATTTCCAATAAAAAATGTAGCCGTCAATACTTATTTTTGAGATAATGTATTAATTAATACATTTATATTTGATCTTTATAGTGATATTTAAATCCTAAATTTAATTGCTTAAATAAAATAATAAAAATCTAATTATACATTTTTTGATAAAGAAAAATCTATCAAAACCTTGTAACAGCCTGTTATTGGTATTTCCAAAATTCTTTATAAAGAAAAAACTTTTTAGAAAATATTTTCATTAAGAAAAAATTAAATATAAATCACCTTCTATAAGCTATATTGGCTAGGTATTTTTACTAAATATAAATTAATTTATGTCTTCCGGATATATTTTCACAACTAAAAACTCACTATCAGATGCAATTAATGAATGGATAGCAGATGAAGCTGCCGCCACTTCTACTTATGGAGATATAAATACCTGGGATGTCAGTGCAATAACTGATTTTTCTGAATTATTCAGAGATAAGACTACTTTTAATTCAGATATAAATAACTGGGATGTAAGCAATGGAACTAATTTTGATGGAATGTTCTGGAATGCCAGTGCCTTTAATCAGGATATAGGTGGCTGGGATGTTAGTAATGGAAGTAGTTTCAGTTATATGCTTGCTACTGCAGTTGCATTTAATCAGGATATAGGTAGTTGGGATGTTAGCTCTGGAACTAATTTCTCAAGTATGTTCGACGTTGCATCTTCGTTTAATCAGGATATAGGCAGTTGGGATGTAAGTTCTGGAAATAATTTTAGAGGAATGTTTTGGAATGCCTCTTCATTTAATAGAGATATAAGTAATTGGGATGTTAGTAGCGGA
>CACGFX010000054.1 GCA_902572395.1 uncultured Synechococcaceae cyanobacterium
ATTTATTAGGAATTTTGTTTGGATTAATTGGATATCAAGCTCTTATGGGCGCACTATTTATACAAGCATCATCTCAGACGACTGGGCAATTGATAACGGCGACATCTGATATTCCAATTACTGGACTTGAAATATTATCAGTTCTCAGTAACACACAAGTTATTGCTGCTCATTTTTTTGGACTTTGCTTTTCTTTATTTCTTTTAAGAAGGATTTACAAATGAATTATTAATTTTAGGTAAGTCCTCTAAGTTACCCCTCCAAAATAAATCCGGTTCTACAGGTGTAAGCGATATTTTATTATCTTGAATTTGAGATACATCACTAGGCCAATTCTTTGGACCGTAACCTTTCGATTTAAGATCTAAAACTACCTCACCTGCTAGCCAATAATAATCGTCCCCCCTTGGATCTTCCCTTTTGGAAAATTGATTTTTATATTTTCTTATTGATAATCTTGTCCAGGATAATTCTTTTATTTTGCTTTTCTCGCAAGGGGGTATATTCAAATTTAATAGAAGTGAAGCTGGCCAACTGTCCTTAATGGCTTGTTCTGCAATATTCATTGCAATTTCTCCAGCAAATTCAAAATTCTTCCATTTAAAACTAGCTACACTTATCGCCATAGAGGGAACATTTTCTAAAGTGCCTTCCATTGCTGCAGCGACTGTTCCCGAACAAAAAATATCTGTTCCTAAATTTGGACCGTGATTTATTCCAGATAGAACTAGATCAGGTTTATCATCTAAGAGTTCAGATAGTGCTAATTTGACGCAATCAGCAGGCGTACCAGAACAACCCCAAGCTTCAATTCCTTCCTCAAATAATTCGTCAGCTTTCTCCACTCTTAATGGAGATTGTAAAGTAAGACCATGACCAGTAGCTGATCTTTCTTGGTCAGGACAAACTACTTTAACATTATGTCCTCTTTTTTGGGCTGATTTTGCTAAAGCTCTTATTCCTGCTGCGAAAACACCATCATCATTGCTAATTAGTATATTTAACGGTTTCATTAATTAATACATTTTATTTATGGACGATATTTAAGTAAAATAAGTTAATACTTATTTTTACTATATCAGTGAGTCAAATTGAATCATTAAGTCAAATTGAGGAAAAACTAAATAATCTTTCTCTAACAGCAAAAAATAATATAGATAATTCTAATACTCATGAAGAACTGGATCAATTGAGAGTTACATTGCTAGGGAAAAAAGGTGATTTATCAATTATCTTGAAAACAATGGGTCAATTATCAGCTACAGATAGACCAATTGTTGGCCAAAAGGCAAATTTAATAAAGATAAATTTGCAAGAACTAATAACTGAAAGAAAAAATAAACTAAACAGCGATGCCTTAGATAAAAAGATTGAAAATGAAAAAATTGATGTAACTATCCCTTCAATTGGAACACCCCCTGGGAATAAACATCCTTTGATTTCAACTCAAGACGAAATAATAGATATTTTTTGTGGTTTAGGATACACAGTTGAAAGTGGCCCTGAAATTGAAACTGATTTTTATAATTTTGAATCTCTAAATATACCTAAAAATCATCCCGCAAGAGATATGCAGGATACTTTCTATTTAAATGAAAATCACCTTTTAAGGACCCATACTTCTCCTGTTCAGATAAGATACTTAGAGAAAAATCCTCTTCCAGTAAGAATTATTGCTCCCGGGAGAGTATACAGGAGAGATGCTGTAGATGCTACTCATTCCCCTGTATTTAATCAGGTTGAGGTTTTATGTATTGATCAAGATATTAATTTTAGTCATTTAAGAGGAACAGTTCTTACATTTTTAAAAACCTTTTTTGGAGATATTCCCGTAAGATTTAGAGCTAGTTATTTCCCATTCACTGAACCTTCGGCAGAAGTAGATGTTCAATGGAAAGGTAAATGGTTAGAAGTAATGGGGTGTGGAATGGTAGATCCGAAGGTCTTAGAAAAATTAGGTATAGATTCAGAGAAATGGACCGGATTCGCAGCTGGATTAGGAGTTGAAAGATTTTGTATGGTAAGACATCAGATTGACGACATTAGAAAATTTTATACAAATGATCTTAGATTCTTAGAACAGTTCTAGTAGTATTGAAATTTTAAATTAGGATTGTCCAGCAAATTAGTTTAAGATAGTCCTAGTTTTAATTTTTTGATTGGTACGTAAAGCAGGACTAATCGTTAATGATGGCAAGGAACTAGCTGTTCAAACTGCAACTTCTGTTCAGAAAAAATTGGAAAAATCTAATTTTGAAGTTGTAAGAGTTAGTAGCTCTGGAGGGATGGTTGGTTTTGCAAATCCTGATCAACATGTTCGTCCTTTGGGATATACGAATTGTGTTCCCGAAGGATTTGATTCATCGATGGAGTTTGCAATTGTTCTTGGCGGAGATGGAACTGTGCTTTCTGCTGCAAGGCAAACCGCACCTGCTAAAATTCCAATTCTTACAATAAATACTGGTCATTTAGGATTTCTTGCAGAAGCTTATTTATCTAACCTAGATGAGGCTATAGATAAAATAATTGATGGAAATTGGGATATTGAAGAAAGAACTTGCTTTATCATTAGTGTATTGAGGAATGATCAAAGGAGATGGGAGTCTCTTTGCCTCAATGAGATGGCTCTTCATAGAGAACCTCTGACAAGTATGTGTCATTTTGAGATTTCTATAGGGCGACATGCTCCTGTGGATATTTCAGCTGATGGAGTAATTTTATCTACTCCAACTGGTTCTACGGCATATTCTCTGAGTGCTGGAGGACCAGTTATTACACCTGATTGTCCTGTAGTACAATTAACTCCAATTGCGCCACATTCGTTGGCATCAAGGGCACTAGTGTTTAATGATTCAGAACCAGTAACTGTTTTTCCTGCCACGCCTGAAAGATTAGTAATGGTTGTTGATGGAAATGCTGGTTGTTATGTTTGGCCTGAAGATAGGGTTTTAATAAGAA
>CACGFX010000055.1 GCA_902572395.1 uncultured Synechococcaceae cyanobacterium
AAATTCTGAAGATGTGGGCGTTGCGCTAAAACCATAATTATTTTGCATAAGATCAGCACTCAAAAACATACCTCCAAATTCACTTGAGTTGCTTACATCCCAACTTCTTATATCCTGATTAAATACACTTGCAGATTGGAACATATAAGAAAAATCAGTTCCATTGCTAACATCCCAGCCACTGATATCCTGATTAAATGCGTCGTTATAAACAAACATCGCAATAAAATTAGTTCCGCTACTAACATCCCAGCTACCTATATCCTGATTAAATGCATCAGCATTATTAAACATTCCTTGAAAAGTGTTTCCACTACTTACATCCCAGCCACTGATATCCTGATTAAAAGCACTTGCAGATCGGAACATAATCTTAAAATCAGTTCCACTGCTTACGTCCCAGTTACCTATATCCTGATTAAATGAATCAGCACTGTAAAACATTGCTTGGAATGAATTTCCATTACTTACATCCCAGTCACCTATATCCTGATTAAATGCATCTGCACCAGTAAACATTCCTTGTAAAGTAGTTCCACTGCTTACGTCCCAGTTACCTATATCCTGATTAAATGAAGTTGCACTAAGAAACATTCTGAGGAAAGAACTTCCATTACTTACATCCCAGCTACCGATATCTCCATTGAATGAGAGTGCCCTATAGAACATAAACGAAAAATCAGTCCCTGAACTAACATCCCAACTACCTATATCCTGATTAAATGCAGTAGCATTGTTGAACATAGAGTAAAATAATTTTCCAGAGCTTACATCCCAGCTGCCTATATCTTGGTTGAATACATCAGCACCATAGAACATCCATCTAAAAGTAGTACCAGAACTTACATCCCAACTGCTTATATCTTGATTAAATGCATCAGCGTTATAGAACATTGTTTCAAAATTAGTTCCACTACTTACATCCCAGCTACTTATATCAGAGTTAAAAGTAGACTTATCTCTGAATAAGTTAGAGAAATCAGTTATTGTACTTACATTCCAGGTATTGATATCTCCATAGGTGGCAGTAGCAGTAGTCTCATTTGCTATCCATGCATTAATTGCTGTATCTAAATCTGATCTATTTGTAAAAGGTATATGTCCCATTACATCTTTAAGTTTGGTTATTCAATTATTATATAAACATACAACTTTCTATGGTTAAGTATGGTTTATATTTATTAATCAAAATATACAGATTATGTCTTTAAAAATAAGTCTTAAATATTTAAAAAGTAAAATTTAATATTTTAATTTAGGTATCAAATAATACATTTATATACTTAATGACATTATTTTATTAAAATCATTGTTCACTAAGTCTTTATTATTAAATAATTAATTTATTCTTTAAAATTTATTAACCTTTTTTAAAATATTTAATTATTTTGATGAGTAGATTTCAGATTTAGAAATAATATTTAAATTAAATAAAAATATTATTTTTTTCTTGAGTTTAATGATGCAAAATTCTTATGAAATTAATAGATTAATAATAAAAATATAAGGTCAAATAGTTATATTTATTCAAAATAAATAATATTAAATATAGTTTTGGTCTATTTTAAAGAATAATACCTTAAAAGCTTTTTAAGAGAGAGTAATTAAAATACCTTGAGTATGAAAAATGAACAGAATATTAGAGAGAATATTAGAGATTGTGCCATTTATTCATTAGATAATTTAGCCCTGATAAAACATGGTCAGAATTGTTCTTGCTGTTTCAGAGAAATAGAATCAGAACAAGTAGAAGAAATAAGAAATATTCAAATCTTATCAAGAGACCTTGGGAGTATACAAACACAAGCAAATTATCTCAAGGATGGATTTTGGTCGGATAGAGGATCAACAAAAAGAGAATTTAATTTAAATGACTCAGGAACCAATCCTAAGTCAGGATTGATTACTTATAGTCTTGGAAATAATTTAAGAGATTCAGATGGTCTACATAATGGCTTGTCTAACCTTTTCAGAGAGTCATTCAAACTATTTGAAGAAACTTTGGGCATAAATTTCCTAGAAATCACTGAATATTCAACAAATGCATCAATTAATATAACTAATAATGATTCAGGTGCCTGGGCTTCAAGTTATGTATTAAACGGCAATACAGGTAAATCACGCATAAATATATCTGACTCTTGGGCAAATTATTATGGTAGTAATTTTGGGCAATATACATTGCAGACTGTTCATCATGAAATCGGTCATGCCTTAGGCCTAGGTCATCAAGGTAATTACAATGGCAGCGCTAATTATGAAAACGATGCAAAATTTACCAATGATTCATGGCAATCTTCAATAATGTCTTATTTTTCTCAATCAGAGAATACTTCGATAAATGCCTCTAAAGTTTATTTAATGACTCCTAGTGCAGTGGACTGGCTTGCATTAGATGATATTTATTCTAATTACTCGAGCTATGGAATATTAAACGCTTTTAATGGCGATACAATTTACGGCTTTAATACAAATATTTCTTCTACAACTAGTGCCATTTGGAGCCAATTCTCGCATTACATTTATAAAAATGCTTTTTGTATTGTAGATGGCTCAGGAGAGGATTCTTTAGATCTTAGCGAATTCAGTGACAATCAACATATCGATCTTCGGCCAACTGATAAAAATAGTTATGAATTATATTCATCTAATGTTGCGGGTCTTATAGGTAATCTTCATATCGCTGCTGATACCTTCATAGAAAATGTAGTAAGCGGTTCAGGTAACGATTCATTAGTAGGGAATAATAAAGACAACACTCTTGATGGAGGCTTGGGGTATGACACCATGTCAGGCGGAGATGGTAATGATATTTACATAGTAGATAACGTTAATGATTCTGTTTCAGAGGAAGGTACAACTGGAACGGATAAAATTCTTTCATCAGTAACTTACACTGCTCCTGATAATGTTGAGAATTTAACTCTTAAAGGATCTGATGAT
>CACGFX010000056.1 GCA_902572395.1 uncultured Synechococcaceae cyanobacterium
AACTGGGATCTTATAGGTAGTATAGAGAGTCAAGAAATGATTAGATTTTGGAAAAAGCTTATTGAAAAAAGAAAAAGATATTTAGATCATTTTAAAGGAAAATTTTTTACAGGAAAGAAGAATAAATTTGGTCTTTCTGATATTACTTGGCATGGAACCCAATTAAATAATCCTGACTGGAGCAACAGTGAATCCAAATGTTTGTCAATGACAATTGGAGATGTAACATCTGGGTCAAAACAAACAGAAAATATACATTGCATGTTTAATATGCATTGGGATTCTGTTTCATTTGATATCCCACAAATTAAAGGGCTTTGTTGGGAGAGATCAATTGATACATCTTTACCTTCACCACAGGATATTGTTGATCCAGAAGATTATGTAGAAATTTCAGAGACAAACTATATACTTACTGGGAGAAGTGTAGTAATTCTAGTTTCGAAAGAAACAGGATAATATTCAATTCAAAATTATCCAAATCTTTCAAGAAATTAATTACAAAAATTTAAATAAGCAACCATGACTACCAAAAACCAATTAAATTTTTCTTTCTCTGATTTAATAGCAGGTTATATAAGGAAAGTTGATTTTTCGGATGTATTTGATTCTCAAGGAGAAGTAGAATTAGAAACTTCTGATGGACGTTTTTACACTGTAAAAATAACTGCTGCTTGTTATGCAGAATTGGTTCGCAATTTAGGGGAGCCATTCCAAGTTGCTCCTGAATTGAAAGATATTCTTACTGAAGGAAGATTTGTTCATGCATATGGACTTTTCTATCCTGAAAGCGATAGATTAAAATTTGAGGCAAAGCATTTACTTTTATTCGGACGAAATACTAATGAGTTGAGATTTGAAGAACAAAACTGGTGGATAAAACAGATACAACAATTACTTAATTTTTATCTTGAATCCCAGTTTAATGTTTATGAGGGTGAAACAATAGATTTTAAAAATTTCAGAACTGATTTAAGTGCAGAAGGTGCAAAATTGGATGGAGTCCAAAATCTTGACACTATTTCAAGACTAGTTTATGGATTTGCCTCAGCATATTTAATTACAGGTGACGATAGAGCTCTTGATGCGGCAAAAAAAGGAACTGAATATATGCAAAAACATTTTCGCCATCAAAATAAGTCAGAAGGAATCTGCTATTGGTATAGCCAAATTGATATTCAATCTGATGGAAGTGTGAGGAAATATATGGGTTCAACTGCAGGAGGGGATGAAGGGGGTAATGCAATACCTTGTTATGAGCAAATATATGCATTAGCTGGACCAACTCAAACTTATCGAGTTACAGGAGGAAACCATATCAAGGAGGATCTTGATGATACAATATCCTTCCTTAATCGTTATTACAAAGACCATGGTCCTTTTGGAGGCTATTACTCTCATATTGATCCAGTTACCTTCGACGGTGAAGCTGATTCGTTAGGAATTAATAAAGCTAAGAAAAATTGGAACTCAGTTGGAGATCATGCTCCTGCATATCTAATTAACCTTTATTTAGCTACAGAAGATGAAAGCTATTCAACTTTCTTGGAGGATACTTTCGATACAATTTGTGAGCATTTTCCTGATTATGGATACAGTCCATTTATGAATGAAAAATTTTATAAAGATTGGTCACATGATTTAAACTGGGGTATTCATCAAGCTCGATGTGTAGTTGGTCATAACTTAAAAGTTGCTTGGAATTTAACAAGAATGCATAGCCTTAAACCAAAAGAAAGTTATAAGGTTTTTGCTCATCAAATAGCTGATGCAATTCCAGGTTCTGGTTGTGATAACCAAAGAGGCGGTTGGTACGACATGATGGAAAGAACCTTAAAAGATGGAGAAGAGAATCATAGATTAGTTTGGCATGATCGAAAAGCTTGGTGGCAACAAGAGCAGGGTATACTTGCTTATTACATAATGGCTGGGGTTTACGATGACAAACCTGAATACCTTAAGTTTGCTCGTGAGGGAACTGCCTTTTATAATGGTTGGTTTCTAGATTATGAAGAAGGTGGAATATACTTTAATGTTTTAGCAAATGGGCAACCTTATGCTTTAGGAACTGAACGTGGCAAGGGAAGCCACTCCATGGCAGGTTATCATTCATTTGAGCTTTGTTATTTGGCCGCAATTTATACAAATTTACTTATAAATAAACAATCTATGGACTTTTTCTTCTGTCCAGAACCAAATGCATGGGAAAACAATATCCTAAGAGTTGCTCCTGATCTTCTGCCAAAAGGTAGTATTGAACTATCTGAAGTTTGGATTGAAGGTAAATCTTATGACAACTTTGATAAGGAAAAAATGCATATTTTCCTACCAGAGTCTGATAAGGCATTAAAAATACGTTGTAGAATTGCTCCAGCAGGATTAACTTTTGATGCTGATCTTATTAAATTTGAGGATGGAATTGCTTCTTTTGCTCTAAAGGGCAAACTTACACGCTCTACAGTTAGTAAATTAAAGAAATCGGTAGAAAATTTAAATGGTGTAAGAGGACTAATTCTTGATTTAAATGATCTTGATGAGATTTCAGATATAGGATGGAATTACCTGTTATTTACGAAACAAAGAGCGGGAGCTGATTACACTCTCAAAATTACTAATGCTAATGAGAGTGTAAAGCAAAGCTTAAAAGATGCTGAACTTGACGAAGAATTTCAATTAGCTTGATAACTCTTGAGAGATTTTACAAAACAATCTCTCTATTATTAATTTTCAAAAATGTCTAATACACTCATAAAAGAATTTAACAATAATGGGTTTAACGCTGCTAATAAAGGAGATTTTTTAACTGCTGAAAATGAATTCAAAAAAGCATTCTATTTAAACCCCCTTGATCAA
>CACGFX010000057.1 GCA_902572395.1 uncultured Synechococcaceae cyanobacterium
AATAATTTGTCTAAGAATATTAATGATGAGTTATTCTACAAAAAGTTAAATTAATAGTAATGGCTATTTCAAGAGGAGATCTCGTAAGAGTAAAAAGACCAGAATCATATTGGTATAATGAAATCGGTAAAGTTGCTTCAGTTGATACCTCAGGCATTAAATATAACTGTGTAGTCAGATTCGATAAAGTAAATTACGCTGGTATAAGCGGAACTGATGGTGGAGCAAATACGAATAATTTCGCTGAAAGTGAATTAGAGAAAGCCTAAATAATTGCCTGAATTACCAGAAGTAGAGACAGTTCGCAGAGGTTTAGAGCAAAAACTTAATAACTTTATTATTAAAAAAGTAGAAGTCTGTAGGGATTCAACTATAGCATTCCCAATCAACAAAGAAGAATTCATTAAAGGACTTCTGAACTCACTTATTTATAAATGGGATAGAAGAGGAAAATATTTAATAGCTCAATTAAAAGAAGTTCAAAATGAGAATGCCCAATTTCTTGTAGAAAATTCAAAAAATAACGGATTTCTTGTAGTTCATCTAAGGATGACTGGATATTTTAAATTTATTGAAAACTCAAGTCATCCTTGTAAACATACAAGAATAAGATTTTTCGATAACAATAATAACGAGCTTAGGTACGTTGACGTAAGAAGTTTTGGTCAAATGTGGTGGATTAACAAAGGCCTATCGCTTAACAAAGTAATTAAAGGACTAGGATCATTAGGACCAGAACCATTTTCTAAAGACTTTGATGCAAATTATCTTAAAAAAGTTATTTCAAAAAGAACAAAATCTATAAAAGCTATCTTATTAGATCAAACAATAGTGGCAGGTATAGGTAATATTTATGCTGATGAAAGTTTATACTCTGCTGGCATCTCACCTTTTAGAGAAGCTCGAACAATAAAGAAGAATGAATTAATCAAGCTTAAAGAATCAATTGTAACTGTATTAAAAAAAAGTATTGGTTCTGGGGGAACGACATTTAGCGACTTTAGGGACTTGGAAGGAGAGAACGGAAATTTTGGTTTACAGACAAATGTTTATAGGAGAACTGGAAAAGAATGTCGTAAATGTGGAAATTTAATTGAAAGACAAAAAATTACTGGAAGAAGTACACATTGGTGTCCTAAATGCCAAAAATAAAAAAGGGCTTACTCAATAAGAGTAAACCCTTTTAAATATTTTTACCTGGCATCGAGCTATTTTCTCAAGGGGCTACCCCCTAAATATTTTCGCCGCTGATGCGTTTCACAACCGAGTTCGAGATGGATCGGAGTGGTTCCACATCGCCATGAACACCAGGATAGTGTGAACCTTGAGAACTGCATAGAGAATTATAAATTAAAAACAATAAATTAAGTTTATTTGGTCAAGCCCTCGGTCTATTAGTACTCCTCCGCTGCACTTGTTACCAAGCTTCCACGTAGAGCCTATCAACGGGTGTTCTTCCCGTGACCTTACTGGCTTAAGCCATGGCAATACTCATCTTGAGGTGGGCTACCCACTTAGATGCTTTCAGCGGTTATCCACTCCGCACATGGCTACCCAGCGTTTACCGTTGGCACGATAACTGGCACACCAGAGGTGCGTTCCTCCCGGTCCTCTCGTACTAGGGAGAAATCCTCTCAATATTCCTGCGCATACACCGGATATGGACCGAACTGTCTCACGACGTTCTGAACCCAGCTCGCGTACCGCTTTAATGGGCGAACAGCCCAACCCTTGGGACCGACTTCAGCCCCAGGTTGCGATGAGCCGACATCGAGGTGCCAAACCTCCCCGTCGATGTGAACTCTTGGGGGAGATCAGCCTGTTATCCCTAGAGTAACTTTTATCCGTTGAGCGACGGCCCTTCCACGCAGAACCGTCGGATCACTAAAACCGACTTTCGTCCCTGTTCGACTTGTAGGTCTCACAGTCAAGCTCCCTTCTGCTTTTGCACTCAACGACTGATTTCCAACCAGCCTGAGGGAACCTTTGTGCGCCTCCGTTACCTTTTAGGAGGCGACCGCCCCAGTCAAACTGCCCATCAGATACTGTCCGCTTCCCGGATAACGGGTAAGCGTTAGAACCCTAGCTCTAAAAGAGTGGTATCTCACCGATGACTCAATAGTACCCACAAGCACTATTTCAACGTCTCCCACCTATTCTGCGCATTCAGAGCCCGAGCACAATATCAAACTACAGTAAAGCTTCATAGGGTCTTTCTGTCCGGGTGTATGTAGTCCGCATCTTCACAGACAATTCTATTTCGCCGAGCCTCTCTCCGAGACAGCGCGCAAATCGTTACACCTTTCGTGCGGGTCGGAACTTACCCGACAAGGAATTTCGCTACCTTAGGACCGTTATAGTTACGGCCGCCGTTCACCGGGGCTTCAGTCGCCAGCTTCACTAAAAGCTAACCAGCTTCCTTAACCTTCCGGCACTGGGCAGGTGTCAGCCCCCATACATCGTCTTGCGACTTAGCGGAGACCTGTGTTTTTGGTAAACAGTCGCTTGCGCCTCTTCACTGCGACCAGCTCTCGCTGGCACCCCTTCTCCCGAAGTTACGGGGCCATTTTGCCGAGTTCCTTAGAGAGAGTTATCTCGCGCCCCTCGGTATTCTCTACCACCCCACCTGTGTCGGTTTCGGGTACTGGCATTTGTGTCTTAACGAGTATAGGGCTTTTCT
>CACGFX010000058.1 GCA_902572395.1 uncultured Synechococcaceae cyanobacterium
CTGGCATCACCTCGTTAGGAACAACAACTGCTGATGGCAGTGGCGACTGGTCTTTCACTCCAAGTTCTGTACTATCAGCAGGTTCTCACTCAATTACGGCACAGGCAACCGATGCTGTTGGTAACACTTCCAGTGCGTCGAGTGCTTTAACTATCACTATTGATACAGCATCTCCATCAGCACCATCCACTCCAGATCTTGACGCCTCTTCTGATACAGGCAGTTCCAGTACAGATAATATTACGACCGATACAACTCCTACTCTTACAGGTACTGCAGAAGCAGATAGCACTGTAGAACTTTTCTCAGGTATCACCTCCTTAGGAACAACAACTGCTGATGGCAGTGGTGACTGGTCTTTCACTCCAAGTTCTGCACTATCTGCAGGTTCTCACTCAATTACAGCACAAGTAACCGACGCAGCAGGTAATACTTCCAGTGCATCAAGTGCTTTAACTATCACAATTAGTGATCCAATTATGAGTACCAGAGCAGAGCTTGATACTGCAGTTGCCGCATGGATAGCAGATGAGACCGCTGCCACTGCCACCTATGGAGATATAAATGAATGGGATGTCAGTGCAATAACTGATTTTTCTAGTTTATTTTTACTTCAGGAAGATTTTAGTTCTAATATCGGCAATTGGGATGTAAGTAATGGAACAAACTTTTCTAATATGTTTTCCGATGCTGGAGGAACAGGGGATATAAGTAATTGGGACGTTAGCTCTGGAACTGATTTTTCGTGGATGTTTGCTAATACCCATGTTGGATCAGATATTACTAATTGGAACGTCAGTTCTGGAACAAATTTTGCCGGAATGTTCTACGATGGCAATTTCTTTGGCGGATTTAATCAGGATATCGGCAATTGGGATGTAAGTAATGGAACTAACTTCTCTCAGATGTTTTATCAAAGTACATTCAATCAAGATATAAGTAACTGGGATGTAAGTAATGGAAATAATTTTGAGGAAATGTTTTATGACAATACATCCATAAATCAGAACCTTACTTATTGGAAAGTAAGCAACTCAGCAAATCTTTCAAATATGCTTACATCTGCGGACCAAATAAGAAGATACTTTGGCTTTAATGATACTCCTACATCAGCAGATTTTAACCGTATCAGAATAACCAATAGAGCCTCACTTGATACAGCAGTTGCCGCATGGATAGCAGATGAGACCGCTGCCACTGCCACCTATGGAGATATAAATGAATGGGATGTCAGTGCAATAACTGATTTCTCTAATTTATTTGAAGACAAAACCACTTTCAACTCTGATATAAGCAGCTGGGATGTCAGTTCTGGTAATGATTTCTCAAGCATGTTCAAAGGTGCATCTTCGTTTAATCAGGATATAGGCAGTTGGGAGGTCAGGAACGGAACTAATTTCTCCGCGATGTTCAATGATGCAGATGCATTTAATCAGGACATCGGCAGCTGGGATGTAAGTTCTGGTACGAATTTTGAATATATGTTCATCAACACCCAATCATTTAATCAGGATATCGGTGGCTGGGATGTTATTGAAGCAACTTCCCTTAGATCTATATTTTTCAATAATTCATCATTTGATCAGGATATCAGTGGCTGGGCAGTTAGCAACAATACAGACTTTCGAGGAATGTTTTATGGCACTCCATTTAATCAGGATATATCTGCCTGGGATGTAAGTAATGGAAGTACTTTTGAATACATGTTCGCCCATGTTGATGAATTTAATCAGGATATAGAAGTCTGGGATGTTGATTCCGAAGCAGATTTATATCGCATGTTTTATTCAGCAGATTCGATGCTGAATGATGGCTGGGCAGTAACACCTCTATATACCGATTTTGGATATCAAGTTATAAATGGCACCCCGGAAGCAGATACATTAACAGGTACGAAAAATGCGGAGACTATCAATGCATTAGCTAGTGACGATATAGTTAAGGCTTTGGGCGGAGCAGATACAGTAAACGGCGGAGATGGTAATGACACATTGAATGGGGGGCTTGGGGATGACACATTAAATGGTGGAGATGGTAATGACAAACTCTATGGTGGTAGTGGGGCAGATACTATGTCAGGCGGAGATGGTAATGATATTTATGTAGTAAATGACGTTAATGATTCTGTTTCAGAGGAAGGTACAACTGGAACAGATACAATTTTCTCCAGAGTAACTTTTACAGCTCCTGATAATGTTGAGAATCTAGTACTAAGAGGATCCAATGATATTGATGCCACTGGTAATTCTTTAGCTAACAGATTAATCGGTAACAGTGGAGATAATACCTTAAGCGGTGGTGGAGAAGCAGATATCCTCAGAGGCAATGATGGTACTGATATTCTCTACGGT
>CACGFX010000059.1 GCA_902572395.1 uncultured Synechococcaceae cyanobacterium
TAATAATTCATCATATTTACCAAATGCGGCCACTTGTCCATTTTTAAACTCATAAATACAATCACATTCTTTAATGGTGGAAATTCTGTGTGCTATAAAAATAAAAGTAAAATCTTTATTTAAATTACTTATTGCTTTTATTAGATTGGATTCCGTTTTATTATCTAAAGCACTTGTTGCTTCATCCATTACAATGATTTTCGTATTTCTGTAAAATGCTCTTGCTATGGCTATTCTCTGCCTTTGACCACCTGAAAGTCTTATCCCATTTTCACCAACTTTAGTTTTGAGTTTTTCGGGCAAACTATTTATTAATTCTTCTATTTGAGCGGCTTTTATTGATTCCCAAACTTTATTTTCATCAATTTCATATTTATTTAAACCATAAGCAATATTGGATAATATATCTCCATTTAATAAATTAATTGATTGTGGAACATAAGAACAGAAAGATTGCCATCTTTGTATATCTAAAAATTTAACTGGTTTATTATCAATAAGTAAATGGCCTGATGTTGGTCGTAGAAGACAAAGTATTTGATTCGCGGTAGTTGTTTTCCCACTACCTGTTTTTCCAATAAAAGCAATTTTCTGGCCAATTGGTATTTTTATGTTTATATTTTTTAAAGCATACCTATCGCTATTGGGGTATTTATAAGAAAGATTCTCTAGAATAATATTTTGTTTCGGTATTTCTAATTTATTTCGGGAAGTTTTAGTTAATTGCTTTGAATACTTTCTTTGCTCCTTTAGTTCAATTATGCTTAGTGCCTCTTTAACATCAGGTAGTCCAGCTCTTAAATCTGTTATTCCTCTGAAAAGATCCTGTAAAGGAGGGGTTAATTTTAATGATGCAACAGCAATAGTAGCTAAAAATGGAACTATTTCAAGTAAATTTGCAGGACTATTTTTTGAAAAAAGAGGGAAAAGCCCAATTGAGAAAATAAAGGTAATACCTAATGGCTCTATAAGAGCTCTTGGTAACTCTGGATAAGTTTCTGCTTTCCAAAGATACGGGAATGCAACTTTCCCTGCAGTATGATGTCTTTCCTGAAAAAACTTTTCTGATCCAGACAAATGAACATCAACTATTGTTCTTATTGATTCTGTCATTACCTTGTTAATCTCTGATTCTAAATTTATTCTCTCTTTGGTTGCTTTTCTAATAAAAGGAGTTACTAGTAGAGATATTCCTAAATAACTAATTACAAGACTAATCATCAAATATAGAGCAGTAATTTTTGCGAAACTTATAATTGCTATAAAGATAAAAGTAACTATAAAAAAACCACTAAATATTTGAAGTATTGGTCTAATTAACTTTTCAGAAACTCTTGATATATTAAGTAGGATTTTTGAGGATAAATCTTCGCTATTGTCAGTTAGGAAAAATTCATAGTTTTGGGTTAAGACATTTTTTTGTGCGATATTTGATAATTCTAAAAAGACAGAGGCTCTTAAGCGTTCTTGTTTAGCTCTTAGAAGGATCTTGGAAAAAGATGCAAGCCAATTAAGAAGAACATAAGCTGAAATTAGTAAAAGAGCTTTTGTTAATGGATCGGTAGTTATAAGATCTGAAAAAGGTATTGAAGGTTTATTTTCTTGGCCAACAACTGCCGTAAAAACCCTTGAAACTAAAGCCACCACAATAAGATCAATCAATCCCGTAATTATTGCAATTGGTAGAAGAGTTAATAAAGATCTTCTTGTTTTGAAAGAAAGTTTTTTAAGGAGCCTTCTAACTAATCGGATTGTTTCACTAGTCATCCTTATATGCAAACATAATTAAAAGTTTTTTTTTTTTTTGATGTTCAGTTTTAATATTGTTCTCAACTTATTTTTAGTAAGCACCTCTGTCTAAAGGAAATAAAATAACTCCAAAAGTTCTTATTAAGATCCTTATATCCATAAGTAAATTATAATTTTTTACATAATTAAGATCTAACATTACTCTTTTTTTATAAGTAAGGTTATTTCTACCGCTAACTTGCCATAAACCTGTTATTCCAGGCTTTATTGATAATACTTTTTTTAGATTTTTCCCATACTTCTTTTTTTCATCTATTACTATTGGTCTTGGTCCAATTATGCTCATTTCACCCCTAAGGACATTTATAAATTGTGGTAATTCATCTAAGCTTGTTTTTCGAAGTAATTTTCCAATAGTAGTTATTCTAGGATCATTTTTTAACTTATGAGTATCTTCAAATTCCTTTTTTAGGTTTTTATCTTTCATTAGTATATTTTCCAGAATATTCTTTGCTTCAGGATACATTGTTCGAAACTTAATACATCTAAAAGGAATATTATTTTTCCCAAT
>CACGFX010000060.1 GCA_902572395.1 uncultured Synechococcaceae cyanobacterium
TGTTTTCTGCAAGTAGTTCGTTCCATTTCTTTATAAATTTAATAGCATTTGTGAAATGAAATTCTTCATCACTATCGTTATATCTTGTGGCATATTTAAATCGATCTAAATGATATTTGAATTCGTTATCGTTTTCATTAATTATTTCAAAAATATCTTCCTTTTTGTTCTCAGGAAAATAAATTATTTTGATGTTTTCCTTTTTCGACTCTGAAAGAGCCCACAGGATGATTTCAAGACTTTCTTCAATAACTTCACTATTTTTTTTTATAAGAATTGGAACCGTTTTCGTCGTTGAATTATTTAAAAAATCTAGAGGTTTATTTCTTAAATCAATTTCTCTTATTTCTACTTTTATTTCGCAAATTAACAGGGCCCATCTTGCACGAATTGCATATGGACATCTTCGAAATGAATATAAAATATCGTTTTTCATATTGTAAAAACTTTTAATTTCCCTAATTCTTTTAGTATTATCTAAGTAGGAACAGTATTAATTTTACAACGCAAATGTCGGGATATGTTTATCTTATAAGAGTAGGAGACCTTTATAGGATTGGGAAAACGGATAATCTTGAAAAGAAAATTAAAAAATTAAAGCCAGATGAATTATTAACATCAATTATGACTAAGGAACCAGAAACTCTTGAAGCAAGATTACTAAGAAAATATAAGTCGCAAAGAATTCCTGAAACTGGTTATTTAAAGCTTTCTAAAAGACAAATTAGAGAATGTAAAAAGCAATTTGAATTAAAGGGTAGCTTACCTCACACTTTAGATGCTGAAGTTTCTATAACTCTATTTGCATCTTTTTTATTGTTTTCATTAGGTTCTTTTATTTTTAATTATTTAAATTTTGGATTTGTAAGATCTATATCTTATTCTTTCGGAATGGCATCTCTACCAATGGTTATATTATTTATTACAGGTAGTTTTGGCGGATACTTTTCTGAAGATTTATCTCTTTTTTCATTGTTAACAAATCGAATAAAAGGTTTATTTATTGCTATTGCAATGCTTTCAATGGCTTACTTAATTTTTAATTTAGGTTAAATTTCATAGTTACAATTTAAGGCGATTTCAAATGGAACTGATTGGGTAGGTAACTTAAGAATAGTTGAGCATATTTCAGCAATATCTTCAGGTTGTGTCATGCTTGATTTATCTAAAGAAGAGATATTTTGGGCCATTTGTGTATTAACCCAGCTTGGGCAAATCGCAGAAATCCTTATATTTTTATCCCAACCTTTATTTTTCATAGTTTGGCATAATCCCATCAAAGCAAACTTGGAAGAAGAATAAGCGGCTAAATCACCTTTGGATCTTTTCCCACTCATTGAAACTAAAACAATAATTCTTCCTCTTCCAGAGGTACATAAATGATCCCAAGAAAGCCTACATAAATGCCAAATTGCCAAAAAATTGATATTTAATGTATTTAAAATATCTTCTTCATCACCATCTTTGTATAAGAAAGGAACTTTCGATAATACTCCAGAACAATTTATTACTGAATCAAATCCTCCAAATTCATCTAAGGTATTCTTTATCCAATTTTCGGCTGTAATTTTTTTTAAAGCATCATAGTGGTTGATTATAATTTTCCTTTCAGGCCATTTTTTTGGATCAATAGCGCTTCCTTTTAATGATTCTAAATCTCTTATGCCAACACTAATTCTATTGCCTTCTTTTAATTCTTTATGAGCAATATTTAGTCCAATACCTCTACTAGCTCCACTTATTAATATGGTTCTCATTTTTTAACTATATGTTTGGAAATATAATCCTAAGTAACATTTTAAATTCTCTTCCATGCATAATCATAAGACCTTTCTTTACACTCCATGGAGCCTTTATAAACATTACGCACATAGCATACACAATCTCTTTTAAAGAAAGAGTATCAGTTAGAAACCCATACCATTGATTTTTAGGTAGTTGGAAAAAACTGCCAAAAAATTCTCTCAATAGTTTCTCATCAAACCTCATGAGTTTTTCTAATCCAAATTGGTAAAGTGACTTCTTCCTAATTAATTCTTTTGACCATAAAGTTTCCCAACCTTTTCTAGCAATATAATAGGTACTTAGATTTTTGTTTTTAATTGCTTCTGAGACTGCCTTTGCGACAAGTGGAGCTCTTCTTAAAACATTACCAATTAAGTATCCAGATGCAGGATGAACCATTGAAGCAGCACCACCATATCCAAGTACTTGTTGTTTGAAATCTGGGATTGGCATATTCATAGGAAGAAATAAGCCAAGCTCT
>CACGFX010000061.1 GCA_902572395.1 uncultured Synechococcaceae cyanobacterium
ATCCAGGCATTTCAGCCGTTTCTCCACCAAGTAATGAACAGCTATTTTCTCCACAAGCATATGAAATTCCCTGAACAACCCTCAATAATTGTTTCTTATCAAGCTTACCAGTAGCAATATAATCCAGAAAAAATAGCGGTTTTGCACCACTAGTAATGATATCGTTCATACACATAGCAACTAAATCAATCCCAACCTCAAAGTGAAAGTTTTTACTTTGGGCTAATTCTAATTTTGTTCCAACACCATCAGTTCCTGAAACAAGAACTGGGTTTTTAAAACTATCGATAGGAATTCTAAACAAGCCTCCGAACCCGCCAATACCCTCAATCACATTAGATGTATGAGTTCCTTCAACTGCCTGTTTAATTTCGGAAACAAATTCTCGCCCAGCTTCTATATCAACGCCTGATGTTTTGTAATCCATGAAATAAAAATGATAGACTTTCCCTATATAGATATTCCTCCTAAGATTGCTTTTGTCCAGTAATTATTTATCAAATAGATTTATTTTTTAAAAACAAAGTGAAGAAAGTAATCATAAGGAAAACTGAAGAAATAGAAAATTGGAGAAGAAATATAAATAGAGAAATTAACTTCATTCCAACAATGGGTAATCTTCATGATGGTCACATTAAGCTAATATCAACAGCAAAAAATGACAATTCTAATGTTAATTTAGTAAGTATTTTTATTAATCCACTTCAATTTGATAACAAGTTAGATTTGGAGAATTACCCTAAAACAATTGATAATGATATAAAAATCTCCTTTTCAAATGGCGCAGACGCTATCTTCATCCCAAGTAATGAAGATATATATCCACCGAACAATAAAAATATAAAATTCCTAAAAGCTCCAAAAGAATTATCTTCTGCATTATGTGGATTAAATCGAATTGGACATTTTGATGGCGTTTGTACAGTAGTTTATAGATTACTTAATCTAATCAAGCCAAAAAATCTTTACTTAGGAGAAAAAGATTGGCAACAACTTTTAATTTTAAAAAATCTTGTCCTTAGAAAGAAATTAAATGTTGCTATTAAATCCATTCCTACACAAAGAGATTTTGATGGAATTCCTTTAAGTTCACGTAATGTACATTTATCAAAAAACGAAAGAAAATTGATTAGTTTTTTTTCAAGTGAGTTATTAAAAGCAAAAAAAAATTTTCAACAAGATAAAAAGATCAATTTAAACCAAATAATTAATAAGCTAACAGCAAAAAAAATTTCAATTGAATATTTAGAACATTTACACCCTCATACACTCCAAAAAGCAAGAGTTGAGGATAATATTTCGTTATTGGCTGGTGCGATAAGATGTGGAGAGACAAGATTAATTGATCACGTTTTTCTAATGAAAAGAAAGCCGATAATTGCAATTGATGGGCCTGCAGGTTCAGGTAAAAGTACTGTAACAAAGTTAATATCGAAGAAACTTCAACTTTTATATTTAGATACTGGCGCAATGTATAGGGCATTGAGTTGGCTTATGATAAAAGAAGGTATTGATTATAAAAAAGAAAAAAAATTACATAATTTTCTTAAAGATATATCTATAGTATTCAAATCGAATACAAATTCACATCAGGATGTATATGTTAATAAGTACTGTGTTACTGAAGAAATTAGGTCGCAAAAGATAAGTTCCATCGTTTCTAAAATTTCCTCAATAAAAGAAGTAAGAAAATTCTTAGTAAAAGAACAAAGAAAAATTGGAGAATCAGGCGGACTTGTAGCTGAGGGAAGAGATATAGGAACTACTGTTTTTCCTCATGCAGAACTTAAAATATTTTTAACTGCTAGCATCGATGAAAGAGCAAAAAGAAGAAAATCTGATAAAAATAGTAAAGACTCACAAGAAATAGAACTTCACATATTAAAAGAACTTATAAAGAAAAGAGATTTTGAAGATTCCAATAGGCAAATTTCACCTCTAATAAAAGCGAATGACGCAATAGAAATTATTACGGACGGATATACAATTAATGAGGTAGTGGATAAAATTATTGACCTTTATAATGACAAGATTCCTAAAGAGACTGAGATCAAATAAATTCAAGAAATACTTTCCAAAAAACCGTTTACAGAGTCTTCTAAAATATCAAGGACATAATCAAAGCCTTCATCACCTCCAAAATATGGGTCAGGAACTTCTTGCTCATTAAAAACTGCTCTAAAATCTTGTATTTTTTTTATTGATGCAAAACCAGTTGAAGCTGTTCTATTTTTAAGATCTTGAATATTTCTAAAATT
>CACGFX010000062.1 GCA_902572395.1 uncultured Synechococcaceae cyanobacterium
GTTTATAAGAAACATCATGTTCTTCATCCATGATTATTAAGCCTAGATTTTTCATTGGAAGAAAAACTGCGGACCTTGTTCCTATCACTATTAAAGGTTCATTAGCATTATTAATTTTCTTCCAAACCACAGTTCTATGATTGGGAGAACAGTTACTATGATATTCGTAAACGACATTATTAAATCGCCGACTAAAACTATCAATAAGTTGAGGAATTAGTCCGATTTCTGGGGTTAATATCAAACAACTTTTTTTCTTAAGAAATTGATCTTCAGCAATTCTCATATACACTTCTGTTTTACCCGAACCTGTTTCGCCCCAAAGAAGTAAAACATCTCCTGGTTTCATTATTTGAAATTCTTGAAATGCAACTTTTTGCTCATTTGTTAGATTAGGTTTTTTCTTTGCAATATGATCATTTAAAAAGGAATTTAATTTTGTATTTATAATTTTTTTTCTTTTAGATTTAACAAGGTAATTTTTACTGACCATTGAGTTAATAAGAGTGTAATTAAAACCAGACTTTATTAATTCACTTTGCCAATTACCTTTTTCAGGCAAAGTATTAATTAAATAAAATTCTTTTTTGGTTAATCCATTTTTCTTAATATCGAATTCTTTTTTAGTTTCAATCCATATTTGATCTTTAAAACCTTTAGAAGAATTCTTATATTTACCAATCCAGCCAGGAGGAAATGCAGTTTTAAACATCTTTAGATTACTAACCATATAAAAAGAGGCTTGGGACTCTATCAATTCTCTCCAAGAGTCATCAATTATTTTTTTGTGCAAAATACTTTCAACAAACAAATATCTTATTTTTTTTAATCCAGTAATATTTGTTTCATCATTATTGAGTGTCGAAATTTTTTTTTTGGAGATCACCAACCCATTCAATAATCTCCCTCTTAGTCTCACACTTACAATATCTCCAACTTCTGCCCCAAGATTATTTCCATCTAAATAGTAAAAGCTTTCATTACTACCTATATCAAGCAAAATTTCCAATTTATAGGAGATATTTAATAACTGATTACTTGCCGGCTTCAAAACTTTTTCTTAGTATTGGATTGTTGAACATTCCACAAAGTGTTTTTTGCACATTGTAAGTATCCTGCTCTTAAGGGAGACATGAAGCTTTGATCATTGACTGAAAATTCAAAAAATGATCTGCCTGTCTGAGAAATCCCAAGACTTTTTACTTTAGGTAATCTATAGCACTATTTAAATTTTTCAACAATTTAGAAAACTTTTTTTTTCTCATTTTGTAAAAAAGTTTTTTAAGTATTAAGGGGAACTTTACTACTAAATGTTCAAATTAGCCCTAAATAAAATTTTATCTAGTTAAATTCATCGTAGAAAGGAGTCAATTATGTGTCCAGTCGCAGCAGAATCAAAGAATTCCAAGCCTAGTTCAAAAAAAAAGATCAATAAAAATATTAATACAAATTTAGAAAAAGTAGTGGAGGAAAATGGAATTAAAAATAGTCAAACTTTAAAGACATCTTCAGAGTTAAACGAAAGCAGTATTGAAAAAAATAATGAATTTAGTGATTCTGAAGAAGATAAAGGGCTTGGAAATATAAAGCTTGGCCCAAAAGGTATCTATACTGAAGATTCAATAAGAGTTTATCTCCAAGAAATTGGAAGAATTAGACTTTTAAGACCAGATGAAGAAATTGAACTTGCAAGAAAAATTGCTGACTTACTCCAATTAGAAGAACTAGCAACTCAATATGAGTCAGAGAAAGGACATTTCCCATCAGTTAGAGAATGGGCCGAGTTAATAGATATGCCTCTTCCTAAATTCAGAAGAAGACTTCTTTTAGGGAGGAGAGCTAAAGAAAAAATGGTTCAATCAAATTTAAGATTAGTCGTTTCCATTGCAAAAAAATATATGAATAGAGGTTTATCATTCCAAGATTTAATCCAAGAGGGAAGTTTGGGTCTAATTAGGGCCGCGGAAAAATTTGACCATGAAAAAGGTTATAAATTCTCTACATACGCAACTTGGTGGATTCGCCAAGCTATTACAAGAGCAATTGCTGATCAAAGTAGGACTATTAGATTGCCAGTTCACTTATACGAGACAATATCCAGAATTAAAAAAACCACAAAAGTTCTTAGCCAAGAATTTGGAAGGAAACCTAGTGAAGAAGAAATCGCTGAAAGTATGGAAATGACAATTGAGAAATTAAGATTTATAGCTAAAAGTGCGCAACTTCCTATTTCTTT
>CACGFX010000063.1 GCA_902572395.1 uncultured Synechococcaceae cyanobacterium
TTCTAAATCAGATTTAAAGAGTACTGATATTGCTCCAATCAAAAAGAAAAGAACTGGCGGGGCTAATACATTTTGCAGAATTTGATTTATTTCCATAAATTACTAGGCTAATTCATTTAGAGCAGTTTCTAAAGCTTCTTTTCTTGTTTCAATAATGCCTTCAACTCCAAACTTAGCTAATCTATCCTTCACTTTTTCATTCGCTCCAGCAACAAATGCTTTTCTGGAATTATTTTTTGCTTCTTGCATCATATCCTCTATTGCCAGAGTCGCAGTCACTCCAAGTCTTGGTACATCAGTGATATCTAATATCAAAACCTTGTAGTTTCTTACAAGCATCATTCTTTCAGATATCCCTTTAGCTGCTCCAAAACTAAGTGGCCCTTTTAGCCTAAACAACATTACTTCTCCTGAACATCTATCTAGAAGAGCTTTTTCATCAGTAGGCAATGCATTGTTTGCTTGATCATCTTCTGATAAAGGATTATCCTTATCCATTCCTTCTAGTTGAGTTTGGGTTATTGAATCAATAGTGAGCATATTTGCTATGAATACACCGACTAAAACTGCCCAAATTAAATCCCAAAAAACAGTCATTAAAAGTACGCCGTACATTACGACTGATGTTTTTAAAGATAATTTGTGAGCCCTCCTCAAGAATCCCCAATCAATAATATCTAAGCCTACTTTTATAAGAATACCTGCTAGCAATGCAGTTGGGATTTGCTCAGCTAAAGGTCCTGCACCAACTAAAACTATCAATAACACAACCGAGTGAACCATACCAGAAATGGGGGTTGATCCTCCAGATTTAACATTTATAACTGTTCTCATGGTTGCTCCAGCTCCAGGTAAACCTGAAAACAGACCTGCAACAGCATTTCCTATTCCTTGGCCAATCAGTTCTCTATCAGAATTATGTTTTGTTTGAGAGATATTGTCTGCTACTAGAGATGTCAGTAAGGAGTCAATTGCGCCAAGTACTGCTAGGACTAACCCTGCTTTGAAAATAATTGGGAAATATTGATTAAAACTTGGGAAATTTAAAGATGGAACTCCCCTCGGAATTTCTCCAATTCTATCAATAGCTCCATCTCCAAAAATTAATATTGATATTGGGGTAACTATCAAAAGGGCCAGGAGAGGAGAAGGAACCCACTGACTTATTTTTCTAGGAGTAAGAAATACTATACCTAGTGTCATTATTGCTACTCCAATAGCAGCACCATTGGGCTGGAAATTTGAAAATACAGTAGTTAAAGATTCGACTACACCACCCCGAGTGCTAATTCCAAGTAATGGTCCAATCTGAAGCGCAATGATAATTACTCCAATACCAGACATAAATCCTGAAACAACAGAATATGGAACTAAAGTAATGTATTTACCTAATTTTAAAATTCCGAATAATATTTGCAGTAAGCCGCCAATGACTACAGCTGCCATAACTAAAGGTAAAATTTGTCCTGCAGAAAGATCTCTTGGAACCCCTACTGCTGCTAAGCCTGCTACTACCCCTGCAACAGTTACACTCATGGGACCGGTAGGTCCACTTACTTGAGCAGGTGTTCCGCCGAATAATGCTGCTAAAAAACCAACTACTACTGCTCCATATAGTCCATAAATTGCTCCGCCAGGTCCTAACGCAGCATTACCAAAAGCAAGAGCCAGAGGTAAAGCCACTACTGCGGCTGTAATGCCTCCAAGAATATCGCCTCTTACATTTTTTAGATGAAATCCATTAATTATTTTCAAAGATGTTCTCCTTAAAATAAATACTTAACTAGAAGATATTATCTCTTAATGACGTAAATTTGTGAAAAATGAAGTTTGTGCAAAATATTTTTGTAACTTTTTTCTCTTTACTTTTGATAAATTTTAGTTAATTTTCCTGAAGAAAAGGAGTATCTGATTGATTTAAGTGTGAGGTAAGCGATTAATGTATTAAATAAATATTTTTTTAAATTAAATAATATTCAAATGAATTCGATTATTCGTCCAAGAAGATTAAGAAGGTCTGAGGCAATTAGAGAAATGGTAAGAGAAAACCATCTAAAAGCTTCGGACTTTATATATCCACTATTTATTCATGAAAAAGATTGTAAAGAGGAAATTTCGGCAATGCCAGGAACTTTTAGATGGGATATGAATGGTTTAATCAAGGAGGTCACTAGGGCGTGGGAATTGGGCATTAGGTGTATTGTTCTTTTCCCAAAAATAAACGATAGCTTAA
>CACGFX010000064.1 GCA_902572395.1 uncultured Synechococcaceae cyanobacterium
AATTTATTAATGTCTTCTAAATGATATTTATCAGAAATTTTCATTTTATTCCTATGAATAGTATTAAATATATCAGAGGATAAATTGTAAATAACTGAGGTTTTATGCCACTTAAATCAAATTGAATGATTTATGAGAAATAATCAAAATTTATTAATATTGTCTGTAAAAAATTCAAATTTTTCTTAGTTAATATATTTCTATGAGAGAAAAATTTTCAATTAGATTGATATCTATAAATGAAATACCAGAAGTCACTAACTGGGCAAGGTTAGAAGGATTTTCTCCTGGAATGGATGACGTATCAATTTATAGAAATACAGATAAACAAGGGGTATGGGTAGCTTGTCTTGACAATAATCCTATAGGTTCTATTGCGTGTATAAAATATAATTCCTCATATGGTTTTATAGGTTTATTTATCGTTAAAAAAGAATTCCGAAATAATGGATTTGGAGTGAGATTATGGAAACATGCCCTCGAATATTTAAAAAATGTTGATTGTATTGGTCTTGAGGCTGCCCCAGATAGATTGAATGATTACGCAAATTGGGGGTTTAGAAAATCTTCCATTACAAATCGATGGAAATTAAATGGGTCTAAAGATTTGCCAATGCGAAATTTCTATAAAGATCAATTTCATTCTTTTAAAGTTGTCCCAGGGAATAAAATTTCCTCTGAAGCGGTCTTAATTTATGATGATCAAAGAGAACCTAGTCCCAGACCACATTTTCTAAATGACTGGTTGAAAAATTCTCATGGTAATGTCAGTGCAATTGTCGATAATAATGGGATGTGTCATGGCTTTGGCAGGATAAGACCTTGTGTATTGGAGGATAATGGGCAAGGCTGGAGAATCGGACCTCTTTTGGCGGATACTCCTCCACTTGCTGAACTATTAATAAGAGAGTTAGTTAGTGATTTTGATGCCCAAATCTTATTGGATTGCTCTAATCTGAACCCATATGCAAATTATCTTTTATCAAGTTTGGGATTTGAGGAAATATCAAAAACTTACAGGATGTATAAAGGCATTCAACCTCCCTGCCCAATGAATCAAGTATACGGACTTGCCTGCTTGGAACTGGGGTGATTTCCTTTACAGCGTTCATTTCCCCTTTTGTTTCTGTAATACTGAAAGAAGTTTGTTTGATTAATTTCCAGAAGGTTTCAAAATTTTTTCTACAATATCGGCGTTGATTATAGTGATCTCTCCATTGTCAATATTGGCAACTTGAAACAAGGTCCATGAATTTGGATTTCTAGCTCCTCCAATACAGTCGATAACTTGACCGACCCAATAATTTTCATCCTTTTCCTTAGTTTCTTCGCAATTTTCTTTTTTAATTGCGACATAATCACCAGGCCTAACGAAAAGAAACTCAGGAGTTGCTGAGCTCACAATAAATAACTAATAGTATATACGTACTATAGTAAGTTATTAGTTTTGTTGCTGAACTTTGAATTATTTAGCAAACTAGGGGTAATTCAAAAATAAAATGGAATCAACTGAAATTGCTATATTTTCAACATTATTGGGGTTAATCCTAGCTTTAACTGACGCTTATATAGAAAGAAATATTCCTGGATAATATTTCCAATTCATTTTTTAAATTAAATAAGATTTAAGCTGGTCTAATATGTCGGCACGGTTGGAAACTAATTTTGTAAAAACTAAATATATCAACCCTCCCATTGCGAGCCTTCCGTTAATTTTTTCTAACTGCTTTAGTTTTCTCAAAAATTTCGCTTGCCCTTAAATAAAATTTAAAGGGTATAGGAAATAAAAAAGTATTGATTACTTCAAAATAAAAAAAATTATAGAAATATTATTGCAAACACGAATTAAATTTAAAGCCATGCTTCTTTCATCTCAAGATAAAGTCTCTCGCTCTCAGCTGAATTAATTTTGCTGTCTGAATAGGATTGTTGCTGTTGCTGTTGTTGTTGCTGAGTTGAGTTGGCATTAGAATTTTGGACTTCGCTCATTAGTGGGATTTATATTTGTGTTTATTTTCTCATATTTAGAGCTTTTTTTGTCAACTTAAATTCTTAAATTTTATTTAAATTTTCTACATTTTTAATTTTCCTGTTTTGAGTGAATTTATTTCGCTACGGTAGTTTTGGTATATAGGAATTTAACTTCCCAATATACAATTCCTAGGAAGATAGCACTTGCAATAATAATTTCAGAAATGGC
>CACGFX010000065.1 GCA_902572395.1 uncultured Synechococcaceae cyanobacterium
CTTACACAATCTTATGAAATTTTAGGCTTTATAGAAGATAGAAAAAAAACTCTAATAGATATTAAACAAAATTCAGAAACTTCTCACATTCCATGCTTCCTAGCTGATTGGGGATATTTGAAAGAATCAGATAAAAATAAGTTAAGTAATGAAATCAAATTATTAAAATTAAAAAACCTTGGAGAATTAGTTGCAATTTAAAGATATTCAGCTAGAGTACAAGTGTACTATAGTTTGTATTTATGAAGTTTGGTTTAAATAAAAATTTCCAAATTTAGAATAATTACAAGAACTTTAACCGATAAATCAAACAATGAGCCTTGAAGAAAAGAAAAAAACTGAATCAAAAGAAAAAGACAAGGCATTAAGTCTTGTATTAGGTCAAATAGAAAGGAATTTTGGACGAGGATCAATAATGAGACTTGGTGATGCCTCAAGGATGAAAGTAGAAACAATATCTACTGGAGCGCTCACCTTAGATTTAGCATTAGGAGGAGGCTATCCGAAAGGAAGAGTAGTAGAAGTTTACGGGCCAGAAAGTTCAGGAAAAACTACATTAACGCTTCACGCGATTGCGGAAGTCCAAAAAAATGGAGGAGTAGCTGCATTTGTAGATGCTGAGCATGCACTCGATCCAGTTTATGCGGCCTCTTTAGGTGTTGATGTTGAAAATTTGTTAGTTTCACAGCCAGATACTGGTGAAATGGCTCTAGAAATAGTTGACCAACTTATAAGATCGAGTGCGGTAGATCTTGTAGTTGTTGACTCGGTCGCAGCACTAACCCCAAGAGCCGAGATAGAAGGAGAGATGGGAGATCACGTAATTGGAAGCCAAGCAAGGCTAATGAGCCAAGCAATGAGGAAAATAACAGGAAATATTGGCAAATCTGGATGTACGGTAATATTCCTGAATCAATTACGCCTAAAAATTTTACGCCTCAGTAAGACTTGATATCAGAAGAATTCAAACTCTTAAAAGAGGTACTGAGGAATATGGCATAAGAGCAAAAGTGAAAGTAGCAAAAAACAAAGTTGCACCACCATTTAGAATTGCAGAATTTGATATTCTCTTTGGGAAAGGTATTAGTACAACAGGATGCTTATTAGATTTAGCAGAAGAGACTAATATCATCATAAGGAGAGGTGCTTGGTATAGTTACGAAGGAGAAAATATTGGACAAGGAAGAGATAATACAATTATTTGGCTTGATCAAAACTTAGAAATCAGGAATAAAGTAGAATCTATGGTTAAAGAAAAATTAACAGAAGGAACTGAAGTCAGTTCTAATTCAATGAAAGCATTAAATAGCAATCCTGCTAATACAATCGCTGTTAATGATATAAAAACAGTAGCTTAGATTTATAAAGAATCAGCTAAAGTCCACCACCCAGCAGCAGGGCCTATAAATCTCACTACAATCCATAAGATTACTAACCCTCCAATTCCAAACCAACTAGCCTTTATACTTAATTTAATTAGGATATCTCTTTGATTAATTGTAAAGGGAAGCCATTCAAATAATCTTGGAGACTCATCAATTTTAGTTTTAGTATTATTTTTTTTTGGAGGTAAACCAAGTGTTTTACGTCTTTTTGCTTCTCCCATATTTCTTTAGTTATTTACAAAATCATAACCTAATCAAAAGGTAGCATATAGTTAATTTGTTTTGAGGGTTGAATGTTTTGCAAAAGTAATCTTCCCCAGTTTCTTTTATTTGCTCTTCCATCTAAGATTATTAACTTACCTGAATTTCTTCTTAAAGGAGAAATAGATCTTTCAAGTTTAATTCTAGCTTGAGGAAGAAAGAAGTCTCTAAACCAATCTTGAGAAAGCTTATTTTTATGGGAGACTGTAATTGTATTAATAGGTTCTGACATATTTGGAATCGGAAGTAAAGGAATGATAATTTGTTCTGGAATTTGAATTAAATAAGAATTCATAATCCACCAGTCAAAACTAGAGCAAAGAATTTCATTCTTACCAGAGGGAATTGTCTCTAGCAATACCCTCTTCCCATACTCAGAAGCTAATTCTGTAGCAAGGTTAGTTTTTAAATCAATATCATCAGACAAAACTAAAGTTAAACCTTTTCTAAAAAGAATTAATTTTTTGCATTTATCCAAGATTGAATTGGTAAAAAGAGGATTATTAGGAAGCAACTGTTTAGAA
>CACGFX010000066.1 GCA_902572395.1 uncultured Synechococcaceae cyanobacterium
TACCTAATCCACCATTTAGGGTGTCATTTCCATTTTCACCATTAAGAGTATTAGCATAACGATTTCCGGTGATGATGTCATCTCCATCTCCACCACTGATGTTTTCTATACCGCTCAAAATATCGCTACCATCACCAGTACTTTGAACCGTTGTTATACCAAGATTAATACGGTTTGCATTAGAACTAAAAACAGCAGTATCAATTCCCCCCCCACCAACTAGACGATCATTACCTTGACCACCATTTAGGATGTCATTACCTAATAAACCATTTAGAGTGTCATTACCTAATAAACCATTTAATCTGTTTGCACCAGTAGTACCTGTGATGATGTTTGAAGAAGCATTACCAGTACCATTAATATCTCCAGAACCAGAAAGAATTAAATTTTCTACGGAGTTAGGGATTGTTTGATCTCTTGAAGAGCGAATTATTTCAATAATATTATTAATATTTAAAGTGATTGCTTCTTCATAAGAAAGACCAACACTATCGGTTGTCTTTATGCGGACAGAATAACTTGGTTTTGTTTCATAATCAGGAGAAGCATTTATTTTTAATTCACTTTCATCAATAGTAAAAAAAATGTTATCGGTATCTCCCTCTCCGTTTACTAAAGTATAAGTATGACTATCAGAAGTATCGGCATCTATAGTGGATAAAGTTGCGACTGTACTTTCTGCATCTATATTTTCATTGAAACTTGTCGATGATAAAGATATTTCTGAGGGAAGAAATAAGATAGACATCTTACTTATAAACGCATCAAATTCTCCATTATTAGTTTGACCATCTAAATCACCACCAGCTGTATATCCAGAAATATAAACCGATCCATCTTGACCAGTTGTTAATGCTTCTCCACCAGTCCACTCAGGACTCCCTATAAGTCTAGTCCAATCTTTTGTGCCATCAGAATTATATTTGCTTATAAATGCATCTTGAACTATTCCATTTTTAGTTTGCCCATCTAAATCACCTCTTGTAAAACCAGCAATATAAATTGATCCATCATTTCCAGTAGTTAAGGCAGATCCCCTATCGAAAAAGGAGGTTCCTAAATGTTTAGTCCAATCTGTTGTGCCATCAGGATTATATTTACTGATGAATGAACTATAAGAGACATTATTAGTTTGCCCATCTAAATCACCTCTTGTAACACCAGCAACATAAATTGATCCATCAGTTCCAGTAGTTAAGGCAGGTCCCTCATCAAAATGAGATGAAGTTATAAGTCTAGTCCAACTTTTATCGCCATCAGTATTATATTTAGTGATAAATGCATCTTCATCTCCATTACTAGTTTGATCATCTAAATCACCTCTTGAAAAACCAGCAATATAAATTGATCCATCATTTCCAGTCGTTATTGCTTGTGCAGAATCACCACTAGAGGCTCCTAAAAGTCTAGTCCAAACTTTTTCGCCATCAGTATTATATTTAGTGATAAATGCATCTTCATCTCCATTACTAGTTTGATCATCTAAATTACCAGTTGTATATCCAGAAATATAAATTGAACCATAACTTCCAGTAGTTAGGTCATATCCCCTATCATCACTGGAGGTTCCTAAAAGTCTAGTCCAAACTCTCTCGCCATCTGGATTATATTTACTAATGAATGCATCAGAACCTCCACTATTTGGTTGCCCATCTAAATCACCAGTTGTATATCCAGCAATATAAATTGATCCATCACTTCCAGTAGTTAAGGCATTTGCCCTATCCGTATCACGTGATCCTAAAATTTTTGTCCATAGAATATCTCCCTCAGCACTGAACTTGGAAATAAAAGAATCACGATGTCCTTGGTTAATTTCTTCATTAAGATCTCCATATGTCCCGCCAGCAATATAAATGTATCCATCACTTCCAGTAGTTAAGGCATTTCCGAAATCATCTTCAGAGGTTCCTAAAAGTTTAGTCCATTGATTAAAACTAGTAGAAGACATAAAAATTAAGTATCTAAAAATATAGGATTTTTCTGGAAGTTCTTATTATTTTTATTTTATATCAGAGTTATTGCTTTTTTGATTTTTGATAATTTCTGATTTTATTAATTATCAGAATTCATACCAAGAACCTTAAATAATCAAATATCTACTCTTACATTTTGTTGTCA
>CACGFX010000067.1 GCA_902572395.1 uncultured Synechococcaceae cyanobacterium
TTATTTGAAATTAACGAGAAAGCAAAACTAGCAATA
Organism: uncultured Synechococcaceae cyanobacterium; assembly: GCA_902572395.1. Classification (GTDB taxonomy): domain Bacteria; phylum Cyanobacteriota; class Cyanobacteriia; order PCC-6307; family Cyanobiaceae; genus Prochlorococcus_A. Next base: position 37 of record CACGFX010000067.1, read on the forward strand.
TTAGCTAAATTTGAATTTGATTCCTTGCTCAATAAAACAAATCTAGTGCAATTACCAGGAACATCATTAATAGGAAAGGCTAATTCTTTAAGTCCTTCAATTTGAATTAACGATTTTGAACCGATAGCAGCTCTGAATTTACTCCCCTTGACCATATTCACAGCTTCTGACGTTGAATTTGTAGGGAGAGGAATTGCATTTGGAAGATTCTCAGATAACCATTCTGAACATTGAGCTAATGCTTGAGGATGAGATAATACTTCTGAAATGTTTGAAAGGTCTCCATCACTAATTAATGCATGTTTTATAGGTAAAACAATTGCTTTATTTATAAAAATTTCAGGGAATTTCCAAAGGGCATCCAGAGTAGCTGTAACTCCCCCTTCTACAGAATTTTCTATAGGGACTACAGCAGCATCACAATTGTTGTACGCTATTGATTTAATGACCGAATGTAACCCATTACATGGTACAAATATAGGTGTCTGAAAATTGGCAAGCTTTGATAATATATGGGCTGCTTTTTCTGCGTATGTTCCTTGAGGACCTAAATATGCAACTTGTTTGCGCATGATTAATTGTAAAAAAAAAAAGAGATCAAATAAGCATTGGAGGAATATAGAAAATGCTATTGTCTTTTGATGCTAAACAGAAACTCAAGCTTTCTGTAACACGTAATAAAGAATATCTTTCTAAATATCTTTTGGAAGAAGAAAGAGTTGTTGGAGCAATGCTTGACTCCAAAAAATTAGTACCAGAAGGAGTAGGTAGATATAAGTATACAGTAACAAGTTTTAAGGTTTTTCAATTAGATATTAACCCTGTTGTCTCAATTGCAGTAGAAAATAAAGATGGAATTTTAAAAATGAGTGCCCTTGAAAGTACATTGGATGGTTTGGGGATAATAGATGATTTTAATCTTATTTTGAAAGCGAATTTGGAAGCAACTGATATTGGTTTAGAAGGTGAGGCGCTTCTTGGAGTATCTGTAAGCCAACCCCCTCTACTGAAACTGGTACCAAGGAAAATTTTGGAATCTACTGGTCATTCGGTATTAAATGGAATTCTGTTGGGTATAAAGTCAAGGGTTCAACAGCAACTCGTAAAAGATTTTTTAGATTGGTGTGAATTAAATAAGATTTGATTTCTTTAAAAAACTTTTCCTATGAAGTTTAGTTATTTCATTTTTTTTGATTAATGAAAAATGCTCTCTGGTTCCATAACCTTTATTTTGAAATATCAAGTATCCTGAGTATTTTTTTTCTAACCTCTCCATTAGATTGTCGCGAGAAACTTTGGCAACTATACTTGCTGAAGCTATCGAGATAAACTTTGTGTCTCCACATATTATGTTTTTCTGAATTCCGTCCCATGGCCTTAATAATAAGGGACCATCAATTATTAATTCAGATGGCTTTTCTTTTAATTTTTTTAAAGCTCTTATCATTGCAAGTTCTGTCGCAACCCTGATACCTAACTTATCTATTTCTCTGGCCGAAGATTGCCCAATTCCATAATCTGAAGAGAGTAATAAAATTTTTGGTAAAAGTAATTTTCTTTTTTTGGGAGTTAGTTTTTTACTATCTGTTACTCCAAATTGTTTTAAGATTAATTTATTTTTTTCAGTTAATACTACAGCTGCTGCAAAAACTGGACCAAAAATCGCTCCCCGTCCAACTTCATCTATTCCAACTTCGAATACTTTATTCAATGCTTGCTGAAGATCTTCTTCTTTTTTTTCTTGCATTGTTTAGATCATCTGTAAGTTCAACTTCATCCTTTTTATCTGTAAATACAACTTCATTATTTTCATTAGTTTTATTTGTCGATTTATCTTTAGAATTTGCATTTGCTTCAAGTTTAATTTGAATCTTATCTTCTCCCGATTTTGAGATTTTTTTAATTTTTTTTGCTTTTGTTTTTTTATTATCTAAGGGTTTTTCCGTTTCTTTAATACCTTCTTTTAAACGCACAAAATTATTGCTGGTGAGATATTCTTTACCTAACTTTATAAGTGGATTAATACCTAATTGACTGAAAACAATTTTTT